>JAVBXO010000227.1 GCA_030824535.1 Azonexus sp. | reverse complement strand
ATAAGGGTAGGAGGGCAGCGTGAATACCAGCATGACCAGACCGCGAATGCCCGGCGCCATGATGAATTTGTCTTCGGAATGACGCTGGTGATAGATGAAATCGCGGAAGAACATCGTTTTGCCCTGCTTGCCCAGGCCGAGCATGATGTAAAGCTCCGAGCGCGGCTTGTTGGGCATGATCGCCCGCAGGAACTGCACATAGCCCGAAGGCACTTCCATGTCGACCATGAAATAGGCGCGCGACAGCGAAAACAGCAGGCCGATGCGCCAGGCGTCGAGCAGGATGGTGTCGAGATAAAGCCGGCCTTCGTCGTCGTGCAGCACCGGAATCGTGAAAGGATATTCGCTGGCGCCATTGATCGCCTTGCCGATGATGTAGGCGGCCTTGTTGCGATAAAAGGCCGAGGCCAGCACCTGGATCTGGAAATTGAAATCGCGGCCGGGCATCTGCTGCAGAAAGCGGCGGATGGCGTGATAAACGTCATTGACGTCGCGCTCGAGGTCGGCAAAGGGACGATGCCAGCCGAAATCGCCAACGATCTGACGAATCGCCCCGCGCAAGCCCTGGTCGTGAACGTAATAGCTGCGGTAAGTCGGCGCCTCGTCGGCTTCGAGGTTTTCCGTGGAAATGCTCGGCCGGACGAAGATGAAGTCGTTATGAAAATACGTCCGGTGCAGGATCTTGGTCGTCACCGAATTGAAAAAAGTCTCGGCCAATTCCGGCTGCTTGTGATTGAGCAAGAGGCCGATATAGAGCAATTTGACCTGCTGCCAAGTCGTGTCATCAAGATGCTCGGCATCGAAATCACAGCGCAGGCGCTCGACGCACTCATCAACCCGGTCATCGTAAAAGCGGATGCGCTCCCGGACCGCCTTATGCACCCCCAGCCAGTCCCCCTGCTCGAACCGGGTCTTGGCTTCGCGACAGGTCTGGCGGAAGAGACTGTAATGCTTGTTGAAGCCCTGGATCATCGCCAGAGCAATGTGGTGCGCGTTGGTGCCGTAAAGGCCGACGGAAATTTTCATGATGTCCGGTCCTGAGTGCAGCCGGAAATATTAACGCGAAAGAACGGTGATGCTGTGGACGAGCAAGGACTGAAATTTTGACCTTAACCAGAGCGGGCCTTAGCGCTCTCTTCCTGCCTCATGCCAGGCCTTGCGCACGGGCGACAGCAGATATTCAAGAACGCTTCGGTCACCCAGCCAGATTTCCGCGTTGGTGCGCATCCCTGCCGCCAGCGGAAAGCGTTCCCCATCCATGTCCAGCTGCATCTGCTTCAAGACCACCAAAGCCTTGTAGAGCAAGGCCTGGTTCTTGTTCCCCGGTTCACTTGGCGTGCTTCCCGTCCCCATGGCGCCATCGGCGGAATCGGCACTGAGATGCTCGACAACGCCATCGAGCATGCCGTATTTCTGAAACGGGAACGCGGCGAACTTCAGTTTCACCGGCTGTCCTTCCCGGACGAAACCGATATCCTCGTTGCTGATCCAGACTTCCGCCCGCAGGTTTTCCGTTCTCGGCACCAGCGTCAATAGCACCGTGCCCGGCTGAACCACCGTGCCGACCGTGTGCGTCGCCAGATCTTTGACCACGCTGTCCTGGGGGGCCTTGAGCTCAAGTAATTGCTGCTTGTGGGCTTGCTTGGCGATTTCCTGCAACAGTTTTTCGGCCTGTCCCTGGAGGTCGTTGCGTTCGCTGTGCAGTTGGCGACGGTAATCGGAATCGAGTTGGGCCAGTTTCTTTTCCGATTGAAGCATGCTGGCCTTGGCCGATTCGATCAGAAAACCCTGGGTGTGTAGTTCCTGTTCCTTTTCGAGACGTTCCCGACGTTTATCGCTCGCTGTCAAGCTGCCGGCAAAGCCCTCCCGGGCGAGACCTTCAAAAGCGACATCCTGCTTGCGGTAATGCGGCAAGCTTTCTTCCAGTTTTTGCTGTACCTGCTGAGCGGCCGCCAATTCCTGCCCGGCCTTGAGCAAGCGCGCACGCTCTTCCGCCAGCGCCGCTTCGAGCGACTGGCGATTGGCCTGGTATTGGGCGGCAATCTCCCGCGCCAGGAAGGCCGGATCGTTTTGCTCGATTTTGAAGGGTCGACCGGATAATTCACTGTCGATGCGCCGCAAACTCAAGCGCTTGCGCTGGTATTCCGCTTCGATCGATTTGCCGTCAGCGTCAGAGATCAGCGTGTCCATGCGCATCAGAACCTGGCCCGTTTTGACCGACTCGCCTTCATGCACGAGGATCTCCTTGACGATTCCCGAGTCGGCTGGCTGGACAATTTTGACGTAGCTTTCCGGAATCAAGCGACCTTCCGCCACGGCCACAATATCGAGTCGGCCCAGCATGGCCCACAGCAGCAGCGCCAGCAACAGGACCAACAGACTGCGCAGCACCTGGCGGCCCAAGGGGTTGGGCGGAGCGTCCTGTAAACGGAGCAGGGCGGGTGCAAAGTCGAGATAGCTCATATCGCTTCCCGGAAGAACTTTTTTCATACGCTGACTTTCATGTCTTTGGCAGGTCAAGACGGCATGGGGCAGGGTAAGCGCCTGCCACATGCCACGTCGTTCGGGCAAGCCCTGACGTAATCTTCGCTAGGCGATCTTCGCTATGCCATCCGCCAGCCCCTGGAATTTCTGCAAGTTGGTACCACTGCCTGCACACAAGGAAAGCTGACTATTACCGCCCAGTAGCCCGGCAGCAAGAATTCCGTTACCGGCCAGCGTCAGGCCCGTCGTGTCGGCCGCGTTCCTGGCATTGCCATTGCCCGTACTGCAACGTTGCGCATCATCG
>JAVBXO010000233.1 GCA_030824535.1 Azonexus sp. | reverse complement strand
CGGAGTGACGGGGGCCTTGGCCCGTTTGGCCGGCGCATCCCTGTCCTGAGACCGCCCGCCGACAGTGGCGGGCGTTTTTTTGAGAACTTTTTCCGGCTGAGCGCTGAACTTGCCGGGCACACCAGCTGGTTGCCAGGCCGGCACCAGTTGTTTCTTGCCATTGCCAATCAGGTCGGCGCGGCCCATTTCCTTCAGCGCCTCGCGCAGCAGCGGCCAGTTTTCGGCGTCGTGATAGCGCAGGAAAGCCTTGTGGAGCTTGCGCTGGCGACCATTGCGCACAGCTCCGACGGTCTCGCTACTGCGGTTAACCTTCTTCAGCGGGTTCTTTTCGGTGTGGTACATCGTCGTCGCCATCGCCATCGGCGTCGGCAGGAAGGTCTGCACCTGGTCGAGGCGGAAGTTGTTCTTCTTCAGCCACAGCGCCAGATTGACCATGTCTTCATCCTGCGTGCCCGGGTGGGCGGCGATGAAGTACGGAATCAGGTACTGCTCCTTGCCGGCTTCGCGCGAGAAACGGTCGAACAGCTGCTTGAAACGGTCGTAGCTGCCGATCCCCGGCTTCATCATCTTCGACAGCGGGCCTTCCTCGGTATGCTCCGGAGCAATCTTCAGATAGCCGCCGACGTGGTGTGTGACCAGTTCCTTGATGTATTCCGGCGAACGCACGGCCAGGTCGTAACGCAGGCCCGAGCCAATCAGCACCTTTTTGACGCCCTTCAGCGTGCGCGCCCGGCGGTACAGTGAGATCAATTGCGAGTGGTCGGTGCCGAGGTTTTCGCAAATATCCGGATAAACGCAGGACAAGCGACGGCAGGCGGACTCAATCTTCTCGTCCTTGCACTTCAGGTGGAACATGTTGGCCGTCGGGCCGCCGAGGTCGGAAACAATGCCGGTGAAGCCTGGCGTCTTGTCGCGCATTTCCTCGATTTCACGGATCACCGAATCTTCCGAACGGCTCTGGATAATGCGCCCTTCGTGCTCGGTGATCGAACAGAAGGTACAGCCGCCAAAACAGCCACGCATGATGTTGACCGAGAAACGGATCATTTCCCAAGCCGGAATCTTGGTGTCATCGTAAGACGGATGCGGCCGGCGAGCGTAAGGCAGCTCATAGACGCCATCGAGTTCTTCGGTCGTCAACGGGATCGGCGGCGGATTCAGCCAGACATCGCGCTCGCCATGCCCCTGCACCAAAGCACGGGCATTGCCGGGATTGGATTCAAGGTGGAAAGTGCGCGAAGCATGGGCATAAAGCACCGGATCATCCTTGACCTGCTCGTAGGACGGCAGACGGACGACGGTATGCGCGCGCTTTTCGCGCAGCGCCGCCAGACGTTCGGTACGCGAAACGATGCGCACCGGCTGCTCGCCCGAAGTCGATCCTGCATCCTCATTCTTCGCGCCGGCTTCAACCATGGCATAAGGGTCGGCATGCTTGATCAGCGGCCCCGGCGTATCGACCGAAGTCGAATCCATCGCCTCCCAGTCATCCCCCGGCAACCAGCCGCGCGGCGCCATGAAGGCGGTGCCGCGCAAGTCGCGGATTTCGGAAATCTTGTCGCCCCGAGCCAGGCGATGAGCAATTTCGACAATCGCCCGCTCGGCATTGCCGAACACCAGCAGATCGGCTTTGGAATCCGGCAGCACCGAACGACGGACCTTGTCCGACCAGTAATCGTAATGAGCAATGCGGCGCAGGCTGGCTTCAATCGAGCCAATCACCACCGGCGTTCCGGAAAAAGCCTCGCGACAACGCTGGGCATACACCGTCACGGCACGATCCGGGCGCTTGTTCGGCTCGGCATTCGGCGTATAGGCGTCATCGGAGCGAATCTTGCGGTCAGCCGTGTAGCGGTTGACCATCGAATCCATGTTGCCGGCCGTCACGCCGAAGAACAGATTGGGTTTCCCCAGTTTTTTGAAGTCGACCGCAGAATTCCAGTCCGGCTGGCAAATGATGCCAACGCGGAAACCCTGGGCTTCCAGCAAGCGGCCAACCAGCGCCATGCCGAAGCTGGGATGATCGATATAGGCGTCGCCAGTCACCAGAATGATGTCGCAGGAATCCCAGCCAAGGGTCTCCATTTCGGCACGGGACATGGGCAGGAAAGGCGCCGGGCCAAAACGCTGGGCCCAGTATTTGCGATACCCGAACAGCGGGCGCGGCGGTTGAATCAAGGTCGATGGGTTCGAAAGCATGCGATATTTTACCTGAGAGCACGCCCAGCCACGGAGCGCAGCGGACAGCGGGAGCATTGACCGCCTGCGGGGGAATTGGTTCGTTGATACCTCCCGAGGCAAAAGCTTCCCTTCGCTACATAAGGGGCTTCATGCTCGGCAATACGCTTGCACCGGATACATCGCGCTTCATGCCAAGCTTCTCCGCCTCGCAATTTCGGATTGCTCAGCCCCGAGCAGCTTCGGCATGCAACTTTAGCCCCAGTGCGGCGACAACTTTAAGAATGGTATCGAAGCCCGGGCTACGATCACCGGAGAGCGCCTTGTACAGGCTTTCGCGAGACAATCCGGCATCGCGCGCGACCTGTGACATTCCCTTGGCGCGCGCTATATCGCCAAGTGCTTTGGCAATGAATGCGGCATCCCCGTCGGCTTCTTCAAGACAGGCTTCAAGATAAGCGGCCATTTCCTCTGGCGTTCTGAGGTGCTCGGCGACGTCATAGCGAGTGGTAACAGTCTTGGTCATGCTTTTGCCTACACAAAACATACTCAGAAACCACAGCGAAGAAATATTTAATTCCGAATTGAACGCGCCACACTTTAAAATAAAACCCAAAAAA
>JAVBXO010000443.1 GCA_030824535.1 Azonexus sp. | reverse complement strand
TGCAACGCTGTAGCGAAGTGACCGACGAAGCCGGCGCCATCGAGGCCATGGGCCTGCAGCCGAAGCTGGTGCGCGGCGATTCGACCAATCTGAAAGTGACTTACCCGGCCGATCTGGCCTTGGCCGCAATGATTCTGAGGGCACGCAAATGAATTTCCGGGTCGGGCAGGGCTACGATGTTCACCAATTGGTCGCCGGCCGCAAGCTGATTCTCGGCGGCGTCGAAATTGATCATCCCACCGGCTTGCTCGGGCACTCCGACGCCGACGCGCTGCTGCATGCGATTACCGATGCTCTGCTCGGGGCGGTCGCGCTGGGCGACATTGGCCGGCATTTCCCCGATACTGATCCGCGTTACAAAGGCGCTGACAGCCGCGTGCTGTTGCGCGGCGCGGTGGCGCTGCTGGCGGAAAAAGGCTGGCGGCCGGTCAATGTCGACACGACCTTGATCGCCCAGAAACCGAAACTGGCGCCGCATGCGTCCTTGATGGTCGCCAATATCGCCGCTGACCTCGGCATTGCCGAAGACTGCGTCAATCTCAAGGGCAAGACCAACGAAAAGCTCGGCTACCTGGGCCGCGAAGAAGCCATCGAAGCCCAGGCCATCGTGCTGGTCGAGCGTGTCGGCTGAAGCAGCTACAGCCACGGCGCGGGTTTTCTTCGCGCTGTGGCCGTCTAGCGTCAATGCCGAAGCCCTTGGCGAAATCGCCCGCCGCGAAGCTGCCAGTGCCGGCGGCAAGCCGACCCGGCCGGAAACCATTCACCTGACGCTGGCTTTTATCGGCGATGTCGCCGAAGCGCGTTTGCCGGCGCTGATCAACGCCGCTGCTGGTGTTTCCTGTTCGGCCTTCAGTTTTGTCATTGACCAGCTGGCGTACTGGCCGCACAACCGTATCCGCTGGGCTGGCTGCTCGCAACCACCGCCGGAACTCCCGGCTTTGGCTGAAGCCTTGCGCAGCCGCTTGTTGGCTGCCGATTTTGCGGTCGACCGGGGGAAAAGCGGGTTTTTGCCGCATCTGACCTTGTTGCGCAAATGCCGCGAAGGCGTGGCGGATCTGGGATTGAGTCCACCGCTGGCCTGGCAGGCTGATGAATTTGTGCTGGTGCGGTCGCAATTGGCGGCAGGTGGGTCGCAGTACCGGGTGTTGCAGAGGTTTCCCTTGTTGCGGGATGAGGGGGGAAAGTCGTAGGAGAAAAGCCTTCCGCTTGCGGGGGAGGAAGATTGCGAGCCTGGTCGGCGAGAGGCTGGTGAATTGGCGCGTCCTGCCTGATGATCGCGATGAATAAAGTCTGTCGAGACCACTCCTCGAGAAGTTCCTATTTCCGTGCTATGGAATATTAGTGAAAGCTGAGCAAAGTCTCTCGGACCACCCAATGTATGCAAATGCCACCATGAGCTCGGGAATATAGTCTGTCGGAGCCAGATATAGCCTTTGTTTCGCGCGCCTGTTCGTCGGCCGAAGCGGCCATCCATCCACCACACATCGGAAGGCAGGTGAGCGTTGACAAGCAGACCCTCCAGCCGATGGCGTTTGTTTGAGCGTAGATCGATCCCGAAACAATCAGGGCCTTCCAGATGTGAGGTCAAGCACCACTACATCTATCAGTGCGCGCCGAGCTACTGGGATGCCTTCGATCAACATGTCGCGCATCTCGTCAGCCGATTTTGGTTTTTCGAGACCCACTGGAGGAACCTGCAGACGTCTTCCTGACGACGATGGCAACTCGCCAAACCAGAATACGCAATAGATGCCGCGTTGTTCCGAGCGCCAATCAACTAGGTACTGTCGGTCAAGCTGGTCAGTTGCTGCATCCCAGACTTTTGCGTGCCACTGCCCCTTAACTTCCATCGGCAACTGAAGCGGACCGCATGCGAATGCAAGGTCTGCGCGTTTGGTCATTGGCATGTCGGCTTCGGTGATACGTTGGATGCCATAGCGCATCAATTCGGGGCCGATCATGGCGGCTAAACGATCTCGGCAGCGATTCTCATCATAGGGAACTCCTGCGTCGCTCCAGAAATCGCGTACTTGATCAAGATCGTCCCCAATAAGAATTTTCTTGGCGACTGCCAGTTCTTCAAGAATGAGGGCTTTTAGGTCGTCCGCATTGGCGGGCGGACCTTCGGTGAGAAGTTTCCCCAGATAGTTAGGTGGTAACGGCGCAAAAATCTCCTCCGCGCATTTCTGCCGCTGTTCCGCTGCCATGTGCCTAATCAAATTGCTGTAGCTATCTGACGGTTCTGCAACCAATGCCTGCATCGCCTCGCTGGCTTCGTGGCTGGTACTGGTAGCGATGTGGTTAATCATTCTGTTGAGGAAGTCTGTCGCATCGTCAGGATTCGAATCACCGGTTCTGATGCCACTCATGGTTGCATATGGCCACTGAGCACGAAACTGCGAGATTACCCATTTAGCCTGCGCAATACTGATGGGATGCGTAGCTCCGCGGCGTTCTACCTGGAAACGGTCCCGCACAAACCAAATGAAATCTGGATATTCTTCACCGATACCCACGAGGTTGGGCAGCACCATATCGAAACGCACTAAGAGGTCGATGGCGAGCCAAGTAAATAGGTGTTCTTCATTCCGAAAAACGGTGCTGTCGCGCTCCGTAGCGACAGCAGCCAAAGATGCGAGTGCCCCCGAATGAATAACGCAATCGACTAGCTGGAGTTCCACCTGCTTGGGAATATTAGAAAACTTTAATAGCCAGGTTGGAGCCAGTTCTGCAGCCGTCGCATGCCAACGCTCGTCATGTGCCAGTTTGTGGAGCCCCGGGACGTTCGATTTACTCGTCTCTA
>JAVBXO010000429.1 GCA_030824535.1 Azonexus sp. | reverse complement strand
CAACCTGCTGCTACCCAACGAACCAGCGCCGGAATAGGCGGGCGTGGCGGCCTGCCGCCGCCCCCGACCAAGCCTGTTATTTACCCATGAATCACTCACCCAAACTCAGAAGCCTGGTGGACCGCCTCCGCCAGATCGCCCTGTTCGAAATCGGCGGTCTGCTGCTGATCACGCCGCCCTTCGTCTGGCTGAGCGGCGTGCCACTGACCGACTCGCTCGGCCTGCTGGCGCTGATCGCGGCCATCGCCGCACTGTGGAATGCCGCCTACAACACCAGCTTCGACTGGCTGGAAGGACGCCTGACCGGCCGCACCGCCGACCACCGACCGGTACTCCTGCGCGGCATCCATGCCCTTGGTTTCGAAGGCGGCCTGCTGCTCATCAGCCTGCCGATCATCATGAACTGGAGCGGCATGGGCTGGCGAGAAGCCCTGATCGCCGACATCAGCCTGGCCCTCACCTACGTTGCCTACGCCTTCGTGTTCAATCTGATCTACGACCGTGTTTTTCCCATCGACGAAATGCCATCGACGGCTTGATTGAAACGATTGCTTGTTTTAGTCAGGAAAGGTTCGCCAGTTGGGCTCCCGGCCACAACCGGACGGCCATCTGCGCTCGACAATGCTCATTCAGGCGGCAGCTCTACTCTGAAACCGGACGGACCGCCTACGCGAACTCCTCGGCCATTGCCGACGGTGGGGCTGGCTCAGGTGAGTGGCCGGCACCGCGAACTGTTAGAATCCGCTGTCTGTGTAAGACGTGTTGTGCATGGGTGGTTTGGTAGCCCCTATTCACCTCACCAAAGGCCCCGAAGTGTTGGTAGCACTTCGGGGTCTGTTTTTTTGATGGCGTTTTAACTGGGATTGGCAAGTATCTTGGTTAGATAGCGCCGACAGCCCCCCCTAGTTGGTCCTCAAAGTGTCTTTTGACCTCTGCTTTGAAGCCGGTCAGCAAGCGCCAGTTGTCGGTCTCGAAACGTACGCGGCCGGCAACGATGGACGGATGAATCCGCAGCCGGTCCGCCAGCGCAGTTGCGTGTGCCGACGAAGGATCTACCTTTACTTCGGATTTTTCCCATTCAGCGCTGGGTATTAAAGCTTCGCGGGCGCCTGCGTCGGCCTCTTGCTCGGCGTTGATGCTGGATCGGGTTTTGTCGTCGAGATTGTCGGCAATGAAGATATGCGAGGCATCCAAGTGCTTTTGCACATGAACGAGTTCGTGCATCAGTGCGAACCAGAAGTTGTCTAAACGATCGTGCCGGAGCGTTAGCGCAATGACAGGCGTGCCATTGTCGAGCATCGCTGCACCATCTAGGTAGGTCTTCTTGAAGTGCTCTTCGACGACCAAAACAATGCCGATATTGGCCAGATACTCTTGAGCTAGTCGGGGACCTTGTTCAAAGCGCGACAGCTTTGCAAGATCATGCAACCACTCTCCGCTGATCGAGCCTTTCTTGTACTGGGTAGGCAGCTTTTGCTTTTGCTGGCGCGCTTTCTTCAGAACAGCAACGCGCCAGACCAGTAGCGCGTAATCGTCCATTACCCTTGATCCACTTTGATGGAGCGGTGCGCGAAGTAGTGCGGGCTGTTCAGAACCGACGAAAACGCCACGCATAAAGTTGCGAATTAGTTCCTCACCTTTTTCCTTGGCCTGTCGAACGTTGCCCGCGAAGGTTTGGAAGTAGCCTCGATCCAACATTTCTTGCCAAGGAAACCTGGCATAGTCGTATTGGGATTCTTCCGATAGGTCGATATCGTCCTCTCCAATACCACCAAGAAGGATATCGGCCGGAATTTCCAGATATTTGTGAAGTTTCCGGATCATTGCAAGACTCAGCGGGCGCTTGCGCGCCAGCACTTCGGACACTTTTGGCAGTGAGCCAAAGTAAAGGGCGAGGTCTTTCTTGCTCAGGCCCATCTGATCCATCCGGAAAAGGATGGCTTCGATCGGGTCCGGCAAGACGGGCGCAACCTTGTTGCGCTCGTAAGACTCGATCACCAGCGCCAAGAGCTCAAGCTCAACTTCTTTGCTCGAACCGGGGGCAATTTCTTCATCCATCAGAGTCGACAGACGAGCGATCGCAGCGTCGTAGTCACGCTCCGTCTTGATAACTCGAACCTGATGCTTCATTTCAGACTCCTTTCTCCGCCTCGCTTACCCACGGCACCCCTAAAAACTTTTTTTATCATACTCAGCGTGAGGTCCAACCCATTCAATCAAGACGATCCCGTTTTGATACCGTGCCTTGACGACCAATCTGTACGTGTTGCCCTTGATGTTGAATATCACCCGGTTGTCAGCCAGGATGCTGGCACTCGGGTAGCGACTCTTAACATCATGAGGCCCACTCCATTGCGCTCTTTCTACCTCGGCTTGCCAGACGTCCAGTGGCCCACGGGAATCCGCGTGTTTTCGCTTGAAGGCGTCGAGCTTGATAAGGCCGAGCAATTGCATAGAAAGGCTTCATGTTTCCCATGGTTGTTTTTATCTTAGGTTCCCGTATTGGGAATGTCAACGAATTCCCGTTTGTATTCATATCGTAGATATGATGCTACGGGAACTGTGATCCATGCTGTCAGATTCTGTTTCATCCCCAGCGAGCATTACTCGCTAGGGCCCCGTGGGCACGGTGTGCGCAACGCGCAAGCCCGTCAGCCACCACTGAACAGTACTGAATTTTCCCGCTGGGCGTACTTGACCGGCGGCAAACCAACGCTGAGCCGCCACTCAATTGGCCCGCCTCCAATGACTGCTTTGGCCGACGAGCACGCTGCCAGGTTTCAAGCTAAACGGCTGGTCCACTCAGAAACCTG
>JAVBXO010000344.1 GCA_030824535.1 Azonexus sp. | reverse complement strand
CCCCAGCCCTCCCCTTGAAGGGGAGGGAGCATTCCGGCAAAAATGCCCTGATTTTGCGGTCGACCGCAAAATCAGGGCATTTTTCATTTCAGGATTTGAGCAATTCCTCGCGCGAACCCAGCCAGCGTTGCAAATGCTTTTCGGCCAGCTCCGGCTGCGTCGTCAGCAGCGTTTCAGCCACCTCGCGCGCCATGTCGATAAGGTCGGCATCAAGCTCCAGATCGGCGTAACGCAACAGCGGCACGCCACTTTGCCGACTGCCAACGAACTCGCCGGGACCGCGCAAGTGCAGATCCTGGCGGGCGATTTCGAAACCGTCGGTGTTCTCGAAAATGATCTTCAGCCGCTGGCGGGCGACCTGCCCCAGCGGCCCGGCGTAAATCAGCACGCAACTCGATTCGTACTGACCGCGCCCGACCCGGCCGCGCAGCTGGTGCAATTGCGACAGCCCGAAACGTTCGGCATGTTCGATGACCATCAAACTGGCGTTCGGCACATCGACGCCGACCTCGATCACCGTCGTCGCCACCAGCACATCAATCTCGCCCGCCGCGAAAGCGACCATCACCGCCTGCTTCTCGGCGGCTTTCAGACGGCCATGCACCAGACCAACGCGCAAGCCCGGCAGATCCTCCTGCAACTGCTCGTAGGTGCTCTCGGCGGTCTGCAACTGCAGCGCTTCGGATTCCTCGATCAATGGGCACACCCAGTAAGCCTGGCGTCCTTCGGCAACGAGCTTCTTGACGAAGGCCACAACATCGTCGCGCCGGCTGTCGGCGACCAGGCGCGTCTTGATCGGCGTCCGGCCGGGCGGCAGTTCGTCGAGCACGGTAACGTCAAGATCGGCGTAATAGCTCATCGCCAGGGTGCGCGGAATCGGCGTCGCCGACATCATCAACTGGTGCGGATTGCTGCCTTTCTTGCGCAAAGCCAGGCGCTGGGCCACGCCGAAACGGTGCTGCTCGTCGACAATCGCCAAGCCCAGGCGGGCGAAATCGACGCCGTCCTGGATCAGCGCATGGGTACCGACGACCAATTGCGCTTCGGCCGCCGTTGCCGCCAGCTGTTCGCGCTTGGCCTTGCTCTTGAGGCTACCGGACAGCCAGGCGACGCGGATGCCCATGGGCGCCAGCCAGTCCTGCAATTTCAAGTAATGCTGTTCGGCGAGGATTTCCGTCGGCGCCATGAAGGCCGCCTGCCAACCCGCCGAAATCGCCTGACAAGCCGCCAGTGCCGCGACGATGGTCTTGCCGGCGCCGACGTCGCCCTGCAGCAGGCGCTGCATCGGGTAAGGCTGGGCCAGATCGCCGGCAATTTCGGCAATGGCCCGCAATTGCGCGCCGGTCAGGCCAAAGGGCAGCGCATCGAGCAGACGAGCACCAAGGTCGTCCCGCGCCACCAGCACCGGCGCGCCCTGTTCGCGGCGTGCCAGGTAGGCACGGCGCAGCGATAGTTGTTGCGCCAGCACCTCGTCGAACTTGACCCGCCGCCAGGCCGGATGATTGCGCGAGTGCAGCGCCGCGAGTTCGGTGCCCGGCGGCGGCGTGTGCAAAAACCGCAGACTGCGCGCCAAGCCCGGCAGGCGGAGTTCCTTGCGCAATGCTTCAGGCAGGGTTTCCGCGAGATCGGCGTCGGCCATCGCCCGGGCAATCAGCTTCTGCAAGGCCGAATTGGCCAATCCTGCGGTCGACGGGTAAACCGGGGTCATTTCTGTCGGCAGGGGCTCGTCACCGAGCAGCTTGCGGAAACGCGGATGGACCATCTCGGCGCCGAAAAAACCGTGCCGCACTTCGCCAAACGCCCGCAGCCGCGCGCCGGCCGCCAGCAGCGCCTGCTGGCTGGGATAAAAACTGAAAAAGCGCAGGATGATTTCGCCGCTGCCGTCGCTGGCATGCACCAGCATCTGCTTGCGCGGCTGGAACTGCACTTCATTGTGGTGCACGACCACCTCGACCTGCACCGGCTCGCCGCTGCACGCCTGCGCCACCGGCGTGATGCGCGTTTCGTCCTCGTAGCGCAAGGGCAGGTGCGTCAGCAAATCGGCCTCGCTATGGAGGCCGATCTTGGCGAGTTTCTTGCGCAGCGCCTCGGAAGCCCGGATCGGCGCTGCTGGCGGCAAGCTCATCAGCCGATGAACATCACCGCGTCGGCCTCGACCAGCGCGCCGCGCGGCAGTTCCTTGACGCCAACGGCGGCACGGGCCGGGAAAGGCTCGCTGAAGTAACGGGCCATGGTTTCATTGACCTTGGTGAAGTTGCCGAGGTCGGTCAGGAAGACGTTGAGCTTGACGACATCGGCCAACGAACCACCGGACGCTTCGGCAACCGCCTTTAGATTGTCAAAAACGCGAACGATTTGCGCGTCAATGCCGTCTACCATCTGCATGGTCGCCGGATCGAGGCCGATCTGCCCGGAAAGATAAACGGTGTCGCCAACGCGCACGGCTTGCGAATAGGTGCCGATGGCAGCCGGGGCGTTCGGGGTAGCGATGATGGTCTTGGCCATGGGAAACTTTCTTTCACTCAAACAAAAACTGGATTCTAGATGAACCCGCGCATAGCTTCGCTGGAAAAAATGCTCGACGGACCGCGCGATGGCGCGCTGCTGCGTTTCTCGCTGGGCAACGAATACCTCAAGGCCGGCGATCCGCTCGCCGCCGGAAAATGCTTCCAGGCGGCCGTCGACCGCGATAGCCAGTATTCAGCAGCGTGGAAGGCACTGGGCAAAGCGCTGGCGGAAGCCGGTGACAGCAGCGGCGCATTGGCGGTCTACGAACGCGGCATCGTCGTTGCTGAAACCAAAGGCGACATCCAGGCCGCCAGGGAAATGCGGGTTTTCGCCCGCCGCCTGAGCAAAGCGGGCGAAACGGACCAGTCTCAGTAAGCGACCGAATACTGCGCGCCCAGGATGTGGGCGCTGGCGTCGTAATCACCGCGCAGCGTCGTCCCCAGCTTGCTCTGGGCAATGCCCGGATCCTTGACATAGAGATAGGTGTAGCCGAGGTCAAACTTGCCGTAGCTGCCGCTATCCCACTGCCCACCCAGCGACAACCACAGGCGGTCGTTATCCGGTACGCGGGCTGAGCGCCAGGCATCCTGCACCGGTGTCCGGTCATAAGCCAGGCCGAACTTCAGCTTGATCTGGTCGTTGGCCTTATAGGCCGCGCCCCAGGCCAGACGCCAGGAGTTACGGTAATTGAAGGGTTCGACGTCGGTGCCGAAGCTACCCGTGACCTGCAATTTATCGAGCGTGCTCCAGCGCGTCCAGGACAAATCGCCCATCGCTTCCCAGCGCTCCGACAACTGCTGCCAGACCGACAGGACAAAGGTATCCGGCAGCTTGATGTCAGCCGTTGCCGGGGCGCCAGTCGCGCCGACCGAGCGCGTACCACTCAGGTGGTAATCCATCGCCGAACGGTAGGAAACGCCCAAGCGCATCGCTGGCGACAGCGTGAACAGCGCACCGACGTTCCAGCCCCAGGCATGGTCATCGCCCTTCAGGCGATACAGGCCAAGCGGCGAATAGCTGCTCATTTCGGCATCGACGGTCTGATAGTTGAGACCGATGCCGAGCGAAACCTTGTCATTGACCCGGTAAGCCAGTGCCGGGTTGTAATTGACCGTGCGGATTTCCGTCTTGAGCGCCTGCACGCGGCCCACCCAGTTGGCGTTCTCGTAATCAGTCGACGAGCCGAAAGGCGAGGAAACGCCCAAGCCTACTGCAAAGTCATCGCTTAGACGGCGGCTAACGTAAAAGTTCGGCACCGCATGCCAGCCACCGGCATCACCACCATTGCCGTCATTCCCGAGCAGCGCCCCGCTCGAGCCCTGATTCTGGAAACGGTAGCTCGAGCCAACGCCGCTCATCCCGACGGAAAGCTGCAGGCCCGGCAACTGCGTCATCCCCGCCGGGTTGTAGAAGATCGTCGAGGCATTGTCGGCAACCGCCGCCGAACCGGCATAAGCAACGCCCAGACCGCTGGCGTTCTGCTCCCAGAGCTGAAAGCCGGCCGCAGCGGCCGACCCCGAGAATGCCGCGAGCAGCACGGCAGCAAGGGTGGACAAGGTGGGTTTAGTGGTCATTTTGGTTGGGCTACGTGAATTTTGAATACGCCGATTTTACGGCATTTCCCCGTGCGTACCGGCGGGAAGCGCGCGCTTGCGCCCCGCCTCGTCGATCGCCACATACGTCAGCTCAGCCTCGGTGACCTTGACGATGATCGGCGCATCGTAATGGCGCTCGGCATAGACCTCGACCTTCACAGTAATCGAGGTGTTTCCGACGCGGGCAATATCAGCGTAGAAACTGACAACATCACCAACCGACACCGGCTGCTTGAACAGGAAGGAATTGACCGACACCGTGGCAACCCGGCCACGGGCGCGGCGCATCGCCGGAATCGCCCCGGCGACGTCGACCTGGGCCATGACCCAGCCGCCGAAGACATCGCCGTTCTGATTCAGATCGGCCGGCATGGGAACGACCCGCAAGGTGCAGTGTCTGGTCGGAAGCTGGATGGATTGCTCGCTCATGATAGGGTCCGTTGGATTGATTCTCTGGTGATTTTCCCGGAAACCCCACTCTTTTCATATACTGCCAGCGACTTTAATCAACCGGATACCCGCCCCATGCGCCGCTCCACCGCGCTTCCCAAGCCGCCCGTCGGCCAGCCCTTGCCCGAGAGTCATGTCTGGCTGACCTTGCGTACCCTCTTCCCCTACCTGTGGCGCTATCGTTTCCGCGTCGTTGCCGCCCTCAGTTGCCTGGTCGCCGCCAAATTGGCCAATGTCGGCGTGCCGCTGCTGTTCAAGCAAATGATCGATGGCCTGTCGACGCCGCAACAGGCGCTGGCGATGCCGGCGCTGCTGCTGGCCTTGTATGGCTGCCTGCGTTTCTCGACCTCGCTCTTTACTGAGCTGCGCGAAATCCTCTTTGCCCGCGTCACCCAGCGCGCCGTCCGGCAGGTCTCGCTGGAGGTCTTCCGCCATCTCCATGCGCTATCGCTGCGCTTTCACCTCGAACGCCAGACCGGCGGCGTGTCGCGCGACATTGAACGCGGCTCGCGCTCGATCTCCAGCCTGATTTCCTACACGCTCTATTCCATCCTGCCGACCCTGGTCGAAATCGGTCTGGTCATCGGCATCCTTTTCGTCAATTACGACGTCGGCTTCGTCATCATTACGCTGATTTCGCTGACCGCCTACATTCTTTATACGATCAAGCTCAGCAACTGGCGCATCGATATTCGCCGGGCGGTCAATGAAACCGACTCGGCCGCCAACACCCGCGCCATCGACAGCCTGATCAATTACGAGACCGTCAAATATTTCAACAACGAGGCCTGGGAGGCCCGGCGTTACGACGAACAACTGCTGCACTGGGAAAATGCCGCAACCCGCAGCCAAACGACACTGGCGGTGCTCAACCTCGGCCAACAGGCGATCATCGCCCTCGGCGTCACGGCGATGATGTGGCGCGCGGCAGCCGGTGTCGTTGATGGCCGGATGTCGATTGGCGACCTGGTGCTGGTCAACGCCTTCCTGATTCAGCTGTACATTCCGCTGAATTTCCTCGGCGTCGTCTATCGCGAGATCCGCCAGGCGCTGACCGACATCGAGCGGATGTTCAACCTGCTCAAGGAAAACCGCGAAATCGCTGATGCTCCCGACGCCTTGGCGCTGCCGCCCGGCCCGCTGCGCATCGAGTTTGCCCATGTCGATTTCTCCTATGATCCCGAGCGGGCGATCCTGAAAGACCTGAATTTCACGATTGCGCCAGGCCAGACGCTGGCCGTGGTCGGTCACTCCGGCGCTGGCAAGTCCACGCTGTCACGGCTGTTGTATCGCTTCTACGATGTCAGTAGCGGCGCCATCCGCCTCAATGGCCACGACTTGCGGCAGCTGACCCAGAGCAGCCTGCGCGCGGCCATCGGCATCGTGCCGCAGGATACTGTGCTGTTCAACGACACGATTTTCTACAACATCAATTACGGCCGCCCCGATGCCAGCCGCGAGGAAGTTCTGGCAGCGGCCAAAGCCGCGCAGTTGCACGACTTTATCGAATCCTTGCCGCAGAAATACGAAAGCCGGGTTGGCGAGCGTGGCCTGAAACTCTCCGGCGGCGAAAAGCAGCGCGTCGCCATCGCCCGCGCCCTGCTGAAAGATCCGCCGATCATGATTTTTGACGAAGCGACCTCGGCGCTGGACTCGGCCACCGAACGCGCCATCCAGACGCAAATGGAACAGGCTGCCCTCGGCCGCACTGCGCTGATCATTGCCCACCGTTTGTCGACGGTCATGAATGCCGATGAAATCCTGGTCATGGCAGAAGGCCGGATCATTGAGCGCGGAAAACACGCCGAGCTACTCGAGCAGGGCGGCGCCTATGCCCGCATGTGGAACCTGCAGCAGCTGGAAGCCGCGGAGCAGATATAACAACTGAATTCACCCGGCAGCATTTTGTGGTGTTTTCAGGCGTTGACCGCAGAAAACCGCCAACATCGAGAATCCAGACATTCCATGCAATTCGGCGACGATATAATCAGCAAATAAATGCCGCTGCTTGCGGCGAACTTTCTGGCATCGCTTCAAAATCCCCAGCGGTCAGCGCATTCGTGAGTGCAAAAATGAAACCGATGAAGGTACTGGTTGTAGACGATAACCGCACGAATCTGCACATCCTTCAGGTGTTCCTGAAGAAACTCGGTCACGAAGTCATCCTCGCTGAAAACGGTGCTGACGGCATTGCCCGCTTCACCGA
This sequence comes from Azonexus sp., assembly GCA_030824535.1. Taxonomy (GTDB): domain Bacteria; phylum Pseudomonadota; class Gammaproteobacteria; order Burkholderiales; family Rhodocyclaceae; genus Azonexus. The sequence continues at coordinate 15,593 of JAVBXO010000344.1, read as the reverse complement.
ACATGCCCCGGATCTGATTCTGCTCGACATCATGATGCCGATCATGGATGGCTTCGAAGCGACGCGCCGCATCAAGCAAATGGCCGCTGACCGCTGGATGCCGGTGATCCTGTTATCAGCCTTGAATCGCGATGAAAACCTCGTCGCCGGCCTGGATGCTGGCGCCGACGACTATCTCAGCAAGCCGATCAATTTTGTCGTCCTTGAAGCCAAGCTCCGCTCCATCCAGCGCACCCTGCTGTTGCAACAGCAGGTCATCGACGCCATGCGCCGGGAACAGGCGATCTCGGACAACATCATCGATGCCTTGGTAACAATTGACGATGGCGGCCTGATTGTTACGGTCAACCATGCTACCGAGCGGGTTTTCGGCTGGTCAGCCAGCGAAATGATTGGGCAGCATATCTGCATCTTTACGCCCGAAGACAAGCGGGCAATTCACCAACGCTATATTTCCCGCTACTTGCGCCATATTCCAGCGAGTATCCTGGGCAAGAACCGGGTACTGAGAGCCCAGCGCAAAAACGGTGAAATCATTGATGTCAGCCTGGGCGTCACGGAAGTCACGCTTGATTTTCAACGCATGTATATCGGGCTCGTGCGGGATATATCCGAACAGAAACGCGCTGAAGAGCAACAGCTTGAAAGTGCCCGGCTGTTGCAGGCCTACTACGACCAAACGCAAAGCGAGCAGCAACTGGCCATCCGCCTGATGGAAAAGCAACTGCACCGCAGCGGCCTGAAGGATAGTCAACTCGCTTACACCGTCATTCCCGCCGAGAACTTCAGCGGCGACATCGTCGCGGCCGCTCGCTCGCCGGAAGGACGCTTCTATGCGCTACTGGCCGATGCCACAGGGCATGGCCTGCCCGCCGCGATCAGTGTGCTGCCGGTATTGGCGCTGTTTTACCGCATGACCAAGCAAAACTGCACAATCCGCGAACTGGTGCTGGAACTCAATCAACAGCTGCGTGAAGCGATTCCCGTCGGGCGCTTTGTTGCGGCGAGCATTGTTTGCCTCGATGAAGTCTTGCGGGGCGGCGAGATTTGGGTCGGCGGCACCCCGGAAGCCTTGCTTTTCAGTCCCGGAAGCGAACTGATCACCAGTTTCCCCTCGCGCAATCTTCCCTTGGGGATTATCGACAATCCGACACAGATCGACGACCCCATGCGCTTTACCTGGCAAACCGGCGGCCAGCTGCTGTTATGCTCTGATGGTTTGCTTGAAGCGACAAACCAGGCCGGCGAACAATTCGGCGCCGAAAATCTGCTCGCTTGCGCTTTGCTTCATCCGCCCGGCAAGCGTTTCGAAGCCATTCGGGAGAGCCTGAACCGGCATATTGAGAATGCGCCAGCACAAGATGACATCTCCCTGATGCTCATCGATTGCCATTAAGCGGCCAGTAATCGCCTGAAAAATTGGGCAAAAAAAAACCGGTGAAACCACCGGTTTTTTAATCTTCTGGCGAATACTTATTCGCCAGCAGCTTCCTCGACTTCAACAGCTTCAGTCACTTCCGGACGATCGACCAGTTCGACAAAAGCCATCGGAGCGTTGTCGCCAACGCGGAAGCCGCACTTCAGGATGCGCAGGTAGCCGCCCGGACGGGTAGCGTAGCGCGGACCGATTTCAGCAAACAGCTTGACGACGATTTCGCGGTCACGCAGACGGTCAAAAGCCAGACGCTTGTTGGCCAGGGTCGGATTCCTGCCGAGCGTGATCATGGGCTCGACAACACGACGCAATTCCTTGGCTTTCGGCAGGGTGGTCTTGATCGCTTCGTGACGAAGCAGCGAAACGGTCATATTGCGCAGCATCGCCAGGCGATGGCTGCTGGTGCGGTTCAGTTTGCGAAGTCCATTACGGTGACGCATGGTTAATCCTTTCTATATTCTGCAGGCGTCCCTTGACGGCCCGTTTCAGAAAAGGCTTACGCCTTTTCCAATCCGGCGGGCGGCCAATTTTCCAGTTTCATACCGAGGGTCAAGCCACGGGATGCAAGTACTTCCTTGATCTCGTTCAGCGACTTGCGCCCCAGGTTCGGCGTCTTGAGCAGTTCATTTTCCGTGCGCTGGATCAAGTCACCGATATAATAAATATTCTCGGCCTTGAGGCAGTTGGCGGAACGAACGGTCAGCTCGAGGTCGTCGACCGGACGCAACAGCACCGGATCAACCTGAGCAGGCTTGGAAGCCTCGGCCATCGGTGCGGTACCTTCCAGGTCAGCGAACACCGAAAGCTGCTCCATCAGTACGCGAGCAGCGTAACGAATGGCCTCTTCCGGCTCGACAACGCCGTTGGTTTCGATATCGACAATAAGCTTGTCAAGATCAGTACGTTGCTCAACACGGGCATTTTCGACCGAGTAAGCAACGCGACGGATCGGGCTGAAAGAAGCATCCAGCACCAGCTTGCCAATGGTCTTGGAGTCGCCGAGGTTGCGCATGTTGCCCGGCACGTAACCACGACCTTTCTCGACCTTGATCTCCATGGCGAGCTTGCCGCCAGTAGAAAGGTGAGCAATGACGTGCTCCGGATTGATCACCTCGACATCGTGCGGCAGCTCGATGTCACCGGCACGGACCAAACCTTCGCCCTCTTTGGCCAGCTTCAAGGTGACGACATCGCGGCCGTGCAGCTTGAAAACCACACCCTTGAGATTCAAAAGGATATCAACGACATCCTCCTGAACACCGTCAACCGTCGAGTACTCGTGAAGCACGCCCTCGATGCCGACTTCCGTCGGCGCAAAACCCGGCATCGAAGACAACAGAATGCGTCGCAATGCATTGCCAAGGGTATGTCCGTAGCCGCGTTCAAACGGCTCCATGACAACCTTGGCCTGCACCGGCGAAACGCTCTGCACGTCAATGATGCGGGGTTTGAGAAGTCCACTGCTTTGCATGGGCTAACTTCCTCTGCTCAGTGTTTACTTCGAATAAAGTTCGATGACCAGACCTTCGTTGAGGGTCGGGGAAAGCTCGGAGCGCTGCGGCAATGCCTTGAACGTCCCTTTGCCTTCCTTCACATCGACGGAAATCCATTCCGGGAAACCACGCGACTCGGCAGCTTCGAGAGCAGCCTTGCAACGCAGGGAAGCACGAGCACGGTCAGTCAGTTGCACCACATCACCCGCCTTGACGATAAAGGACGGAATGTTGACGCGCTTGCCGTTAACCAGCACGCCGTTGTGACGGACGACCTGGCGGGATTCGCTGCGGGAAGCGCCGAAGCCCATACGGTAAGCGACGGAGTCCAGACGGGCTTCCAGCAACTGCAGCAGGTTTTCACCGGTCTGACCCTTGCGGCGATCAGCTTCGGCAAAAGTCTTGCGGAACTGGCCTTCGAGAACGCCGTAGACGCGACGGATCTTCTGCTTTGCACGCAGGTGAACACCGTAGTCGGACAGACGGGCACCAGACTTCTGACCGTGTTGACCAGGAGCGTAGGAACGACGCTCAATGGCACACTTGTCGGTAAAGCACTTTTCGCCCTTCAGGAAGAGCTTTTCGCCTTCGCGGCGGCACTGACGGCACTTCGGATCGAGATTACGAGCCACTTGTCATTCTCCTTAGATGCGGCGCTTTTTGGGCGGACGGCAACCGTTGTGCGGTACCGGCGTCACGTCGGAAATGGCGGTAATCTTGATGCCCAGCGCGTTCAGAGCACGGACGGACGATTCACGACCAGGTCCCGGACCCTTGATGCGGACTTCAAGGTTCTTGACGCCACATTCCTGTGCAGCCTTGCCGGCGGCTTCAGCAGCAACCTGGGCAGCAAAGGGAGTGGACTTACGCGAACCGCGGAAGCCTGCACCACCGGAAGTCGCCCAGGACAACGCGTTGCCCATGCGATCGGTAATGGTGATGATGGTGTTATTGAAGGACGCGTGAACGTGAGCGATGCCTTCGGCAACGTTCTTTTTGACCTTCTTGCGAACCTTGGTAGCAGCAGTCTTTGCCATGTTCTATCCCTATTACTTCTTACCGGCGATCGACTTGCGCGGGCCCTTGCGGGTACGTGCATTCGTCTTGGTGCGCTGACCGCGACAGGGCAAGCCCTTGCGGTGACGCAGACCACGGTAGCAACCGAGGTCCATAAGACGCTTGATGTTCATCGTGACTTCACGACGCAGATCACCTTCGACGGTGAACTTTGCGACTTCGTCACGCAGACGATCCATGTCAGCGTCGGTGACATCTTTCATTTTGGTGCTACGAGCCACGCCGGCTGCATCGCAGATTTCCTGCGCGCGGGTACGGCCGATACCGAAAATCGCGGTGAGTGCGATTTCGGCATGCTTGTGGTTCGGAATGTTTACCCCTGCAATACGGGCCATTGAATCACTCCAATATTTCTAAATTAACAAATGCCGGACTCGACAGGGAATTAACCCTGGCGTTGCTTATGACGCGGGTCCTTGCAAATGATGCGCACGACGCCCTTGCGACGAATCACTTTACAGTTGCGGCAGATGCACTTCACTGAAGGTTGAACTTTCATGTTTTACTCCTCGTCTGCGAGGGCTTGGAAGCAGCCGTGATTCCTTGCCCTGCGGTTTATTGCGTAGAGAACTTTTTACTTGGCCCGGAAAACGATCCGGGCTTTGCTTAAATCGTATGGCGTCAGTTGAACGGTAACCTTGTCACCAGGAAGAATGCGGATGTAGTGCATGCGCATTTTTCCTGAGATAAAGCCATGAACAATGTGTCCATTTTCCAACTTGACCTTGAAGGTCGCATTCGGGAGGTTTTCAACAACTTCTCCCTGCATCTCGATGTAATCTTCCTTGGCCATACGAATTACTTGATCATTGGCGAACCCTTGAAGTTTGCTTTCTTCAAGAGGCTTTCATATTGATGAGACATGACGTAGGCCTGAACCTGGGACATGAAATCCATCGTAACGACGACGATAATCAAGAGCGAAGTACCACCAAAATAGAATGGAACATTCCATTTCAGGATGAGAAACTCCGGCAACAGGCAAACCAGGGTGATATACGCTGCGCCAATCAAAGTCAGGCGCATGAGAATCTTGTCAATGTAGCGAGCGGTTTGTTCGCCCGGACGAATGCCCGGTACAAATGCCCCACTCTTTTTCAGATTGTCCGCAGTTTCCTTGGAGTTGAAAACCAGGGCGGTATAGAAAAAACAGAAGAAGACGATGGCGGCAGCATAAAGCATCACGTAAATCGGCTGCCCCGGCGACAAGGTTGCGGCAAAATCCTTCAACCAACGCATCGAATCGCCTGAACCGAACCAACCGGCAGCCGTCGCTGGGAAAAGAATGATGGAAGAAGCGAAAATCGGCGGAATAACACCAGACATGTTCAGCTTCAACGGCAGATGTGAACTCTGCCCACCGTAAATCTTGTTGCCAACCTGACGCTTGGCATAATTCACCAGAATTTTCCGCTGTCCGCGTTCGACGAAGACCACGAACCCGGTGACCAATACCACGAGAACGCAGATCAACAGGGCAACCAGCGGATGCATTGCGCCGGTGCCAACAAGCTCGAACAGACCACCGACGGCGTTTGGCAGACCTGCTGCGATACCGCCGAAAATAATGATCGAGATGCCGTTGCCCAGTCCGCGCTCGGTGATTTGCTCGCCCAGCCACATCAGGAACATCGTACCGGTCAACAGCGTCGACACGGTCGTCAGACGGAAGACAAAACCGGGATCGTTTACCAGGCCCGGTTGAGCCTCAAGCGCAACAGCGATCCCCAAGCCCTGGAAGAGGGCCAGTAGTACAGTGCCGTAGCGCGTGTACTGGGTGATTTTGCGACGCCCTGCTTCGCCTTCCTTCTTCAGTGCTTCCAGCTGCGGACTGGCAACACTCATCAGTTGCATGATGATCGATGCCGAAATGTACGGCATGATCCCCAACGCAAAGATGGTAAAACGAGAAAGAGCACCACCCGAGAACATGTTGAACATGCCCAGGATGCCACCCTTTTGGGTATTGAACAGATCGGAAAGAACGTTGGGGTCGATGCCCGGAACGGGGATATGCGCCCCGATGCGGTAAACCACCAAGGCGCCCAAAAGGAACCAGAGACGACGTTTCAAATCGCCGAACTTGCCACCTTTGCCAACGGTATTGGTATTCTCAGCCAACGTTCTTACCTTTCCCTACTTACTCAGCGACGGAGCCGCCAGCGGCTTCGATAGCAGCCTTGGCACCCTTGGTGGCGCCAACGCCCTTCAGGACGACCTTGCGGGAGATCGAACCAGCCAGAATCACTTTGGCCGACAGTGCATCACCCGGAACGATACCGGCGGCCTGAAGTGCCAGAAGATCGATGTCTTCAACCGGCAGACGGTCGAGATCGGTCAGGCGAACCTGATAGTTACGAGCACGGGTCAGGGACTTGAAGCCACGCTTCGGCAGGCGGCGTTGCAGCGGCATTTGACCGCCCTCAAAACCAACCTTGTGAAAACCGCCGGAACGGGACTTCTGGCCCTTGTGACCGCGACCGCAGGTTTTACCGAGACCGGAACCAATACCGCGACCAACGCGCTTGGCAGCCTTCTTGGAGCCTTCAGCCGGCTTGATGGTATTCAGACGCATGGCTTAACCCTCAACCTTGACGAGATACTGAACCTTCTGGATCATGCCGCGAACTGATGGCGTATCCACTAGCTCGGCAGAGCTGTTCAGCTTGCGCAGACCCAAGCCACGCACGGTGGCGCGGTGGTCCTGCTTGGTGCCGATGATGCTCTTGACGAGCGTCACTTTGATTTTTTTGTCAGCCATGACTTACCCCAGGATCCGATCAACCGACAAGCCACGCTTGGCAGCAATCTCGGCCGGCGTATTCACCTTGGACAGACCGTCGATGGTGGCACGCACGATGTTGTAAGGATTGGTGGAACCATGAGCCTTGGCAACGACGTTGGTCACACCGACAACTTCGAAGACCGCGCGCATTGCGCCGCCAGCGATGATGCCCGTGCCTTCCGGAGCCGGCTGAATCATCACGGTAGTGGCACCATGGCGCCCCATAACCGTGTGATGAACAGTACCGTTGCGCAGATTGACCTTGGCCATCTTGCGACGAGCCTCGTCCATAGCCTTTTGCACGGCAACCGGGACTTCACGGGACTTGCCCTTGCCCATGCCGATGGTGCCATCACCGTCGCCAACCACGGTCAGTGCAGCGAAACCGAGAATACGGCCGCCCTTCACTACCTTGGTAACGCGGTTGACCGCAACCATTTTTTCGCGCAAGCCATCATCGCGCTCATCAGCCTGTTGCGGCTTTTTGTTTCTTTCAGGTTTAGCCATTTCTTAACCTAGTCCTTTTGCCGTCGGTTAGAACTTCAGGCCGCCTTCACGCGCGGCTTCCGCCAGCGCCTGAATGCGTCCGTGGTACTGGAGACCGGAGCGATCAAATGCAACCTGCTCGATCCCAGCGGCCTTGGCGCGCTCGGCGATCAGCTTGCCAATCGCAGTGGCAGCAGCCTTGTTACCGCCGTTAGCGACGTCCGTACGAACGTCCTTGTCCAGCGTGGAAGCCGAAGCCAGAACCTTACCGCCGCAAGGCGAAATGATCTGGGCGTAAATGTGGCAGTTCGTGCGATTGACGCACAGACGCACAGCTTTGAGCTCGGCGATTTTGGCCCGGGTTTTGCGGGCACGGCGCAGACGCGCTTGCTTCTTGTTAAACATATGCCACCCTTACTTCTTCTTGGTTTCCTTGATAACCACCACTTCGTCGCTATAGCGAACACCCTTGCCCTTGTAGGGCTCCGGCTTGCGATAAGCGCGAATTTCGGCGGCGACCTGACCGACTTGCTGCTTGTCAGCGCCCTTAATCAGGATTTCAGTCTGAGTCGGACATTCGACTTTCACACCGGCAGGCATTTTATGCGCTACAGGATGGGAAAAGCCCAGCGACAGATTCAGCGTATCGCCAGCAGCCTGAGCACGATAGCCAACGCCCACCAGCTGAAGCTTGCGCTCGAAGCCTTTAGAAACACCGGTCACCATGTTATTCAGGTTCGCACGCATCGTCCCCCACATCGCAGCCGCATTTTCTGCGCCTTCGATCTTGGAAACGACCACGCCCTGACCGTCGACCGCGACATTGACAGCCGGGTGCTTGATGGTCTTCAAGGTACCCAAGGGCCCCTTGACGGTAATCTGCTCACCAACGGTGATTTCGACACCGGCCGGGAGAATGATAGGATTCTTACCAATACGAGACATGTTTCTTCCCCTTAGGCCACGACGCAGAGGACTTCGCCACCAACGTTGCTGGCGCGGGCCTTACGGTCGGTCATGACACCCTTGGGAGTGGAAACAATTGCCACACCCAGGCCGTTCATGACGCGAGGAATATCTTCACAAGCCTTGTAGATCCGCAGACCAGGCTTGGAAACACGCTCAATACGCTCGATGACGGGACGTCCGGCATAGTACTTCAGGGCAACTTCGAGAATTGCCTTACCATCTTCTTGACGCACAGCCACGCTATCTACGTAACCTTCGTCCTTCAGCACGGCAGCGATAGCCACCTTAAGCTTGGAAGAAGGCATCGACACAGACGCCTTCTCGGCGAGCTGGGCGTTACGGATGCGGGTCAGCATGTCCGCGATCGGATCGCTCATAGCCATATCTGTATCTCCTGATTACCAACTGGCCTTGACAATACCCGGAATCTCGCCATTGAAGGCAAGCTCACGGATCTTGTGACGGCACAGACCGAATTTACGGAAAACACCACGCGGACGACCGGTCAGCTGGCAACGATTACGCAGACGAGTAGCACTCGCATTGCGCGGAAAGGCCTGCAACTTCAGGCGAGCGTCATAACGCTCCTGGTCAGTGAGGCTCGCATCATTGATGATCGCCTCCAGGGCTGCACGCTTTTTAGCGTACTGAGCCACCAGCTTGCGGCGCTTCTCTTCGCGATTGATCAGAGCAAGTTTTGCCATGATAGCCTCAATTCTTGAACGGGAACTTGAACGCGGACAGCAGAGCTTTGGCTTCTGCGTCAGTCTTCGCGGTCGTGGTGATACTGATATTCATCCCACGGAGGGCATCGATCTTGTCGTACTCGATTTCCGGGAAAATGATCTGCTCTTTGACACCCATGTTGTAGTTACCCTGGCCGTCAAAACCCTTGCCAGAGATACCACGGAAGTCGCGAACACGCGGCAGCGCAATGGTCACAAGGCGATCAAGGAATTCGAACATACGGGGGCCGCGGAGGGTCACCATGCAACCGATGGGATAACCATCACGAATCTTGAAGCCTGCAATCGACTTGCGAGCCTTGGTTGTCACCGGCTTTTGACCTGCAATTTTTTGCATGTCGCCAACGGCGTTTTCCAGAACCTTCTTGTCCGCAACCGCTTCACCAACACCCATATTCAGGGTGATTTTGGTAATACGCGGCACTTCCATAACCGATTTGTAGCCGAACTGCTTGGACAGATCGCCAACTACGGATTCTTTATAAAATTGTTGCAAACGCGCCATGACCACCCCTTATGCGTTTACCAGTTCGCCGTTCGACTTGAACACGCGAACCTTGCGGCCATCTTCCAGAGACTTGAAGCCGACACGATCAGCTTTTTGGGTCGCAGGATTGAACAGCGCAACATTGGAGATATGAATCGGCATGTCTTTATCAACGATACCGCCCGCCACACCCTTGATAGGATTCGGCTTCACGTGCTTCTTGGCACGATTGATACCTTCAACAACCACATGATCTTCGTCGACACGAACCAACACGGTGCCGCGCTGACCCTTGTCCTTACCGGTAATCACGACGATTTCGTCGCCTTTGCGAATCTTTTCCATCATCCGCTCCTTACAGCACTTCCGGCGCCAGCGACACGATCTTCATAAAGCGCTCGGTACGCAACTCGCGAGTAACCGGGCCAAAGATGCGCGTGCCGATCGGCTCGAGCTTGTTATTGAGGAGAACTGCGGCGTTTCCGTCAAAGCGAATCAGCGAACCATCCGGACGACGAACACCCTTGGCAGTGCGAACCACCACAGCATTGTAAACGTCACCCTTTTTGACGCGACCACGGGGGGCTGCGTCCTTGATGCTGACCTTGACGATGTCACCAATGCCAGCATAGCGGCGCTTGGATCCACCCAGGACCTTGATACACATCACTGAACGCGCACCGGTGTTATCGGCGACGTCCAGAATCGTCTGCATCTGAATCATTTAATTAAACTCCAACTTAATCCGCCTAGGCGGTCAGTCTTGGAACCCGTACGGGTTGAATAAATTCGCTGACCACCAGGACGGCAGCCAACAAAAAAGAAGCCGGATTATACCGGCTTCTTCTGCAACTGCGCAAGTATCTTTAGAGACTATCTGTCGTTAGACAACAACAGCCTTCTGAAGAATACTGGTCACTGCCCAAGTCTTGGTGCGGGAAACCGGACGGGTTTCGACGATCTCTACCAGATCGCCGGCCTTGGCCTGATTACCCTCATTATGGGCATGGTACTTCTTGGAACGAACCATAACCTTGCCGTACATCGGGTGCTTAACCTTACGTTCGACGAGGACGGTAACCGTTTTATCCATTTTGTCGCTGACAACACGACCAATCAGCGTACGCTTGATACTGGTGGTTTCGCTCATTGCTGCACCGCCTTTTCACGGATAAGCGTGCGAACGCGAGCGATGTCGCGACGCACCTTGGACATTTGGCTGGTATTGGAGAGCTGCTGCGTAGCGAGCTGCATACGCAGCCCGAATTGCGCCTTCAGCAAATCCAGCAATTCCGTCTTGAGCTCGTCCACGCTCTTGGTTCTCAGTTCACTAGCTTTCATGATTACCCCAGATGACGAGTCACGAAGGTCGTGGGAATCGGCAACTTGGCTGCAGCAAGGGCGAACGCCTCACGAGCCAGCGCTTCATTCACGCCATCCATTTCATACAGGACCTTGCCCGGCTGGATTTCAGCAACCCAATACTCAGGATTACCCTTACCGTTACCCATACGAACCTCAGCAGGCTTCTTGGAAATCGGCTTATCCGGGAAGATACGAATCCAGATGCGACCACCACGTTTGATGTGGCGGGTCATGGCACGACGAGCCGCCTCAATCTGACGAGCAGTCAGGCGACCACGACCAATAGCCTTCAGACCCCACTCACCGAACGACACCTTGGTGCCACGGGTAGCCAGACCTTCATTACGCCCCTTGTGCTCCTTACGGAACTTGCGACGATTTGGTTGCAGCATGTTAAGCACCTGCCTTTCTTACGCGCTTGCCCGGTGCATCACCTTCCGGCTTGCGAACGGTGCGAGTGCGGGGCTTGTCACCCTCCGGCTTACCCGGAGCACGACGCGGACGACGCTCTTCAGCTGAAGGCTCTTCAGCTGCCGGCTGCTCGTTGCGATCGAGCATGTCACCCTTGTAAACCCAGACCTTGATACCAATAATGCCGTAGGTAGTCAAAGCCTCCGAAGTCGCATAGTCAATGTCAGCACGAAGGGTATGCAGCGGCACACGACCTTCGCGATACCATTCGCTACGAGCAATTTCGGCACCGTTCAAACGACCAGCGCTCATCACCTTGATACCCTGAGCCCCCAGGCGCATGGCGTTCTGCATCGCACGCTTCATGGCGCGACGGAACATGATCCGCTTCTCGAGCTGCTGAGCAATCGAATCGGCGATTAGCTGCGCATCGATTTCGGGCTTGCGAATTTCCTCGATGGAAACATGAACCGGAACACCCATGATGCGCTGAATATCAGAGCGAAGCGCCTCAATATCCTCGCCCTTTTTACCAATAACCACGCCCGGACGAGCGGAGTAAATAGTAACGCGGGCATTTTTTGCCGGGCGCTCGATCAGAACACGACCAACGGAAGCGTGAGCCAGCTTGCGCTTGAGATACTCACGAACCTTGACGTCTTCCTGCAGCATTCCCGGAAAGTCTTTGCTGTTAGCGTACCAGCGCGAACTCCAGTTCTTGGTGACGGCCAGACGGAAGCCAGTCGGATGAATTTTCTGTCCCATGGCTCTTCCTTAGTTACCAACGGTCAGATAGATGTGACAGGTCGGCTTACTGATCCGATTGCCACGACCTTTGGCGCGAGCGGTGAACCGCTTCAGCACCATGCCTTTTTCGACGTAGATGGTTTTAACCACCAGTTCGTCGATATCAGCACCGTCGTTATGCTCAGCGTTGGCAATAGCCGATTCGAGCACTTTTTTCACGATACCGGCACCCTTTTTCGGGCAGAAAGCCAGGACATTAAGAGCCTGACCAACCGGCTTGCCGCGCACGAGGTCAGCAACAAGGCGACCTTTTTGCGCAGAGAGGCGTACGCCCCGCAGACTTGCACGAGTTTCCATGTCAGCTCCTTACTTCTTGGCTTTCTTGCCGGCAGTGTGACCCTTGAAAGTACGGGTCAGCGAGAACTCGCCCAGCTTATGACCAACCATATTTTCGGTCACAAAAACCGGAATATGCTGCTTACCGTTGTGAACCGCAATCGTCAGGCCGATGAACTCGGGGAGGATCGTCGAACGACGCGACCAGGTCTTGATCGGGCGCTTGTCGTTGGTGGCGCGTACTGCTTCGACCTTGTCGATCAGATGCGCATCAACAAACGGGCCCTTTTTGAGAGAACGTCCCATTTCCTACCCCTTAACGCTTATGACGGCGCTGAACGATCATACCGTTCGTACGCTTGTTGCTGCGGGTGCGGTAACCCTTGGTGGGCTGACCCCACGGATTAACCGGCACGCGACCTTCGCCAGTGCGACCTTCACCACCACCGTGCGGGTGGTCAACCGGGTTCATGGCAGTACCACGAACCGTCGGGCGAATACCGCGCCAACGCATCGCGCCAGCCTTACCAAACTTGCGCAGATTGTTTTCTTCGTTACCAACTTCGCCAATGGTCGCACGACACTCAACGTGAACACGACGAACCTCACCAGAGCGAAGACGGATCTGAGCGTAACTACCTTCACGAGCCAACAACTGAACCGAGGTACCTGCCGAGCGGGCGATTTGAGCACCCTTGCCAGGCATCATCTCAACACAGCAAATCGTGGTACCAACCGGAATATTGCGAATCGGCAGCGCATTACCAGACTTGATCGGAGCTTCGGAACCGCTCATCACCGGCTGACCAACGACCATACCTTTGTTGGCAATGATGTAGCGACGCTCACCATCGGCGTAGCACACCAGCGCGATATTGGCAGTGCGGTTCGGATCGTATTCAAGACGCTCGACCTTGCCAGGAATGCCATCCTTCGTACGCTTGAAGTCGATGACACGATAGGCCTGCTTGTGGCCACCGCCCTGGTGACGAACAGTAATGCGACCGTTGTTGTTGCGACCAGCATTCTTGGACTGTGATTCAACCAGCCCAGCGAACGGCTTACCCTTGTGCAGGTTCGCGTTAACAACCTGAACTACAGCACGACGACCAGGGGAAGTCGGCTTGACTTTAACGAGAGCCATCAGGCATTCCCCCCCTCAACGAAGTTGATCTCTTGGCCAGACTTCAGGCAAACGTAGGCCTTTTTCCAGCCCTTGCGACGACCAGTTGCCCCCTTGAAGCGCTTGACCTTACCCTTGACGTTGGCGGTCTGCACGGACTCAACTTCAACCTTGAAGAGGAGCTCAACAGCGGCCTTGATTTCCGGCTTGGTAGCATCAGAGGCAACACGGAAAATCACCTGTTCGTTCTTTTCCGCAACAAAGGTGGCCTTTTCCGAGATTTGCGGTGCCAGCAGCACCTGCATCAGACGTTCTTGGTTCATCCCCACATCTCCTCGAACTTGGCAATAGCGTTCTTGGTGACGGCGATTTTGGCGAAGCGAACCAGAGAAACCGGATCAGCCTCCTGGGCCTCGAGTACCAGAACGTTAGGCAGGTTGCGCGACGAGAGGTAGAGATTTTCACTCAGCTCGCCGGTGACAACCAAAAGATTGCCTTCCAACCCCATACCCTTCAACTTTTCAGCAAAGAGCTTTGTCTTCGGGGCCTCGACGGACAGCTCATCAATAACGACGAGACGGTCCTGACGCGCCAACTCGGAGAGAATCGCGGCCATACCGGCGCGGAACATCTTCTTGTTGACTTTTTGGGTGTAATTTTGATCGGGTGAATTCGGAAAAATCCGACCACCACCACGCCACAGCGGACTACCGTTACTACCAGCACGAGCACGACCAGTGCCCTTCTGGCGCCACGGCTTCGTAGTAGTGTGACGAACTTCGGAACGATCCTTTTGCTGGCTGTCACCAGAGCGAGCGTTTGCCTGATAAGCAACCACGATCTGATGAACCAGAGCTTCGTTGAACTCGCGACCGAACAGAATATCGGAAGCCTGCAACTTCGCCTCTTCCTGACCTTGTTGGTTAATAACCTTCAGTTCCATGTCGCCCCCTTAACCCTTGACTGCCGGGCGAACGACAATGTCGGCACCCTTGGCACCCGGAACGGCGCCCTTCACCAGCAGCAGCTGACGCTCGGCATCAACACGAACAATGGTCAGACCTTGCATAGTGGTTTGAACATCGCCCATATGACCAGCCATGCGCTTACCCGGGAAAACACGACCCGGATCCTGCGCCATACCGATAGAGCCCGGTGCATTGTGCGACAACGAGTTACCGTGAGAGGCACGATTGGAACTGAAATTGTGGCGTTTGATACCACCCTGGAAGCCCTTACCGATGGACGCGCCGCTTACGTCAACCTTTTGCCCTTCGGCAAAGATCGTCACAGCAACCTGATCACCCGCTTTAAAGGTAGCGAGCTGCTCGGCATCAATACGGAACTCCTTGAGCACCTGCCCGGCTTCCACACCCGCTTTGGCGAGATGGCCCGCCAAGGGCTTGGAAACACGCGAGGCGCGGCGCTGACCGAAAGTAACCTGAATGGCTGCATAGCCATCGGTTTCCGGCGTTTTGACTTGGGTCACGCGGTTGTTCGACACGTCAAGCACAGTTACCGGAATGGACGCGCCATCCTCAGCAAAAATGCGAGTCATGCCAACCTTGCGACCAACAAGGCCTAGACTCATGGTTATTCTCCTCACCGCCGGCTGCGATTGGCCGGTCGATGTAAAACAACAAACGGGCGACCGACAACGGCCGCCCCCGAAAGGCGCGGATTATATCCGCAACCTTTAATTACTGCAACTTGATTTCTACGTCGACGCCAGCCGGAAGATCCAGCTTCATCAGAGCATCAACAGTTTTATCCGTCGGATCAACAATATCCATCAAACGCAAATGCGTACGGATTTCAAGCTGATCACGGGAAGCCTTATTGACGTGCGGCGAACGCAGAATATCAAAGCGCTGTTTGCGGGTCGGCAGCGGCACCGGGCCACGGACGACAGCACCAGTACGCTTGGCGGTTTCAACAATTTCCTGAGCGGATTGATCGATCAGGCGATAGTCGAAGGCCTTGAGACGAATACGGATTTTTTGGCTTTGCATATTGGCTTCCAAAGAACAGTAGAGCAGGGAACTTTCCCTGCTCCGAATTTAAAAAGAACGATTACTCGATGATCTTGGCGACGACGCCAGCACCAACGGTACGACCACCTTCGCGAATTGC
>JAVBXO010000038.1 GCA_030824535.1 Azonexus sp. | reverse complement strand
GTTGCTGTAGCGGCTGGAGCCATGCGCGGCGTAGTCGAACAGGTCGGTCGGCAGGCTGTGTCGGGGCAGGCGCAGCATCAACAGATGGGTGCCCCAGTTGGCGACATAAACATGGATGTCGAAATAGCGTTCCATCCATTCGTCGGCATCCCCCTTGAAATCGCCCCAGTGGTATTCGTTGCTGAAACTGCTGGCGGTGATGCGGGCGCGGGTCGAGTAGCGGCGCAGATCGGCTTGTTCGGCCTGATTCAGGCGGCGGTCGAGGGCGGCGAATTCGTAGTATTGGTATTCACTCATGGCAGGTTTTGGAGTTGATCGTGTAATTGGGCGAGCGGAATGCGTTCCTGTTCCAGGCGCAGTTGGTCAGCATGGTGGTTATCGCACAAGGCCTGGTAAAGCACCAGTTCCTGGGGGTCAAGGCGGGATAGTGTCTGGCGGGTCGGGGTAGTTTCCGTTCCCCAGTGGGCGCGGCAGGCGAGCAGCGTGGCGCGATCCATCAGTAGCGATTGCACCTGCGGAAAGTGGCTGCGCAGTTCGTTGAGGATGGCGAAGCCGTGGCTGTCGATGTCACCCCAGTAATGGATGGCCTTGTTGTGCAGCCAGCCGGCCTGGGCCAGCGCGCTGAAACCGTAGCCGGCGCCGAAAATCAGCAAACTGCGGTCGACGGCCGGAAAGGCCAGGAAATTGACTTCGTTTTCAGTGATGAAAACCCGGTCGACCGCCGGATTGAGCGCGGCAAAGGCGGTGGCATCGAGCGTCAGGTCGGCTTGCGCAAGCAGCGGAAGGGGCGCGCAACGGGGATCGAGAAAGCGGCAGCGGATGCGTTCGGGTTTGTCGCGAAAGCCGTAGCGGCGGTTGAAGCCATTCATGCCGCTGGCGCTGTGGTCGATGGCTTCGGGCGGCAGGGCAAGGTCGAGGAGTTCGGCGAGCAGGCCGCGCCGGGCTTCGACATATTTGCTGTCGATGCCGGGCTGGTCGATCTGCCGCAGGTAGAGGCCGGGGCGCGGGTGGGTTTGCAGCCAGCCGACGACGGCGAGCAGCTTGTCCCATTCCCCGGCGACTTCCAGCGCGCGCAGCGGGCGTTTTTGCAGCCAGGGCAGCAGCGCCGGCTGCATTTCTGCGGTCAACGCCTGAATTTGGGCAAAAACCAGCTGCTCTTTACGCTTGCCGATGAAGCTGGCGGCGGCTTCGGCACTGTCCAGCCAGGCGGCGGACGGCAGGCGGTTGTTGCCAAACAGGCGGTGACGGAAGTCGCGGTAATCGACGCGGATGTGCGGCGTTTCCTGCAATGCCTGGGCCCAACGGCGCACAGCGTCGAATTGCTCGGCGATTTCGCCGGAGGTCGGGGTTTTCAGCGTCAGGCGGCGGGGGAAGGGCGTTTCGCCCAGCAGCAGGCCTTTATCCCACCAGTTTTCGACTTGCCGGCGCAGCTCGCCAGGCGTTGTCCAGTTCATGGCGTCAGCCTGGCTTTTTCCAGGCGGTAGGCTTCAATCGTCAGATTGCGTAGGCGGGAATCGCGGCCATTGTCGTTATGCACGAAGCCGACGCTGGCGACGTAAGGTTCGATGATGTGGATTTTTTGCAGCGGCGTGACGATCAGCAGTTGCAGGTTGAGCTGGGCGAACAGCTTGAGGCCGTATTGCGCCGATTCATCCGAGCCACGCCCGAAGGCTTCGTCGATGACGACAAAGCGGAAACTGCGCGAGCGCACCGCCCCCCATTCCAGGCCGAACTGGTAAGCGAGGCTGGCGGCGAGGATGGTGTAAGCGAGTTTTTCCTTCTGTCCGCCGGATTTGCCACCGGAGTCGGCGTAATGCTCGTACTCGGTGTCGTCCTCGCGCCAGCGTTCCGAGGCGCCGAAGATGAACCAGTGGCGCACGTCGGTGACCTTGGCGGTCCAGCGGCGGTCAAGTTCGCTTTGCCCTTCGCGGCCGCGGAAGCGGTCGATGATGGCTTTGACCTGCAGGAACTTGGCTTCGGAATATTGCGCATCGTCCGAACCGGTCAGGCTGCTTTCGGTGCAGGTGCGTAGATCGGTGATGAAGTCGCGGATGTCGGCATCCGGAGTGGGCTGGGCTTCGATGCGGATGGTCCGGCCGGGGTTGTAGTCGATTTGCGTCAGCGACTGGTTGATCAGCGCGATGCGTTCGCGGATTTCCTCGCGCTCGCGGGCGAGCTGGGCGTTGAAATTGGCGATTTCGTTGATGGTATTGACGTTGAGCAATTCCTTGAAGCGTTCGACGAAGGCCGGCAGGTCGTCGGCCTTGAGTTTGGCTAGCAGCTTTTTGTATTCAAACGCGGCGGCCAGGCTGGCGTCGATTTCGGCGGTTTCGAGCTTGAATTCTTCCTTGAAGGCAGCCATTTCCTTGATGATTTTTTCACCGAGGCGCGACAGCGTGCTGCTTTCCTTGTCGATGCGCGCTTGCAGCCAGCCACGCATGTCCTGCTCGCGGTTATCGCAGGATTCGATGCTCAGCTGGTGTTCGCCCAAGGCTTCGGCGCGCAGCGGTTCAAGTCGGACTTGCGCCTGAGCCAGGATTTCTGGCGACAGCGTGGCGGCGGTCTCGGCGGTGGCGCGCGCCTGCCCCTCAAGCTCTTCGCGCTTGCCTTCGAGCTTGCCGCGCTCGCCGGTTTTTTGCCCGATTTGGGTGTTGACCGCAGATTGCTGATCCAGCGCCGCGCGCAACTGGCTGTTGAGTTCGCGCAGGCGGTCGGAGGCGGCTTCCAGTGCCTGGCGCTCGTCTTGCAGCGAAGAAATGCGCGCTGCTGCGGTCGACCAGTCAATTTCGCCAAAATCCGTGAAGGCGGCGAGCGTTGCCAGCGCGGTCAGGCG
>JAVBXO010000275.1 GCA_030824535.1 Azonexus sp. | reverse complement strand
ACAGTCCTCGCCCTTTTTCCGCCAAGCCCTGCGTTGCTCGGCAGCTCTCAGGGGGAGGAAGGGCAAAACCCCTTTGCGAGCTTCTTTCTGTCGGATAGCAGTGGGTGATTTGGTGTGGTTACCGTCATTCCCACGAAAGTGGGAATCCAGATTTTTCGCACCGAAGTGGATCCCCGCATTCGCGAGGATGACGGTGCAGAGGCGGAAAATTGCTCGCTTTTGCGGTCGACCGCAAAAGCGAGGCCAAAATCGTCAGGCAGAGCCTTTGCATCGCGACGCTTTTCCGGGGTCCCCTTGCGAGGCGCTGAGCAACGCAGGCGGGCCGGGGGCCTTCGGCGAGGACTGTTTGAGGCCCGCAGGGCCGAGTTCCGCAGCCGCCCGGCTCGGCGAGTAGCGCAAGGGACCGGACGAAGTCCGGCGCCGAACAGGGGTGCCTTTTTTCTTTGCTTACTTTCTTTTTGGGCAAGCAAAAAGAAAGTAAGACGCCCGCAAGGCGGAAAGCAGCGGTAAAACAAGCCCGCTACTCATGCAGGGGAAAACTGCCCACAATGCTCTAGTGCCCCAGCGACTCACCCACTCTGCTTGGAGAGCCCTGGATTAAGGTAAAATCTCTGTTTTTCAGTTGCTTGGCCTTGCCTACCATGACCCAGAATACCTCTCTCTCCTACCGTGATGCCGGTGTCGATATCGACGCGGGTGACGCTCTCGTCGACCGCATCAAGCCGCTGGCCAGGAAGACGCTGCGCGATGGCGTGCTTGGCGGCATCGGTGGTTTCGGCGCCTTGTTCGAAGTGCCGAAGCGTTACAAGGAGCCGGTGCTGGTGTCCGGGACCGATGGCGTGGGCACCAAGCTGCGCCTGGCTTTCGAGCTGAATCGTCACGACACCGTCGGCCAGGATCTGGTCGCCATGAGCGTCAATGACATTCTCGTGCTCGGCGCTGAATCGCTGTTTTTCCTTGATTACTTTGCCTGCGGCAAGCTCGATGTTGATACCGCTGCTGCCGTGGTTGGCGGCATCGCCCAGGGTTGCGAGCTCGCTGGTTGCGCGCTGATCGGTGGCGAAACTGCCGAAATGCCGGGCATGTATCCGGCTGGCGAATACGATCTGGCCGGCTTTGCCGTTGGTGTGGTTGAAAAATCCAAGGCCATCGACGGCAAGTCGATTGCTGCTGGCGACGTCGTGCTCGGCCTGGCTTCTTCCGGCGCGCACTCCAATGGTTACTCGCTGGTGCGCAAGATTATCGAGCGTTCCAACCCGGACATGAATGCGCCGTTTGACGAGGTTGACGGAAAAGCGCGCACGTTGGCCGACGTGGTCATGGCCCCGACCCGCATCTACGTCAAGCAAGTGCTGGCGACCCTGGAAAAGGTCAACATCAAGGGCATGGCGCACATCACCGGTGGTGGTCTGCTCGAAAACGTGCCGCGCGTGCTGCCGGAAAACACCGTTGCCGAGCTGGAAAAGGCAGCCTGGCCGCGTCCGAAGCTGTTTGACTGGATGCAGGCCGAAGGCAATGTCGCGGAAAACGAAATGCACCGCGTCTTCAATTGCGGCATTGGCCTGGTTGTTGTCGTTGCCGAGGCTGATGCCGACGCAGCGATGGCCGAGCTCAAGGCGCAGGGCGAAGCGGTTTATCGGATTGGCAAGATTCGGGCGCGGCAGGGTGACGAAGCACAGACCCTGGTGGTCTGATCGCGTCCGGCGGGCTGCAGCCTTTCTGATCTGCAGCCTGCTCCTGGCGCCACCGGCGCTGGGCGCGCTGGGCAAGGCGGCGGCAACGCGGCCGGCGAAACCGTCTTTGCCCAAGAAAACTACAAGCTTGGCGACCGATGTCTATGTCGCCGAAGTCGAGGATGGCGCTGATTTCGGCCTGCGTGGTCAGGCCAGTTTTTATGGCAGCGGCTTTCAGGGCCGCAAGACCTCGACCGGTGAGCGCTTCGACGTTCGTCAATTCACCGCCGCCAGCAATCATTTTCCCTTGGGGACACGGGTCGCCGTGCAGCGACTGGACGATGCCCGTTGCGCTATCGTCAAGGTCAATGACCGCATGCATGCCAAGCACCGCAAGCGGGTCATCGACGTTTCCCGTGGTGTCGCCGAATATCTCGGGATGATTCGCGCCGGTGTCGTGCTGGTGCGCGTTGCGCGGCTGAAATCCGGCAATCCCGATCAGGCCGCCTGTGCTTCCGCCTTCGAGAGCGAAGGGGAAAATTGCACTGATTGCGAGCTGCCGCCGGTAACGCCTTCGTTGCCAACAATCTTTACCGACTGAGTCCGTTTCAGACGCCGAGGAAGCGCGCCGTGCGTTCGCCGATTTGCTCGGCTAGATCGCTGGCCAGGCAGTCGTAGGGTTCGGCGGCGAAGGAGTTACCGAGCCAGGTCAGCTGGCGCTTGGCCAGTTGGCGGGTGGCAAAGATGCCCCGGTCGCGCATTTCCGGCTTGCGGTACAGGCCTTCCTGCGATTCCCAGACCTGGCGATAGCCGACGCAACGCATCGATGGCAGGTTCAGGCTCAACTGGTATTTCTTGCGCAGCATCGTGACTTCATCGTCGAGGCCGCCGAGCAGCATTTCGTCGAAACGGCGTTCGATACGCTTGTGCAGCACGGCGCGGTCGGACGGCAAGAGGCTGATTTGCAGAAAGTCGTAGGGCGGCTTGCTGCCATCGTTGTCGCTTGCGGCGAGCAGTTCGCTCATCGGCCGGCCGCTGAGCTGGCAGATTTCCAGCGCGCGCTGGATGCGTTGGCTGTCGGTCGGGTGCAAGCGTTCTGCGGTCGACGGGTCGAGCAGGGCCAATTTCGCGTGCATGCCCGGCCAGCCATGAATGGCGGCTTCGGCGT
>JAVBXO010000039.1 GCA_030824535.1 Azonexus sp. | reverse complement strand
GTTGCAGGGACGGCGTGCGGCGGGCAGCTAGCCCGGCTGCGGCTAACGCCGGATTTTGCGGTCGACACCTGAAATTGGCCGATTTTCAGGGTTTTATTTGGAAGAAATGTTGTTTTACAAGACCTGACCGTACGCAGTAACAGCAGTGAATCTAGCGGGTTGAAGTCCCGTCTGGGGAGTTGTCCGTACGCCCCGGTAGCATGAGGAAGCGGCGTCGCGGTAACGCGGGGTCGTGAGTTTTCAAACAGCAAGAGCGCAGGCCGTAACGCAAGTGAACCCATGAGTAGCCTCGTAAACGAACTGGAGAAGCCGAGCCTGTGGTCAAAAGGCGAAGGCCGTTGGACGGATGCTGGAATAACGGAAGTGGCATCCATCGACTCCCGGGGTAGCAGGGTCGGCATGTTCTCGAAGATTCATTGCCCAGTGCTGGAGACCCGTTGGCGGAGGTGGGGAGTCCACCGACTGCTGTGTATAAGGAGACGAAAGCACAGTAGCTGCCAGCGGGAGTCGGAGGGGTTCATAGTACCGATTGAGTTCGCGGGACAACATAACCCCGAGCGAGGGAAGGAACCCTGCTTTGTTCATGCAACCGAAGGGCGGAGGATCAGGGGATTGCCATGTCGCTAACCACCCCGGACACGATCAGGACGCTACAGAGGAAGCTCTACGCCAAGGCCAAGCAAGAATCGGCCTACCGCTTTTACGCGCTTTACGACAAGGTCAGCCGGGAAGACATCCTCAGTCACGCCTGGCGACTTGTGCGGGCCAACCGAGGTAGCCCCGGCGTTGATGGGGTCAGCTTCGAGGTCATAGAGAACGAAATCGGGGTAGCAACGTTTCTGCGGGAACTGGCCCGAGATCTGAAAGACAAGACCTACCAAGCCCAAGCGGTGCGGCGCGTCATGATTCCCAAAGCGGATGGCAGTCAGCGCCCACTGGGTATCCCGACGCTACGTGATCGCGTGGCGCAAATGGCGGTGAAACTCGTCATTGAACCGATATTTGAAGCCGATTTCTGTGCGAACTCGTACGGATTCCGGCCGATGAAGTCGGCACACGATGCCGTGGATGACATCGCCAATGCGCTCTGGGCGGGTTACACCCAAGTCATAGACGCAGATCTGTCGAAATACTTTGACAGTATCCCGCATGCCAAACTGATGGCCGTGGTGGCCGAGCGTATTGTCGATGGGGGCATACTGGCCCTCATCAAGCAATGGCTCAAAGCCCCGGTCATCGGAGAGGAAGATGGGGTGAAGAAGAACGTCGGTGGCGGGAAAGCCAACCGGAAGGGAACGCCGCAAGGCGGCGTCATCTCCCCGCTATTGGCCAACTGCTACCTGCACATTCTTGACCGGATATGGCAAAGGCGGCACCTGAAAAGCGAGCTGCAAGCGCACATCGTGCGTTACGCAGACGACTTTGTCGTTCTGTGCCGAAAAGATGTGGAGGAGCCGCTGAAAGTCATCCGGCAGGTGCTGGCGCGCTTGGAACTCACGCTCAACGAGACCAAGACCCACATCGTGGATGCCACCCAGGCGAGCTTCAGGTTTCTGGGATTCGATATTCGGATCAGTCGGGGGCGGCGCACCGGAAAACCGTATCCGCATGTCAGACCATCGGAGAAATCGCTGAAAGCAATCAAGGCGAAACTGACGGCAATGACACAGCGGAACCTGACGCCCATCCCCTTGGATCAGATCGTGGGAAATGTGAACCGCAGCCTGCGCGGCTGGGTGAGCTACTTCCACTATCGGAATTCAAACCAGGTGATGGAAAAGGTCAAGGTGCATGCGGAACAACGGCTGCGCAAGCACTTGATGCAGCGCCACAAGGTCAAAGACAGAAGGATAGGCGAAGGCCGATTCCCGAGTGTGAGGCTGTATGGGCACTACGGGCTCTACAAGGTTCCAACGGCAGCGGGCTGGAAATCAGCGCATGCCTTGGTGTGAAGAACATCGGAAAGCCGTGTGCGGGAAAACCGCATGCACGGTTTGATGAGGGAGGGCAGGCGGGAGCCTGCTCTCTACTCTACCTGGCCCGTGCTCGTTTTTAGAGGAAGACGATGATGCGTAGGTGCGAATTCATTCGCACGGTCAAGGTATTTTGTGCGAATGAATTCGCACCTACGTGCAAGTTTTTGACTTAAGTAAGTGACATTCTGGTCTGACCCCTATGCTTCCTTGGTCATGAACTAATTTTCATGCGCTGACCCTGGCCCGACAAAGTGGAATCAAGGTTTGGTGCGGGTGGCTTCCAGCCCGGTGGCGTTGATGGTCGCAGCGGCCTGGGGTGAAGCGAGGAATTCAATCAGGGCCCGCGCGGCGTCCACTTCACGGGCACCGGTCACGATGCCGGCGGAGAACAGGGTGACCGCTTCCACCTGGGGCGGCAGGATGCCCACCAGCTCGATGCCGGGGACGGGCAGAAGTTCGCTGACCTGCTGAAAGCCGATTTCCGCCTCGCCCCGGGCCACGACCTGACCGACCGGCTCGGCCGGAATCATTTTGGCCTTGTCCTTGAGCTGTTCAGCCAGCCCCAGACGCGGAAACAGGACCTGGGCCAGGTAAATACCGCTGGCAGAGTCGGAATAGGCGATCGAACCGGCCTGCAGCAGGGTCTGTTTCAGGGCGGCAACGGTGCTGATGTCCGGCTTGGCGGCACCGGCGCGCACCGCCATGCCGATTTTCGAGCGGGCCAGGACCTGTTTGCTGGCGGCGATCACCGCATTTTGTTTGACCAGCTCATCCAGTTCGCTGCCCACCATGATCACCACATCAATGGTTTCTCCCCGCTGCAGACGAATGGGGATGGCGTTTTTGGTTTCGCCCGTGGAGGGTCCCCAG
>JAVBXO010000212.1 GCA_030824535.1 Azonexus sp. | reverse complement strand
AGCCGGGGCGGGCCGGAAACTGCTGCCGCCAAATCGTCACCGCCGTCGACGGCAGCGTCGGCGCAGGCCACGGGCGTACCCGGAAAACCGGAAGAGCCTGCCCGCAACGCCGGGCGGCCGGCTGGCATGGCCATGCGCGGTGCGGGCGGGGCGATCTGGTTGTCCGATTCGCCGCCCGCCCGCGGCGATGGCGCGGCGCGCGGCGGCATGCCTGGCATGGGGGCGATGGGCGGCATGAGCATGGGCGGTGAGCGCAGTGGGCCGCCGAGCAAGCGCCTGTGGCTACGTGCTGGCAACGATCCGCAGAAATCCGGCTTTGCCCGCGAAGACGCTGAAGCCGAGAACCAGACCTTGCTCGTTCGACCCCAGGGTCCGCTGGAAGGCGAAGCACTGTCGCCGCCGGAAGACGGCAAGAAGAATCTCGCCTTCGACATGCCGGTACAGGGCTATTACCGGGTCTATGCCAGCAGCCGCAAGCTGCAGGGCGATACCCTGAATGTCAGTGTCGCCAAGGCCGAAATCGCCAATTTCAGCCATGGTGGTGACGAGGAAGAGCGGGCCAGCGCCTTGAAGGCGCCGCGTCTGCTGGAAACGGCGCTGATCGAGATCGTCCGGGAAAAGGCGGCCGACGAGAAGATGTTCTTCCAGCTCAAGTCGGGTGACGAGCAGGCTTTTGTTGTGCTGCAAAAAGGCTTGCCTCTGCAAGGCGCCCGCGTGCGTTTCGTCAGCCACGAAGGCTGGAGCAAGGAAGCGCTCAGCGACGAACAGGGGCGCGTCAGTTTTCAGGTCATTCGCGACTATTTCCCGGCCTGGGACGATTTCAAGAAGCGCTTCAAGGCCAGCTACCTGATCATCGCCGAGGCCAATGCTGCCGAGAAGGGGAGCTTCAAGGATCAGCCCTACAGCAATGTGCGCTATCAGGCGACGCTGGCCGGCAACTACTATCCCTCGCCCGATGATTACCGCTCCTATGCCTGGGGCTTGGGCATCGGCCTGCTGATCGTGCTGTTCTGCGGCACGGCGGTTTATCTTTACCGGCGCCGCCGGGTCAAGCCCTTCCAGGAGGTGCGTTTCGATGAGCACCGCTAAACCCGCCTTGCAGCGCCTGCGCGATGCGGTCAACGAGGTCGATTTCAACCGTTTCCGCTTCTGGTTCCAGCTGGTCGCCTTCGTGCTCTTCGTCTATGGCGGCTACCTGGCGATTGACCTCGGCAGCAAGTTGCCGTTCTTCTCCTGTGGCTACAACCAGGAGGGGCGAGCCGGCGTCTGTTACCTGTTGCCGCTGCAACATCAGCTGGGACGCAACTGGGCGGTGCTGTTCAGTATCGCCAGTCTGTCCATTCTGACCGGTTTTCTCGGTTTCGCGCTGTGGTTCATCGTTCTCAATAAGGGCTGGTGCGGTTTTGTTTGCCCGCTCGGTACCTTGCAGGACTGGATCAGCGCGCTGCGCCGCCGTCTCGGTATCCGCTTTTCCAACTACACGCACGGCCAGTTCGCGCAACTGACCAGGATCAAGTTCGTGCTGCTGGCGCTGCTCATCCTGATTCCGCTGGGCATCGGCGGTGGCTTCTTTTCGCATGACATGAGCCCGCCGTTTTGCCTGATCTGCCCGGCACGCATGATCCTGCCGATGTTTACCGGCGATTTTTCGCAGTTCACCGTCGATTTTTCCAGCAAGACGGCCGTCGTCATGACCGCGCTGGGCATTTCAGTGACGGCGCTGTTCTTCGTCGGCAGCTTCGTCAAGAAGCGTTTCTTCTGCTTCTTCTGCCCGATGAGCGCGCTGCACTACCTGATTTCCAAGCCGGCCCTGCTCAAGCTCAAGAAGGACGGCAGCAAATGCACCCGCTGCGGCGACTGTTACGCCGTCTGCGACATGGAAATCAAGGAAATCGCCGACGACGTGACGACCACCGACATCATGACCGACGACTGCACGCTGTGCCTCAAATGCGTCGCCAGTTGCCCGGAAACCGGGGCGCTCAAGGCGACTTTCGCCGGCATCCCGATTTTTGTCTCGACCGAAGCCGGTTTCATCAAGCGCATGAACAAGGGTTGCCAGCATGGAAAATGAAATTCACCAGGTCATACCGATCCAGCCGGCGCCGTACAGCCGCTCCCGCCAGGCCGGCGAGGCACAGACGGTGCTCGACCACATCGTCGACGACTTCCAGGAAAACCCGGCGGCGATGCAGTATTTCTACGAGCTGTTTCGCGGCGTTTACTGCCACGGCGACGAGATTCCGCACCGCGGCAAACTGGTCGGCACGACCTGCATCCAGGCGCCTGAAGAGCTGATCTACGCTTTCGGCGCGACGCCGGTGCGTCTGTGCAATGGCTCGTACCACTACGACCAGCGCGGCGCCGATTTCATGCCGGCCAAGTCCTGTTCGCTGGTCAAGGCGACGCTCGGCATGCTGAGTTCGGACAACGTCATTCCGAAGATCGGCAAGCCCGATCTGGTGGTCAATCCAAGCACCTGCGACCAGAAGAAGAAATCGAGCGTGATGATCGAGGGCATGGGCTATTCGGTCTATGACCTGGAGTTTCCCAACGTCAAGGAAAGCGAGGCGTCGCGCGTTTATTGGCGGCGTTCGGTGCGCGAGTTTGCCAGCGAATTGCGCAAGCTGACGGGCAAGCGCCTGACCCGCGCCAACCTGAAGGCGGCGATGGCGATGACCGGGCGCGCCCAGGCGGCTTTCCGGACCTTGCACAACTTCCGCCGCCAGACGCCGTCGCTGATCCTCGGCAAGGATGCCTTCCTGGTCACCAATGCCTATTTCTTCGACGACATCGAACGCTGGACGGCGGCCGTCGAGAAACTCAATGCCGAACTGGCCGAGCGCCAGGCCGCCG
>JAVBXO010000040.1 GCA_030824535.1 Azonexus sp. | reverse complement strand
CAAGCAAACCCATCCCCATCCCGGCCTTCCACTTCAAGGGGGTGAATATGGGGTTTCGCAGAGCAAGGCTCTGCGCCATCTGAACGGGCTGGCTATGCAAAGCCAGCCCTCCGGAGAAAGTCTTCGAGCGGCGCACAGGCATTTATTTGGCGACGATCTGCCCATGCCCGGTTTCCGGGTGGAAGTCGTCGAAGAACTTGTAGCTGCCCGGTTTCATCGGGAAAAAAACCAGCGTGCGCGTGACGCCTTGCGCCAGTACCAATTCCTTCTTCAGTTCCAGGCTCTCGAACTCCGCCGCGCCCGGCCCGTCGTTTTTCACTTCCAGACGAAAGCGGGTATTGGCGGGGACTTCCAGCGTTTCCGGCTGAATGCGGCCATCTTTCATCAGCAGCTTGTAGGTCGGCAGTTCATCGGCCATTACTGCGGTCGACATGCTGAAAAGGGCAAAAACCAGGGAGAGCAGGGCGTGTTTCATGAGGTTCCTCAGTAAGCGATGTTGGCGCGCACGGCCAGAACCTTGACGGCCTTGGCATCGGCATTGCCGCCGCCGTGGGTGATGTACTGGAAGTCCGGCGAGAGCTCGAACTGCGGTGACAGGCGATAGCGGTAATACAGTTCGACCAAGCGTTCGGCGCCTTGCGGCGTGAAGCTGTAGGCGGTGGTGCTCTGGGCGTCGTCGAGCCAGGCGGTGGCGGTGCTGTTGCGATAGCCCTTGCCGGATTGCAGCCAGGCGGCAGCGATACCGAGGGCGTCGGCGCCACGATCCCAGTAGCCGCCGGAAATCTCGGCGCCAGCGGTCAGTGCCTGGTTGAACGGCAGTTCGCCCTTGATCATCTTGCCGTAGCGGCTGAACAGCGTGACGCCGTCACCGAGGCGCTGATCGACGGAGATGCCGAAACCGGTGTGACGCTTGACCGCGCCGTCAAAGTCGACAGCCTGACTACGGTTCCAGCCATAAATACGGTAATGGCCGAGCTGGCCGTCGAAACGTATCTGCTTTTCCAGCTGGGCCATCAGCAAGGGTGACGACAGGCTGTGCTGGTAGTTCGCACCGCGCTGGCCGGCACCGAAAACGCCCAAGGACAGGCGCCAGGGTTCGGGTTTGTTGAACCAGTTGAGGTAGGAAACGATGAAACCGGGCTGGAAGCCGTTGGCATCGACACCGACTTCACGACCGGCATCGAGCAGCGGGTTATGGACAAAGACCGAATTCAGGAACTGCTTGCCTTCATCGCCGGCACCGGTGTTCTGGTCAAAGAAACCGAAGATGTCCATCTTGCCGAAAGTGACTTCCAGGGTTTCCCGCGAGTAAGGCTTGAAACCGAGGTAGGGCAGGGGAATCGCCGCCTGGTACCAGGCCTGGCCGAGGATGCTCACCGAGTCATCCGGACTGGCGCCGGAAGCGCGGAAGGCCAGGGCGTTGGGGGTGTTGGCAAACAGGCCGAGATTCGAGAAGGGCGAATTCAGGCCCAGGCCCTGACCCATGCGCAGATGGGCGAAGAGCTTGTGCTCGATGTCGCCGAGCGGCGCCAGCGGTAGTTCGACCGAAACGTCGGCGCGATAGTTGAGCTGGCTGACGCCGTTTTCGATGCCGTCCGGCGTGCTGAAGGCTTTCTGGCCAACCGTCGCCAGTGAGGCGGCGACCTTGATGCCTTCCAGGCCTTCGGCGATTTTCGCGGCCTTCTTCATTTCCAGCGCGTCCTTTTCGACGGCCTTCAGGCGCACCGTCAGTTCCGGCTCGCTTTCCGACAGGCGCGGGCTGTCGAGGCCGGCGGCGATGGCGGCGTTCTCGCCCTTGAGTGCTTTGACCTCCTTTTCCAGTTCGCTGTTACGCGCTTCCATTTTTTCCATGCGCGCCAGCAGTTTTTCCAGTAGCTCGGTTTCCCTGGGGCCGGCCAGTGCGGGCAGGGCCAGCCCCGCCACGACCAGCGCAGCGGTGATTTTGGCGAGTTTCATGCTCAGTACCCGCCCTTCTTGCCGATACCGACGTAGGTGAATTCGTATTCGACCTCAATCGGCTTGAACCACGGACGCACGCCGGTAGCGCGGTCGGTGTGGCGGCCGAAATGCGCGTGCGGGTTGGCCGACGGCGGCAGCACGGTGTATTTGACCTTGTATTTGCCGGGGCCGGCGAGCTTGACGTTGTCGCCGTAGTGCGGGCCGTCGTTGGCGACCATGGGCATGAAATCGCCGCTGACCTTGTAGTCGCTGCCGATCTTGCTGACTTCGAACTTGATCGCCAGATAAGGCACCCAGGCGCCTTCCTCGAAACCGTTCGGGTTGTTGGCCAGCGCGTGGATGTCGGCTTCGAGGTGGATATCGGAATCGGCCGCTTTCTTCATCATGCCTTCCGGTTCCATTTCAACCGGTTGCAGATAGACGGCGGCGATTTCCATGCCAGCACGCTGTTGCGGAACGCCAATCGGGTATTCGAGGGCCAGGGCCGGGGTAGCGAAGGCTGTGATGAAGGTGATTGCAGCGATAAATTTCTTGGTGGTCAGCATGCGAGAACTCCCTGAAAGATCTCTGGCT
Source organism: Azonexus sp. (assembly GCA_030824535.1). Classification (GTDB taxonomy): domain Bacteria; phylum Pseudomonadota; class Gammaproteobacteria; order Burkholderiales; family Rhodocyclaceae; genus Azonexus. The sequence goes on along the minus strand of JAVBXO010000040.1, from coordinate 329 downwards.
GGCTCACCCCCTGATTTGTCCTTGTAGCTGGCTGGCAAGGGGGCTGGCTGGCGTGAGGATGGTTGAATGATTGAATTGAAAAAACGGTTTGGAACATTCGTCATCCCCGCGCAGGCGGGGATCCAGTTTTTTGCTTTTGCTGGATTCCCGCCTGCGCGGGAATGACTTCCTTAATTACTCAGCGTTTCCTTAGTGGCTGTCGTTTCCGGGCTGGGTCACGAAACCGATCTTGCTCAGACCGGCGCGGCGGGCGGCGCTCATGGTTTCGGCAACGGCTTCGTAACGCGTGGCCCGGTCGGCCTTCAGATGCATTTCGACATTGGCGTCCT
>JAVBXO010000372.1 GCA_030824535.1 Azonexus sp. | reverse complement strand
CCACCACGCCGCCAAACCTGCAGTGGCGCTTGCGTACCCGGACGAGTAGAAGCAACCAGGCGCGGCAAATCCGCGGAGGCATTGATCGGCTTCCCATCAAATTTCAGGACCACGTCCCCCGGCTCAATGCCTGCACGCTCCGCCGGACCACCCTTTTCGACAGAATTGACCACAGCCCCCATCGGCCGCGCCAAGCCCAGAGACTCGGCCAGATCCTTGCTGACTTCCTGGATTAGCACCCCCAGGCGACCACGGCTCACTTTTCCGGTCGACCGCAATTGTTGCTGTATTTCCATGGCCACATCGATTGGAATGGCAAAAGAGACGCCCATGTAGCCACCGCTACGGCTATAGATCTGCGAATTGATACCGACTACTTCGCCACGCAAATTAAACAGCGGACCGCCGGAGTTCCCCGGATTGATCGCCACGTCCGTTTGAATGAAGGGAACGTAATTCTCCTGCGGCAAGGAGCGCCCCTTGGCTGAAACAATCCCGGCAGTCACCGAATTATCAAAACCAAAAGGCGAACCTATCGCCACCACCCATTCCCCGACCTTGAGCTGAGCGGGGTCGGCAAACTTGACGCTAGGCAAGCCTGTTGCGTCGATCTTGAGCAAGGCCACATCGGTGCGCTTGTCGGCGCCAACAATTTTTGCCTTGAACTCGCGCTTATCCGTCAGGCGAACCAGCGCTTCGTCGGCGCCATCGACCACATGCGCATTGGTCAGCAAATAGCCGTCGGCGCTGATGATAAAACCAGAACCCAGCGATTTACTCTCGGAATCACGCGGTGTGCCACCGCCAGGTAGACGCGGCATGAAGCGCTTGAAAAACTCAAATGCCGGATCGTTTTCATCAAACTGAAACGGCACAGCTTGCGACTGACCGCGAAGCAACTGGGTGGTGCTGATATTAACCACCGCCGGCCCCTGCTTCTCGGCAAGCTCAGTAAAATCGGGCAAGGCACGATTTTGGGCGAGCACCAGAGACGACAGCAGCCAAAGACACAAGAGGGCCACCAAGCGCTTCATCTGAAAAACTCCGGACTTAATTAGGAACGAGAAACGATATGGGGATGAACACCGGGTTCATCAAGGCCGGTTTTCGCGCGCTGCCGAACGTAAAAAAAGCTCAGCCCAAGCCCCAAAAGCGCGCCGAGAATAGCGCCAGCATCGTCAGCGAGTCGCATGCCGAGCATGGCGCAGGCAATGGTCGCCACCAATGGTAAACCATAGGCAAGATTGGCAGTTCGGCGGAGGCTTCCCGTCGCAACAGCTACCCTAACGTGCTCCCCCACCTTGGCGCCAAAGTCATTGCCCACACAGTAGGTTTTCGGGGCACTACAAAACATCCGGCCAAGGTTCTGCCCGCCACAACCACCTTCCTCGTGGCAACGGCCACACCCCCCCTGCTCCACTTCAACGATCGCCTGTCCACCATCCAAGCCCCGCACAATGGCCCTTACCGTACTTTGCTCCTGCCCCATACGCTCCACCACCAGTCTTACCAGCGCTTATCCGGCGCAATATCGAGTAAAGGACGCAGCTTGGCCGCCACTGCTTCGCGCGCTCTAAATATCCGTGACCGTACGGTACCAATCGGGCAATCCATCATTTCCGCAATTTCTTCATACGAATGCCCTTCAATTTCGCGTAGCACAATGGCCATGCGCAGCTCGTCAGGCAAGGCCTCCATTGCGGCATTGACGGTTTGACCAATTTGCTTGGAGAGCAACAAGCTTTCCGGGGTATTGATGTCGCGCAACTGCGAAGCATCTTCGAAGCCCTCAGCTTCATCGGCATCGAATTCAGTAGAAGTAGGCGCCCGGCGGCCCATAGAAACCAGATAATTCTTCGCCGTATTTATGCCAATTCTGTAAAGCCAGGTATAAAACGCACTTTCCCCCCGAAAAGACGGCAGCGCCCGAAAAGCCTTGATGAAAGCTTCCTGTGCGACGTCTTCGACTTCGGCGGAATCACGGATGAAGCGCGACAATAAACGCTCCAGCTTGCGCTGATATTTGCGCACCAACTGGTCGAAGGCGTGTTGATCTCCGCCTTGCGCCCGCTCGACCAGCACCTGATCGATCTCGCGCTCACTCATGACTGGATGTTCCCTGGGAGTTATAGTTAATCTGTTTATGTTTCGCAGTATAACGCAGCAAATTTCGGGCGTCAGATAGTGGCTAACCCGTAATTTGTGACCGTCTGTAACGGTATGAATCGTTTTGCGCATGCTATATTTGCCGCAAAACAAATCCTCCAGAGAACAGCTGTGCAAAAATTTGATGTATTGATCATTGGTAGCGGACTCGCCGGCCAATCCGCTGCACTACGCCTGGCGCCCCATTACAAGGTCGCCATGATCAGCAAACGAACACTGGAAGACTCTGCTTCCGGCTGGGCACAAGGAGGCATTGCCGCCGTCCTGGACAGCCAGGATTCGATTGAAGCCCACATTCACGACACGCTGGTCGCAGGCGCTTGGCTCAATGATGAAAAATCAACGCGCTTTGTCGTTGAAAATGGTCGCAGGGCCATTGAATGGTTGATCGACCAAGGGGTTCCGTTTACCAAAGATGAGTCCGGTTACCATCTGACACGCGAAGGTGGCCATAGCGCCCGCCGGGTCATTCACGTCGCTGACGCCACTGGCGCTGCCGTGCAGGAAACCCTGACCCAAAAGGTGCGCAACAATCCGAACATCGCCATCTTCGAGCACCATATTGCGATTGACCTGATTACAGGAACAGATCCGGAAAATGCAGAAAGTCGCTGTTACGGCGCCTATGTGCTGGATAGCCGTAATGGCGAAGTGATCACGATTGGTGCCCCGAATACCTTATTGGCAACCGGTGGCGCTGGCAAGGTCTACCTCTACACGACCAACCCCGATACCTCGACTGGCGACGGCATTGCCATGGCTTACCGGGCCGGATGCCGGGTTGCCAACATGGAATTCATCCAGTTTCACCCCACCTGCCTGTACCACCCGCAAGCCAAGTCTTTTTTAATTTCCGAGGCCGTGCGCGGCGAAGGCGGCTTGCTGAAGTTACCGGACGGCACACGTTTCATGCCCGAGCACGATGAGCGCGCCGAACTTGCTCCGCGTGACATCGTCGCGCGCGCCATCGACTTTGAAATGAAGAAACGGGGTGTCGACTGCGTTTTTCTGGACATCTCGCACAAGGGCGAAGATTTCATCCTCCACCACTTTCCCAATATCCATGCCCGCTGCCTGGAGCTGGGTATCGACATTACGCACGATCCAATCCCTGTCGTTCCTGCTGCCCATTACACTTGCGGTGGCATCATCAGCGACCAGCGGGGAAGAACCGATGTTGCCGGCCTTTACGTCGCGGGCGAAGCCTCGTGCACCGGATTGCACGGCGCCAATCGCCTGGCCTCGAACTCGCTGCTCGAATGCCTGGTTTACTCGGAAGCTGCGGTCAACGACATTTTGCACGGCAAAACCATCGAATTGCCGACGCTCCCGCCGTGGGACGATAGCCGGGTCACTGATGCCGACGAAGAAGTGGTCATTTCGCACAACTGGGATGAACTACGCCGCTTCATGTGGGACTACGTCGGAATCGTTCGCACCACCAAGCGCTTGAAACGCGCAAAGCATCGAATTGGCTTGCTGATGCGCGAAATTGACGAGTTTTACGCTAATTTCCGCGTCACTCACGACTTGATTGAATTGCGTAACCTGGTTGCTACCGCCGACCTGATTGTCCGTTGCGCCATGCAGCGCCGCGAAAGCAGAGGCCTGCACTTCTCGCGCGACTATCCGGAAATGGCCAGCAAGGCCAGGAATACGGTCATCAAACGCCGTCTTTCAGCTCGCCAAACTCGGCCCGCCAACGCATGAAAACACGTAGACGCCTGAAATCCTCGGGTTTCAGGCAGTCGACCGCAATAATCAGCCGCAATTTTTGACCACCCTCAGTCTTAAGCAGCAAGCTCACCAGACAGGGATGAACCAGGGCGCCAGAGAGCAGAACAACCGGAGAAAATTCGCCTTCGCCACTTCTGCTGACCGTGATTTCTCCCTGACCCCCCAGCTTGATTGCAGCAACAGGGGGATCAAGCAAAGCCCAGGAAAAGCGCGCGACGCAAGCAGCCGCGAATAAACCGACAGCCCGGATTGGCCAGGAAAATGGCGTGGCCATCAACACCACAAAAGCCAGTGCCAGAAACAGCAAAATCGCCAAACTTAATAAACGAGAACGGCGCAGTCCGATGATCATCGGAAGCTGCACCGTTCAATTTCCGGCCAGAAACGCTTAGATACGCTTGAAGACCAGCGAGCCGTTCGTGCCACCAAAACCAAAGTTGTTCTTCAACGCATATTCAATCTGCATCGGTCGCGCAACATTGGCACAGCAATCCAGATCGCACTCCGGATCCTGATTGAAAATATTGATGGTTGGCGGCGAAATCTGATTATAGATCGCCAAAACAGTGAACAAGGACTCAACACCACCTGCCCCGCCCAGCAAATGCCCCGTCATCGACTTGGTCGAATTGACGACAATCTTGCCTGCCGCATCGCCAAAGGCCGCCTTGATCGCATCCGACTCATTCTTGTCACCAAGCGGCGTCGAAGTACCGTGCGCATTGACATACTGCACATCGGCAGGAGAAATTCCGGCATTCTTCAGGGCATTGACCATTGAACGCCGCGGGCCATCCATGTTCGGTGCAGTAATGTGGTAGGCGTCAGCACTCCTGCCATAACCGGTGACTTCGGCGTAAATCCGTGCGCCGCGCGCCTTGGCGTGCTCGTACTCTTCGAGCACCAGCACCCCGGCGCCTTCACCCAGCACGAAGCCATCTCTATCCTTGTCCCAAGGGCGACTGGCTGTGGCCGGATCATCGTTGCGCGTAGACAGGGCGCGAGCAGCAGAGAAGCCCCCCATGCCTAGCGGCGAAACCGTCGATTCAGCACCGCCAGCAACCATTACATCGGCATCGCCATACTCAATGATGCGCGAAGCTTCGCCGATCGAATGCGTACCAGTCGTGCAGGCAGTCACGATCGCCAGATTCGGTCCCTTGAAACCAAACTCGATCGAAAGATTGCCCGAAATCATGTTGATGATCGAACCCGGAACAAAGAACGGGGAGACCTTGCGGACTCCACCAGCGATATATTCATCCTTGGTATTTTCGATCAAGGGCAAGCCGCCGATACCGGAGCCGATGGCAACGCCAACGCGCTCGGGATCGGCAGCACCTTCCTTGTCGAGGCCGGCATCACGCACCGCCTGGATTCCCGCAGCCAAGCCGTAATGGATGAAGGTATCCATACGACGCGCATCCTTGGCGGAAATATATTGGGTGATATCGAAATTCTTGACCTCGCCGGCAAATTTTACCGGGAAGGTGGAGGTGTCGAAGCGGGTAACCAGATCAATGCCCGAACGACCGGCAATAATGTTTTGCCAGGCTTCTTCAACGCTGTTACCGACCGGGGAAACAATACCGAGGCCGGTGATGACGACTCTGCGACGTGCCAAGATGCACTCCGAAAGCAAATGAGGCAAGGCCGGCCATATCGGCCGGCCTTGCCTGGATCAAACCGGAATTGGCTTACTTCTTGCTAGCCAGGATGTAATCGACAGCCTGTTGAACCGTGGTGATTTTCTCAGCCTGGTCGTCCGGAATTTCGCATTCGAATTCCTCTTCCAGAGCCATGACCAGCTCAACGGTATCCAGGGAGTCAGCGCCCAGATCATCGACAAAAGAGGACTCGTTCTTGATGTCCGCTTCGTTTACGCCCAGTTGCTCGGCGACGATCTTCTTGACGCGCTCTACGATGTTATCCATTAGAAAAGCTCCTTCCCCTCAAGGGTACGAAAAAAAACATTGTGATTCTACCAAAAGCCGAAGCCTAGCGGAATCAATCCATAAACATGCCGCCATTCACATGCACGGTGGTACCCGTAACATACGAGGCAGCGGGAGAAACCAGGAAGCCGACAGCGCCGGCCACATCTTCCGGCGTACCGGCACGCGCTAGCGGAATAGACGCCAGCATCGCGGTTTTTTGCTCTTCAGTCAAAGCATGCGTCATGTCCGTGGCAATAAAGCCCGGCGCAACACAGTTGACCGTAATATTTCGACTTCCCAGTTCACGCGCAAGCGAGCGACTCAGGCCGGCAACACCGGCCTTGGCTGCACAGTAGTTAGCCTGACCGGCATTACCGGAGTAACCAACGACTGAAGAAATATTCACAATGCGCCCGAAACGAGCCTTCATCATGCCACGCATGACGCCGCGCGAAAGACGGAAAACCGCTTTCAGATTGGTGTCAATGACCGAATCCCACTCATCATCGCCCATGCGCATCGCCAGATTGTCGCGTGTAATGCCGGCATTATTGATGAGGACAGTAATGGCACCGAATTCCTTGGACAAAGCTGCAAGCAAGGCATCCGTCTGAGCCGCGTCGGTAACATTGAGCAACACTCCACGCCCCTTGATGCCCGCCTCGGCCAGATAGTCAGAAATTTTCCCGGCGCCATCTTCGCTGGTCGCCGTGCCAATGACCGTCGCACCGAGCTTTCCCAACTCAAGCGCGATGGCACGGCCAATACCGCGGGTAGCGCCAGTTACCAGAGCAATTTTGTCGTTCAGCATCCCGATCACTCCAGATTCAGGTTGGCTTCAATGGCAGCAAGATCAGCCAACGCAACACCAACAACACCATCGGCACAACGCTTGGTCAAGCCCGCCAACACCTTGCCCGGCCCACACTCGGCTACGGTGGACACGCCCATGGCGGCCATTTTCTGAATGATTTCCACCCAACGCACCGGGTTATAAGCCTGGCGGATCAAGGCATCCTTGATCCGCTCCGGATCGTTTTCGATGGTGACATCAACGTTGTTGATTACAGCAATCGCAGGCGCCTTCAGGGACAATTCAACGAGGCGTGCCGCCAGTTTTTCGGCTGCCGGACGAATCAAGGATGAATGGAAAGGCGCCGAAACCGGCAAGGCCTTGGTCATCTTGGCGCCACGCGCCTTGCAGGCAGCCATGGCACGCTCAACAGCATCCTTGTTGCCGGCGATCACCGTTTGGCCATTGGCATTGAAATTGACCGGTTCGACGACCTCACCCTGCGCGGCTTCTGCACACGCAGCAACAATGCCTTCGGTATCAAGACCGAGAATTGCCGCCATGGCGCCCGTGCCCAGCGGCACAGCTTCCTGCATCGCAGCAGCACGCAGACGAACCAGCGGCACCGCATCGGCAAACTCGATGACACCCGCTGCAACCAGCGCGGAATATTCGCCCAGGCTATGCCCGGCAACGACGGACGGGCACTTGCCCCCCTTGTCCAGCCACAAACGCCAGGCTGCAACACCAGCAGTCAGCATGACCGGCTGGGTATTGACTGTCTGCGCCAACAACTCGGCCGGACCTTCAGCAACCATCGCCCAGAGGTCATCGCCAAGCGCAGCAGAAGCCTCGTCAAAAGTAGCACGAACCACGGCGGAGTCGCCGTAAGCTGCCATCATGCCAACGCTCTGCGAGCCCTGGCCTGGAAATACAAAAGCAAAAGACATCTTGTTTGTCCTCTTGGTCAGAATTCGAGCAGGGCCGCGCCCCAGGTGAAACCGCCACCCACACCTTCAAGCAAGACTTTTTGTCCGCGCTGAATACGCCCGTCGCGAACCGCCTCATCCAGGGCCAGAGGCACCGAGGCCGCAGAAGTATTGCCATGACGATTAACAGTGACGATCACTTTTTCGCGGTCAATACCCAGTTTCTTACCGGTAGCCTCAATGATGCGAACATTGGCCTGGTGAGGGATCAACCAATCCACGTCAGAGGTGCGAATGCCTGAAATTTGACAGACTTCTTCGGCGATATCAGCCAACACCCGCACCGCAAACTTGAAAACCGCCTGACCATCCATGCGCAGAAAAGGGTCACCAACGACCTGTCCACCGCAAATCTGGCCCGGCACATTCAAAATACCGCTCTGACTACCATCGGCGTGCATTGCCGTGGCCAGTATCCCCGGTTTGTCGGAAGCCTCAAGCACAACCGCCCCAGCACCATCACCAAACAGCACGCAAGTCCCACGATCATTCCAGTCCAGGATTCTGGAAAAAACCTCGGCACCAATGATCAAGGCCTTCTTGTGACTACCGGAGCGAATAAACTTATCGGCAATCCCCAGTGCATAGGTAAAACCACTACACACCGCCTGAATATCAAAAGCTGCCGCCCCCTTGTTACCCAACCTCCCCTGGATCAAGCAAGCAGTACTGGGGAAAATGAAATCAGGTGTCGAGGTGGCGACGATAATCAGATCAAGTTCGGAGGCTGCAACCCCGGCCATCTCCAGCGCCCTTTGCGCCGCTACCAAGCCCAACTCGCTTGAAGTGACACCTGGCTCAGCCAAATGGCGACTCGTGATCCCGGTTCGGGTGACAATCCAGTCATCGTTGGTATCGATGCCGCGCGCAGCAAGATCATTATTGCTGACCGGATCACCTGGCAAATAACTGCCAGTACCCACAAGGCGTGCAAACATTCAGCAGGTCTCCTCCACCGCCGCTGGCACAAGCTGCGTCAGACGGGCAGTGATGCGTTCCAGAACCTTGTTTTCAGCGGCATCGTAGGCTCGAGCAATGGCATTCCCAAAGGATAGCTCATCTGCCGAACCATGGCTCTTGACCGAAATACCTTTCAGGCCAAGGAGAATGGCACCGTTGTAACGCCGGTGATCGAAACGCTTCTTGAAATTATTGAGAACGGAAATGGCAATCAGGGCTGCCAACTTGGTCATCCAGTTACGCTTGAACTCGGCACGCAACGAAGAGGCCAACATTTGCGCCATACCTTCGGAAGTCTTCAGCGCGACATTGCCAACGAAGCCATCACAAACGACGACATCAGCATCGCCCTTGTAGATGCCATCACCCTCGACATTGCCGATGAAGTTGAGCCCCGAAGAACGCAGCAGTGCTGCAGCGGCCTTGACCACTTCATTACCCTTGATTTCTTCTTCGCCGATATTGAGCAGACCGACCGTCGGCCTTTCCTTGTGCTCCATGGCCGCGACCAGCATAGCGCCCATGAGGCCAAACTGCAGCAAATGCTGCGGGGTACAATCAACATTGGCACCGAGGTCAAGCATGTGCGTATGCCCATTCACCGTAGGCAAAGGGGCGCAAATCGCCGGCCGCTCGATTCCCGGCAACATTTTCAGCACAAAGCGTGAAATAGCCATCAGGGCGCCGGTATTACCAGCCGACACGCAGGCATCCGCCTCGCCATTTTTGACGAGATTGATAGCGACACGCATCGAAGAATCTTTTTTGTTGCGCAAGGCAAGCGCCGGAGACTCGTCCATGCCGACCACTTGCGAAGCATGTACCAGACGGACCCGGGAGTCAGAAACGAGAGAACCAAGCAACGGGCGCAAAACCCCCTCCTGTCCAACCAGGATTAGATTTGCCGCCGGATGCTCAGCAAGAAAGCGCGTGGCCGCCGGAACCGTCACCGACGGACCGTGATCACCGCCCATGCAATCAATGGCGATGCGAGTTGTCATGGCAAAAGAAAAGGCAGGCATCCCGGCGAGGGATACCTGCCTTTTATTGAACGATTACTCGCCCTTGGCCTTCAGGACCTTCTTGCCGCGGTAAAAGCCGCTCGGGGAGATATGGTGACGCAGATGGACTTCACCCGTGGTCGGCTCGACGGCAACCGGGGGAGCAGTCAGAAAATCGTGAGCGCGATGCATGCCGCGCTTGGAGGGGGACTTCTTATTTTGTTGAACAGCCATGTTGATACTCCAATAAAATCAGTTCGGCTTGCCTTTAAGCTCAGCCAGTGCAGCAAACGGGTTAACCCGCCCACCTGCATCAGCCGCACCAGGCAAGCCACATTTTTCGTGCCGCGCAATAACTGGCAGCGCCAGGAGGATTTCGTCCTCCACCAACTCGGCGACATCCAGTCCCTTTATCACCGGCAGAAAATCCCGGGTGTCATCTTCGAGCTCTTCCTGCGACAGCTCTGCACCTTCAGGGATAAGTTGCAGCAAGCTATCCACATCGAGACTGCAAGGAACAGCCTCCAGGCAACGCTGACAGGACAACAAAAGAACCCCGCCAACCGTCAACTGCAGCGTTAACTCTCCCTGCTCACCTTTAAATCCTTCGAGACGATAGGAAACATCCCCCTCATTGCTGAGCAGCAGGTCATCCAGGCGTTCAAAAGCCGAGATTGGCAATGTTCCCTCAAGAACACGTCCATCTCTGGCAAACACGAAAGCGTCGCTAATCCTTTTCAATCTTGAGCCGTTAAGACTTAAACGGTAGATGATATTATTTTTATCTTTCCAAGTCAAAACAAAGTTCCGCCCGAATAATTCAAGGCGAACCTGTTATTTAAAAATATATTTATGCACCGCCAACTCGTTCTTGCCTCAACCTCCCCCTATCGCCGCGAACTGCTGACCCGGCTTGGTTTGCCGTTTGAGATCTGCAATCCTCAAACCGACGAATCCCCCCTCCCCAGCGAAACACCGGAAGCCTTGGCCCTTCGCCTCTCCGAAGCCAAGGCGCGCGCAGTCGTGGATGCCTATCCCGACGCACTGATTATCGGCAGCGACCAGGTAGCCACCGTCGACGGGAAAATTTACGGCAAACCCGGCGATCATGAACGCGCCGTCAGTCAATTACAGGAACTCTCTGGAAAAACTGTCAATTTCTTTACCGGCCTGTGCCTTCTGGATGCCCGCAGCGGCCACGCGGACGTTCGCGGGATAGCAACCCTGGTCGGTTTTCGCGAACTCAGCGATACCGAAATCGAAAATTACTTGCGCCGCGAACCCGCTTACAACTGCGCCGGTTCGGCAAAATCCGAAGGCCTGGGCATTGCACTTTTATCCAGCATGAAGGGCGACGACCCCAATGCGCTGATCGGCCTGCCGCTGATTGCCTTGTGTGACATGTTGCGCCAGCACGGCGTGGCGGTGCTGTGATGGCCGGCACCCTTTATCTGATTCCGGTGCCACTCGGCCCGACCGCCCCTCAGGACTCGCTACACCCCAGCGTCCTGGCAATTATTCATCCGCTCAGCCATTTTGTGGTCGAACAAGCCAAGACCGCACGCGCCTTCCTCAAGGCTGCCGGCACTGCCAAGCCCTTGCAGGAACTGCAACTGGAGGAGCTGAACGAGCACACCCGAAACGATGCGCTGGATCGCCTGCTTGCCCCGCTACGCGCCGGCCACGATGTTGGCCTGCTCTCTGAAGCGGGCTGCCCCGCTGTCGCCGACCCTGGCGCCAATCTCGTTGCGGCGGCGCAACAAGAGAATATTCGGGTCGTACCGCTGATTGGCCCCTCGTCCCTGCTACTGGCACTGATGGCATCAGGTCTGAATGGTCAGCGCTTTGCTTTTCAAGGCTACTTGCCAGCCAAGGAAGCGGAACGCAGCAAAACTTTGCGCGACCTGGAAAGCGAATCGCGCAAACGGCAGCAGACGCAATTATTTATCGAGACACCTTATCGCAACCGGCAGATGTTCGACAGCATCCTGCTCAGCTGCCAACCCGGCACCCGCTTGACCGTGGCTACCGATTTGACACTCCCCTCGGAAAGCGTGCAGACCCAAACGATTACGCAATGGAAAAAACAAACGCCGCCCGAAATCGAGCGGCGTCCGACGGTTTTTCTATTGCTGGCGTAAGTTCAGCGCAGGCTGGCGCCCTGCAGACTTTCGGAAAACCCCTTCCAGAAGCTGTTGACCGCGCCAGCCCCGAGGCGCTTGGCAAAGCGCTCGGCGATGTTGTCGCGAACCGAATAATCAAACACTTTTTCAGCCTTGATCACGTCCCTGGCCACCGAATCAACGCTACCAAAATCATCAGCCAAACCCAGCTGCAAGCTTTGCGCCCCGGTCCAGATCAGGCCTGAAAAAATCTCCGGCGTTTCCTTCAGGCGTTTGCCGCGTCCGGCTTTCACCACATCGATGAATTGCTGGTGAATATCGTCGAGCAAGGCATGCGCATACTCTTTCTGCTGCGGACTCTGGGGAGAGAAAGGATCAAGGAAGCCCTTGTTGGCCCCCGCAGTCAGCAAACGACGCTCAACACCCAGCTTGTCCATTACGCCCGTAAAGCCGAAACCATCCATCAACACGCCGATAGAACCGATCACGCTGGCCTTATTGACGTAGATGCGATCAGCGGCCACTGCAACAAAGTAGCCCCCCGAAGCACACATGTCCTCAACCACCGCATACAAGGGCTTATCAGGATACTTGACCCGCAGACGGCGAATTTCATCATTGATAATGCCAGCCTGCACCGGACTGCCACCAGGGCTATTGATGCGCAAAATGACACCGGCGACGTTTTTCTCGTCAAAAGCGGCATTCAGGGCCGCTACCAGGTTTTCGGCATTGGCCTCACCCTTGGCTTCGATGACGCCCTGCAAGTTAACCAAGGCGGAATGGCGCTCCTGATGCTCGCCGCCACTTCCCCAGTCAATCACGGCGACGAGAATTACCAGCAAGTAAATCAGGCCGATTGCGCGAAAGAAAATTCCCCAACGACGTCGGGTACGTTGTTCATCGAGCGCGGCAAACACCAGTTTTTCCAGTGTCTTGCGCTCCCAGTTTTGCTCATTTTCGGGAAGTTGGGGGTCACTCATGATTGGCTTTTAGCCTCTAATAGGTAGATATTTCCTTCGTGCTCGCAGACCTCAAGGGGCTTCAATCCATTCCCCCGACAGCGCCCACCAAGGCAGCGCCCGGTCTCCGGCGCATAAAAAGCACCGTGAATCGAGCAAACCAAGTATAGCTTGGAATCATCGAAGAACTCCCCGGGCTGCCAGTCGAGCTCGGCCGGCACATGGCCACATTCATTGAAATAGCCATAAACCTTGCCAGCAAAGCGCACGACAAACGCAGAAATCGGGCGATTTCCGCGGTCAACCGTAAAACGCACCCCTTTTTCACCATCGACCAAATCCTTGGCCGCACAAATCAAGCGTTGATTGCCAGCCATTGATCGAGCTCTGCCACGCTATGCACACAAGCCACCGGCCGATGCTCCAGCAAATGATCATGCGGATGCGCGCCATAAGTCACGGCGAGGCCATCCACCCCGGCATTCGTTGCCATCAATAAATCGTGTGAGGTGTCACCGATCATGACGGTGGACGCCTGCGCCACACCAAATTCGAGCAGCAATTCTTCGAGCATCTGCGGGTGCGGCTTGGAATGACACTCATCAGCGCAGCGCGAAGCCTGAAAAAAGGGACGCAGGCCGGAATGATCCAGCGCCCGCTCGAGGCCCATTCGACTCTTGCCCGTAGCGACAGCCAGAATATGCCCCGCCGCCTGCAAACGCTCCAGCATTGCCGGAACACCCTTGAACAAGGTCAACTTGTGATCACCCGCCAGATAATGAAAGCGGTAGCGATCAATCATCGCCTGGAACTGGTCGGGCGCCAGATCCGGCACCGCATGACGCATCGCATCGGCCAACCCAAGGCCAATGACATGGCGAGCACGGGCATCATCCGGCTCAGCCAAGCCCAAGTCACGGCAAGCAGCCTGAATGGACTGAACAATCGCCGCCGCCGAATCCAGCAAGGTGCCATCCCAGTCAAACACAACCAATTGATATTTCACGCCTTCTCCAGTATTTCCCGATAATTGTCAGCGGTGAATTCCCGGCCATTTTGCGCGTCGACCGCAGCAATGTAGCTAGCAATGCCGTCGGGCAACGCCGCCCGGCACTCAAGCGGACTAGCAGTAATTGGATGGCGAAAAGCCATGCGCCAGGCGTGCAAGGCCATGCGCTTCAAGCCCGCCGGCTTCAGACGCTTGTTGAGGGCAAAATCACCGTATTTTTCGTCGCCAAGAATGGGGAAACCGAGATGCGCCAGATGAACACGAATCTGGTGCGTCCGCCCGGTTTTCAATTGCGCCTCAAGCAAACTCATGTCCGGCCAGCGCGCCAGCAAACGGAAAACCGTATGCGACTCCTTGCCCTCCGGATCAACCCGCACCCGCCTTTCGCCGCTCTCAGTCAAATACTTGAATAGCGGCTGCTTGACATGCTGGGTCAGATTCATCCAGCGCCCTTTGACCAGCACCAGATAACGCTTGTCGGCCCCGGCGCCATGTTCGCGAAACATGTCGTGCAAGGCCGTCAGCGCCAAGCGCTTTTTGCCGACCAGCAAAATCCCCGAGGTTTCCCGATCCAGGCGGTGCGCCAATTCAAGAAATTTCGCCTGCGGCCGCTGCCGGCGCAAGGCCTCGATGACGCCAAAACTGACCCCGCTCCCCCCGTGCACAGCAATTCCCTCGGGTTTGTCGATAATCAGCAAGGCCTCATCTTCGAAAATGATCGGCAGATCCACCCGCTGCTTTGCCGCTTCATCAACCTCGTTCTGTGGCCGCTCGGCAATGCGAATCGGCGGAATGCGGATATTGTCGCCAACGACCAGACGATAGGTCGCATCGACCCGACCACTATTGACCCGCACCTCGCCACTACGCAAGATGCGATAGATGTGGCTCTTGGGAACGCCCTTGCAATGACGGATCAAAAAATTGTCGAGGCGCTGCCCCTGCTCTTCGTCGGAGATGACCAGATGAGTGACTGAATTGCTACCTGAATTGTTCATTTTCTAATATACTGAACCTGTTTTGCGTCTCGCTTTGCAAGAGATGCTGAACCATCAGACCGTCCGCCCTCGCGCTGGAAGCGCGACCGCCACACGGCAGGTTCCGGCCTTTCACCTGTGCCAATTGCCCAGGCCAAACCAACGTAAAACAGGTTAAGTTCACTCACCAAAAGTAGTGATGTTAATAGATTAGCTCGCAGCAAGCACGCACGGATTGCCCGTTGCAGGATTTTTCAGGTCGCGCATTTCAATAAAAAACACGCGGCCATCCAAATGATCAGCACTTTCATCATCGCCATTGCCTCCCACCATGACGCAAACCGATCAAGAAACTGTCGCTGCCTGAACGGGCGTTTCGATACGGCGTGCCCAAGCGCGCTGGAGCCGAATAAATGAAACGCATGCTTTTCAACGCGACACAGGCGGAAGAACTCCGTGTCGCCATTGTCGATGGTCAGAAACTAATTGATCTCGACATTGAATCCGCCGCCAAGGAACAACGTAAAAGCAATATTTACAAGGGCGTCATCACCCGCATCGAACCGTCGCTCGAAGCCTGCTTCGTCGACTACGGTGCCGACCGTCACGGCTTCCTGCCGTTCAAGGAAGTCTCCCGGGCCTTTTTCCAGCCGGGTGTAGAAGCCGGCCGCGCCAAGATCAACGAGGCGCTGAAGGAAGGCCAGGAGCTGATCGTCCAGGTTGAAAAGGACGAACGCGGCAACAAGGGCGCCGCCCTGACGACCTACGTTTCGCTGGCCGGCCGTTACCTGGTCCTGATGCCGAACAACCCGCGCGGCGGTGGCGTTTCGCGCCGCGTCGACGGTGACGAGCGCGCCGAATTGCGCGAAACCATGGACCAGCTGCAAGTGCCGCAAGGCATGAGCCTGATCGCCCGCACCGCCGCCATCGGCCGCCAGGTCGAGGAACTGCAGTGGGACCTGAATTACCTGCTGCAATTGTGGACCGCCATCGAAGGCGCTGCCCAGCAACAGAACGGTGCTTTCCTGATTTACCTGGAAGGCAGCCTGGTCATTCGTGCCATTCGCGACTATTTCCAGCCGGAAATCGGTGAAATCCTCATCGATACCGACGAAGTCTATGAACAGGCCAAGGCCTTCATGGGCACGGTGATGCCGGGCAACATCAGCCGCGTCAAACGTTATCGCGACGACGTGCCG
Source organism: Azonexus sp. (assembly GCA_030824535.1). Lineage (GTDB taxonomy): Bacteria > Pseudomonadota > Gammaproteobacteria > Burkholderiales > Rhodocyclaceae > Azonexus. Next base: position 7,128 of record JAVBXO010000372.1, on the reverse strand, counting down.
CTGTTCTCACGCTTCCAGATCGAACACCAGATCGAAACCGCCTTTGCCCGTCAGGTTAACCTGCCGTCCGGCGGCGCCATTGTCATCGATCACACCGAAGCCCTGGTTGCTGTCGACGTCAACTCCGGTCGCGCCACCAAGGGTGCCGACATCGAGGAAACCGCGCTGCGCACCAACCTCGAAGCGGCCGACGAACTCGCTCGCCAGTTGCGTTTGCGTGACCTTGGCGGTCTGATTGTCATCGACTTCATCGACATGGAAAGCAGCAAGAACCAGCGCGAAGTCGAAAACCGTCTGCGTGATGCGCTGCGTTTTGACCGCGCCCGCGTCCAGATGGGCAAGATCAGCCGCTTTGGCCTGATGGAACTGTCGCGTCAACGCCTGCGCCCGGCTCTCGCCGAAACCAGCTACATCCCCTGCCCGCGCTGCACCGGCACCGGCCACATCCGCTCGACCGAATCGGCCGCCCTGCACATCCTGCGCATCCTCGAAGAGGAAGCCATGAAGGAAAACACGGCCGCCGTGCATGTTCAGGTACCGGTCGACGTCGCCACCTTCCTGCTCAACGAAAAACGCCCGGACATCCAGGCCATCGAGCAGCGCCACAAGGTCACCATCCTGCTGGTTCCGAATATTCACCTCGAAACCCCGGCACACACCATCTCGCGCCTGCGTCATGATGATGTGAATGGCGACGAAATGCGCGAACCGTCTTACAAGATGGTCGAACAGCCGCTTGAGGAAGCCATCAAGCAGGCCACCCAGCAGGAAAACGGCAAGCCGCGTCAGGAAGCTGCAATCAAGAGCATAGCCCCGGAGCAGCCGGCCCCCATCATGCCGGACAAAACCGTCGCCCCGGAACCGGTCGAAGCAGCGCCAGCCAAGGTCGAAACCGGTCTCTTTGCCAAGATCCTGTCCTGGTTCCGCAGCGAACCGAAACCGGCGGAACCGGCCCCAGTTGTTGAAGCCGCGCCCAAGAAGCCGCGTGAAAATCGTCGTGAGCGTGGCGAAAACCGTCGCAATCCACGCAACGCCAATGGCAACCGCCGTGACGAAGAGCGTGGCGAACGCCCGGAACGCGGCAACCGCAGCGAACGCCCGGCAGAAAAGGCCGTTCGCGAGGAGTCAACCGCAGCAGCGCCGAGCGAGCAGCGCCAAGGCGAGCGCCAGGAGCGCCGTCCGCGTGGTGAGCGCAAGGAACGTCGCGAGCGCCAGCCGCAGCAGGAAGTCAGCGAAAACAAGCTGACCCAGAGCGCCCTCGAAACCATCCCGACCACGCCGGAAATTCTCCAGGAAAATCCCGTCAATGCAGAAGAGCAAGGCGCCCGTCGCCGTGGTCGCCGCGGTGGTCGTGGTCGCAATGAACGACGTAATGACGAAGTCGGTGCCAACGGCGAAATCAACAATACCGAAGCCGCCGATAATTCCGCCGATAACACCCAGGCGCTGAATCAGGAACCGGTCATCGTCGTCATTCCGGCCAGCGAACCAGCACCCACCGTTGCCATTGCGGCAACTCCGGAAATCGTCGCCCGCACCGTCGTCGCCGAAGCAGCCAAACCGGAAGCCTCTGCCCCCGTCGCAAGCAGCGAAGCGCCTGCTGCTTCGGCCACCGTCATCACGGAAAGCGTAGCTGCAGAAGCCTTCGCCGGCGAGCCGGCAAGCACGGTGACTGCAAGCCTTTCCGCCGCCGCTGAAACCGTGGTCGAGACAACCGAAACCGCCGTCCCGGCGATTGTCGAAATGGCAGCTGCTGCGCCCGTGGAACCCGCTACAGTCATTACCGAGGTCGCACCGCAAGCAGAAGAGACAGCCGCAGTCGTCGTTGCAACGGAAATCGTTTCAGCTCCGGTCAGCGAATCCACCACGGAAAACAATCTCGACCAGACGCTGGCCGAGTCTGGTCTGGTCATGGTGCAAACGACAGCTGCAGCAATTGTTGTGCAAGCTGAAGCCAAGGTTGCACTGGGTCGTCCGCGCAAACCAAAGGCAGCACTCAATGCCGCCGAAGCAGAGCCCCTGCAGATGGTTGAAACCCAAAAGTAAGCACGAAGCCAACCCGCAAAAAAAGCCGCCCAACAGTCGTTGGGCGGCTTTTTTATTACTTATCGCAATCAGCCGGAAAATACCCTGGCTTTATCGCTCAACACAGTTGCAGCCTAGTTCAAAGGCGACAAGGTCAAGAGCCATCAGACAAGCACTCAGCCAGCCTTGCCTTCCTCCCCTGGCTCAGGTTCCGGCCTCTTCTCTTCTTCGATCATCGACAGCGCCATGCCACTGGCGGTGGAAGGTTCGCCCTTCTTGCTCTTGAGCTTGATTGCCAAGCGCAATTCATTGGCCGAATCAGCGTTACGGATAGACTCTTCGTAGCTGATGAAACCAGCATCGTAAAGATCAAATAGCGCCTGGTCGAAGGTCTGCATACCCAGTTCCCGGCTTTTGTCCATGATCGGCTTGATCGCCGCAGACTGGCCCTTGGATAACAGCTCGGCGATAGTCGGCGTATTCAGCAGGATTTCGATAGCCGCCTTGCGCTTGCCGTCTATGGAGCGAATCAGGCGCTGCGAGATGACTGCCTTGAGGTTACTCGCCAGATCCATCATGACCTGTGGCTTGCGCTCATCAGGGAAGAAATTGACCACCCGATCCAGGGTCTGATTGGAGTTATTGGCGTGTAGCGTCCCCATGCACAAATGGCCGGTTTCGGCGAATGCCAAGGCATGTTCCATGGTTTCCAGATCGCGGATTTCACCAATCAGGATCACATCCGGCGCTTGGCGCAGGGTGTTTTTCAGGGCGTTATGCCAGGAATGGGTATCAACGCCAACTTCACGGTGCGTCACCAGGCACTGCTTGGACGTATGCACGTACTCAACCGGGTCCTCGACCGTAATGATGTGTCCGGGTGCCGTTGAATTACGGTGATCGATCATCGCCGCCATGGTTGTCGACTTGCCTGACCCCGTACCACCAACAACCAGCACCAAACCCCGCTTGGCCGTAATAACCTGCTGCAGGATAGCTGGCAAGCCGAGTTTCTCGAAAGTCGGGATTTCACTGGTAATCGTGCGTATGACCATGCACACCGACGCTTGCTGGCGAAAGACATTGACCCGGAAGCGCGCCACGCCCGGCAGTGAAATGGCGAAATTACATTCCATTTCACGCTCGAATTCCTCGCGCTGGAGACGGTTCATCAGCACAAAGGCCAGCTTTCGCGCAACGTCGGGGCTCAGCTTCTGATTGCTCAGCGCCTTCATTGTGCCGTGAACCTTCATCGTCGGCGAGAAATCCTTGGCAATGAACAGGTCGGAGCCACCATGCTGTACCATCGCCTTGAGCAAACTATGGATATAGTTTTTGAATTCATCGCCCAGCATTTCTTCGCTAGCACCACTCATCACACACCCTTACAGATTATTGCCTCTATCATGCCAGAACCGCTTCAGTCAGCGGTCAATGACGGTGAAAACGGTCGAACACCCCGGCTGCATGAGCATCGTGATGACCATCATGGAGTTCTTCCACTGGCTTTTCCCTCGGAAAATAGCGAGTACCATGCATGGCTTTCAAAGTCATCAACTCAATCAATGCCGCCTCCTGGAAATTCAGTTCCCGCTGTCGGGAAGGCGCCAACAAGGTGTCAATTTGCGCATTGAACTGCGCTTTCCCAAGATGACTCAATATTTCCGGAAGCAGATGAGGGTACTGCGACTCCAGAACAACCGGATAATTTTCCTGCTCGAAATCAACCAGCGTCCACAAGGCATCACGTACCGCCCCCCCCTCATCAAAGACGACTCCGCTAGCAACCATGCGCTGTCGTAAAAGCTGACGAATATCGACAATTTCCATCAGCGCCTGCCGGGGAAAACCAATACAACCTGGCCGCGTTGGGGCCAATAAACCATTCAGCAGATTATCAAGCTGAGGCTGACCCCATAGATCAACAATCCTGCGCATGATATGCGGGAAATTCTTGTCGATAAAATGGGGGTAATACTGGGCATCATTTCCCAGTATGGCAAGCATTTCAGCCCTTAGGTTGGTCTTGTCGGACATGCGTTCAGCAGGATGCTCATTGGATTACATACACGAAGCTACAGCAGCACATTAAGCTTCAGAAGGCTTATCGCGCATCATACCAGCAGATATCATGCCCGAAACGCACAAGCCCTCACCGCTCGGAATTACCCACCTAACACCGATTTTCCGGTCGACCATGAAAAAAGCACAAAATTGCCGCCATGAGAATCACTCCGTGCGCCCACCTGCGAAAACCAAGCAATAGAACTGCGCCTTTGTGCGCACAAACGAAAAAGCCTGCACTTGCGTGCAGGCTTTCATATTTTTGGCTCCCCGACCTGGGCTCGAACCAGGGACCTACGGATTAACAGTCCGGCGCTCTACCGACTGAGCTATCGAGGAACTACTCGGCGTTCTTCGTTTGCAGCGAAGAGGTGCGCATTATATACAACACTTTCAAAAATGCAAAGTTTTTTTCAAAAAACTTTCACTCACCGAAAAACTGCTCGCCATCGAGGTCGACCGCATGCGCCATTTTCAATGCATCCGCGCGCGCCGCACGCAACTCCGGCGTTTCCAGAGTGATGCGCCCAAGCAGGCCGGTACGGTAATCCGTCAATAGAATCTGCGACGCTTTTTCGAGATCCAGCTCGCCGTCCCGTCCCTTGATGATGCAGCCCCGCTTCTTCGCCACCGCTTCGATCACGCCAACACCGTCAGTACTATCGGTAGCAATGCCGTAACGCGCCTTGAGCAGCGCCGGATAAGCTTCGAGCAGATAGCTGGCAAGGAAGATGGCAACTTCATCCTCGTGGTAGGCATTGACGCCCACGGCGTGGCTGGCAGCGAGCATCAGACCGTCGATGGGATGTTCGATACGCGGCCAGAGCATGCCCGGCGTGTCGTAGATCGTCAGCCGCGAGCTGATGTCGATGCGCTGCTGGCTCTTGGTCACCGCCGGCTGGTCACCGACCGCCGCGACCTTCTTCTTGACCAGGGCGTTCATCAACGTCGATTTGCCGACATTGGGAATACCCATGATCATCAAGCGCAAGGGCTTGACGGCATCGCAACGGTGCGGCGCGAGCTTCTGCGCCAGACCAGGAATCCTGGCAACGTCGCTGGCCTTTTTGCAGGAAATCGCCACCGCCATGACCCCCGGCTGCTTGCCGAAGTAGTCCAGCCAAGCTTTGGTCGCCACCGGGTCGGCGGCATCGGCCTTGTTCAACAGTTTGAGGCAGGGGCGCTGACGAAAAGTGCGCAGTTCGTGAATCATCGGATTGCTCGATGCCACCGGCAGGCGCGCGTCGAGTACTTCAACAACCACATCGGCCATGGCCAGTGTCTCGCCCGCCTTTTTGCGGGCTGAGGTCATATGACCCGGATACCATTGTATGGACATTTTTTTCCTTGTTAACCGCCGGTCACCGGCGGGAAGAAAGCGATTTCATCGCCTTCTGAAATGCTTGCGTCGAGGCCAGCCATATCCTGATTGACCGCACAGCGCAGGTTTTTGGCACTCGCCAGCGCGGCCCGCCCGTTACTCGCCAGCCAGTCGCGCAAGGCGCCAACCGTCACGACACCGGCTGGCAGTTCGAGCGTTTCAGCGGACAGGCCCAAGGCTTCCTTCAGGCCGGCAAAATAAAGCACCTTGACGCTCATGACAGCAATTCCGCGAAACTGACAAAACGCACGCTATCGCCCTTGGCGATGACTCGTCCGACCGGATTGATGATCAAGCCATCACTCCAGCACAGCGAAGTCACGACCGCCGAGCCCTGGTTGCGATAAAGCTCGAAAGCCCCGTCCGCATTGATCCGGCCACGCAAAAATTCCTCGCGAGCCTTGTCGGCACGCTGCCATTCCGATGCCGAAGGCAGCGGCAAGGTTTTCGGCAGCACTTCCCGTACGCCTTGCAAACGCAGGATGAAGGGACGCACCAGCATCAGGAAGGTGACGAAAGCCGCCACCGGATTGCCCGGCAGGCCAAGGAACCAGGCATGGCCACCGTCCTTGCGAACTTCACCGAACGCCAGCGGCTTGCCTGGCTTGATGGCAATTTTCCACATATCGAGCCGCCCTTCGGCTTCGACGGCCGGCTTCACATGATCTTCCTCGCCGACCGAAACGCCGCCGCTGGTAATCACCAGATCGTTGTCGGCAGCCGCCCGACGCAAGGCATCACGCGTGGCGTCCAGGGTATCGGCGACGGCGCCAAGATCACGCACTTCACAGCCCAGACCTTCGAGCAAGGCGCGCAAGGCATAGCGGTTGGAGTTGTAGATTGCCCCCGGCGGCAAGGGCTCGCCCGGTTGCACCAGTTCGTCACCGGTAAAGAAAACACCGACGCGAACGCGCCGATAAACCGGCAATTCCGGCAGCCCGGCCGAAGCGGCCAGCGCAATGTCCTGCGGCCGCAAGCGGGTGCCGACAGCCAGGATTTCCGCGCCAATCTCGATGTCTTCGCCGGCGCGGCGAATGTTCTCACCAAAATGCGGCACATGATTGATGACCACCCCGCCATCGCCGTGCTCACAACGCTCCTGCATCACGACTGCATCAGCCCCCGCAGGAATCGGTGCACCGGTAAAGATGCGCGCCACCGTTCCTGGCAACAGTGTCGCCCCCACCGTACCGGCGGGAATGCGTTGACTGACCGGCAAGCAAACACCGGCAGCCGTGATATCGGCGCAGCGCATGGCGTAGCCGTCCATCGCCGAATTGTCGAGGGGTGGCACGGCAACGCTCGACTGCTGCGCCACCGCCAGAATGCGCCCGGTAGCAGCCGGCAGGGGGATGCGCCGGATTTCCTCGACCGGTTGTGCGGCACTCAGCAGTTTTTCCAGGGCTTGTTCAAAACTCAGCATGGCGAGACCTGCAAATGAAGATGATTGATGACGAAATCGGCAATGGCTTCGGCGTCGTTGATCGGCAAACGCGGCAAGTTACCGGCAATCTCGGCGTCGCTGGCAACGGCAACAATGTCGGTGCGCTCCGGGTAAAGCGGCGGTTTGCCGTTCTCCGGACGATAGACTTCGAGCTTTGGCACCGGCTCCTGCTTGAAACCTTCGATCAGCACCAGATCGCAGGGCGACAAGTGGC
>JAVBXO010000388.1 GCA_030824535.1 Azonexus sp. | reverse complement strand
GCGCTGGTGCTGGCCTCTGCCGCCTGGTCGCCGATTCCCGCCACAACTGCGGTCGACGCCCTTTTTGAGGTCATTTCCCCGATTGCCGCCGGTCTGCTGGCGATGTCGCTGGTGCCGCGCCTGCCGCGCCGCTGGCTGTGGCTGCCCTTCGCTGGCCTGGTCGTCTTTGCCATTCCCGCCGTGCTCGGCGGCCTGCGCGAACATGCCGGCCTGTGGCCGGAGGCGCCGCGTTTCATCGCCAATGCCTATGCCGGACGCGGCGTCGCCAGCACCGCCGGGCTGCTGATGATGCTTTGCGGCGGGGCATTGCTCGCCTTGCGCGCCCCTTTGTGCGGGCGTGTGCCGCTGGCCGTTGGTCTGCTCGTGCTCGGGCTGGTGCTGGGCGTGCTTGGCTACAACCGGGTGTTCTGGCTGGCGCTGCCCTTTGGCCTGCTGCCCTGGCTATTCGCGCTGCCGGCCTTACAAAGCGGCCGGCGCCGGCTGCTGGTGCTGGCCTGCGCCGGGGCGCTGCTGGCCCTCGGATTTTATGTCAGCTACAACGCCCGCCTGGCGCCGCAAGCCATCGGCAATGCCGCCCCCGAACTCGCCGCGCCGGGGATCAACGACGACCCGCGCTGGCAAATCTGGCAGCGCTGGGGCACGCTGGCGCTGGATAAACCCTGGCTCGGGCATGGCTACGGCTCACGCCTGTTGCCACGCCTTGGTGAAACCCTGCCAAGCAGCGGCAACGAAGCCATCGACAGCGTCGCCCGCCACCACGCCCACAATGTGCTGTTGAACACCGCCGTGCAAACCGGCGGACTCGGCCTGGCGGCGCTGGCCTGGCTGTTGGTCGGCCTGTGGCGGCTGAGCGCCCGGCTGGCGGTCGATGCCCAGGCCGCGCGCTGGCGGCTGGCGGCGCTGTCGCTGGTGCTGGCGGCGCTGGTCAAGTCGCTGACCGACGACTTCTTCTGGGGACCGGCCGGTATCCTGATGTGGCTGTTCGTCGGCATCATGCTCGGCCTGGCCCAGCGACGCGATAGCGCCGGAGAATAATGAACATGGCCGCACAGAAAAAATCCATCCTGATCATCCGTCGCGACAACATCGGCGACTTGGTGCTGACGACGCCGCTGTTCGCCGCGATTCGCCAGAAATACCCCGACGCCTACCTGGCGCTGCTGGTCAATAGCTACAACGCCCCGGCCGTCGCCGGCAACCCGTTTGTCGACGACATTTTCGCCTACACCAAGGGCAAGCACGCCGGCGGTTCGGTGTTGCGCGCCTACTGGGAACGCCTGCGGCTGATCTGGCGCCTACGCCGGCAAAACTTCGATTACGTGATCCTGCCCAACGGTGGCTTCGCGGCGCGGGCGCTGAGCTTTGCCCGCCTGCTCAAGCCGCAGCACATCGTCGGTTTTGTCGGCGACGATAAGCAGCAGGTCGGCATCGACCTGCCCATCGTCCATGCCGATGGCGCGCGCCTGCACGAAACCGCAGACATCTTCCGCCTGCTCGCGCCGCTATCCATCAGCGGGCCGATTCCCGGCCTGACCGTCAAGCCCGACGCCGCGCTGGCGCAAACCATTGCCGCCGGCCTGACGCCAGCCTTCAGCGCCGCCAGCGGCCCGGTCATCGCCCTGCACCTGAGCGCGCGCAAGGAAAAACAGCGCTGGCCAGTCGACCGCTTCGCCGCCCTGGCCTGCCGCCTGCATGCCGAACACGGCGCCCGTTTCCTGGTGTTCTGGTCCCCCGGCGACGAAAACAATCCCTTCCACCCCGGTGATGACGGCAAGGCCGCCAAACTGCTCGCCGAACTCGCCGACCTGCCCGTCGCCCCGGTGCGCACCGAAGCCCTGGCCGAACTCATCGCCGGCCTCTCGCTCGCCGACTACGCCATCCTCTCCGACGGCGGCGCCATGCACCTCGCTGCTGGCCTGGGTAAACCCCTGGTCTGCTTCTTCGGCAACTCCCCCGCCGCCCGCTGGCACCCCTGGGGCGTCCCCTACGAACTGCTGCAAAAGCCGTCGGAGGATGTTGGGGATATTTCGGTGGAGGAGACGGCGGCAGCGGTCGGGCGCTTGCTGGGGCCGGGGAAGGCCTGATTTTTTTCTTGGGTGTTTTGGGGGTGGGAACGATCCATATGGAGAGCTAGCGAAGCCTCCAAAGGACCAAAAATTAGACAGTTTCCCGGTTATCTCCTGACAAACGGACTTCTATACAAACAACAATGAAGCCAACCTAGCGGTTGGCTTCATTGTTTTCTCTGGCTTGGTGCGGCAGGCGAGATTCGAACTCGCGACCAACGGATTAAAAATCCTCTGAAAATCAATGTGGTATGTTGAAGTCTGAGAAATTTTTCAAAGAAATCAAGCGCCATGAGGCAATCAAGGATCGGGTGTTAGCGGAAAATGCTGACTAGAAAAGCACCAGAAAGCGCTCGATTGACCGGAGAGGAACCGGAAGAAAGCGTATATCAACTGACCAAATCGATATCCCACTCTGGCGTTGCGATTTCCTTATTCTTCATGCAGCCGCGAGAGGCGCCTCTCCGCTTGTCGCGTGCAGTTTGATCTTCAAGGCCTTAATAACCTTGAGAATGGTCGAGAATTCGGGATTTCCTGTCGGGGAAAGCGCTTTATACAGGCCTTCACGGGTAATGCCCGTGGCTCTGGCTAACTGGGTCATTCCCTGCGCACGCGCAATATCATTCAGTGCCGCACGCACCACGCTACCATCGCCTGGATCTTCATCAAGGCAAGCATCCAGGTACATCGCCATGTCTTCTTCTGACTGGAGGTGATCGATTGGATCCCAGCGGGTAAATTGTTCGTTCATGGTTTCCACTCCTTGGCAATCTCAATGGCTCGTTTGATATCGGCATCCTGAGTGCTTTTGTCGCCGCCAGCCAGTAGCACTACGACAATAGGCCCGGTTTGGATTTAGCAGAGCCGGTAACCTGGGCCATAGTCGATTCGTGTCAACGGCGATTTAAAACTGACACAGATTTTTTTCGATCAGCGATTTGAAACTGATACACCCCAGATACTGACTTGCGCGGCATACAGAACCCATCCGGCCGGGGTTGCCACTATGGCGGTTACACCAAGCCAAGAGGCTGCAATTGTTACTACCAGAACAGAGCCAGCCCAGAAAACAAAAAAGCCAACCGGGAGGTTGGCTTTTTGCTTGTTTCTACTCAGTTTTTGGTGGGTCGGGCGAGATTCGAACTCGCGACCAACGGATTAAAAGTCCGCTGCTCTACCGACTGAGCTACCGACCCATCGCTGAGAGAGCGCGGATTATATCGATGTGGCTGTTTTCGGTCAAGTTTTAGCCGAGGCGGCGGCAGATTTCGCTGGTCAGGGCGGACTGGTTCATGGAGTAGAAGTGCAGACCGGGGGCGCCGCCCTTGATCAGGCGGTCGCAGAGTTCGGTGACGACGTCGAGGCCGAAGGCGCGGATCGAGTCGCTGTCGTCGCCGAAGCTTTCAAACTTCTTGCGCATCCAGCGCGGGATGTCGGCGCCGCAGGCGTCCGAGAAGCGGGCGAGCTTGGTGAAGCCGACGATGGGCATGATGCCGGGGATGATCGGCACGTCGACGCCGAGGGCGCGGGTTTCATCGACGAAGTGGAAGTAGGCGTCGGCGTTGTAGAAATACTGGGTGATCGCCGAGTTGGCGCCGGCCTTGACCTTGCGCACGAAGGCGTCGAGGTCGTCCTTGGGGCTGCGCGCTTGCGGGTGCCATTCCGGGTAGGCGGCGACTTCGATGCTGAACCAGTCGCCGGTTTCGGCGCGGATGAATTCAACGAGTTCGTTGGCGTAGCGGAATTCGCCGGTTTCGGCCATGCCGGAAGGCAGGTCGCCGCGCAGGGCGACGGTGCGCTTGATGCCGGCGGCCTTGTATTCGCCGAGGATTTCGCGGATGTTGTCGCGGGTAGAGCCGATGCACGACAGGTGCGGTGCGGCGTCGTAGCCTTCGGCGGCGATTTCCTTGACGACAGAGAAGGTGCGCTCGCGGGTCGAACCGCCAGCACCGAAGGTCACCGAGAAGAAGGCGGGATTCAGTTTGGCCAGTTCAGTGCGGACGGTGCGCAGCTTTTCGATGCCCTCGGGCGTCTGCGGCGGGAAGAATTCGATGGAGATTTCGGTGTTCATTTGTTTAGCCAGATGAAGAATTCGCGGTTGCCGTCACCGCCGGTAATGGGGCTGTCGAGCCAGGCTTTTACGGTCAACCCCAAATTTTGGGCGGAATTGCGCAGCTTTTGTTCGACCTCGCCATAGAGCGCTGGGTCGCGGACGATGCCGCCTTTGCCGAGATTGCCGGGGCCGACTTCGAATTGTGGTTTGACCAGCATCAGCAAATCGCCATGCGCCGCGAGCAGCGGCGGCAGTTGCGGCAGGATCAGCGTCAGCGAGATGAAGGAGACGTCGCCGACAATGAGCTCGAAGCCGCCGGCCGGCATGGCGTCGCCGAGATCGGCAGCGGTCAGGGCGCGGCAGTTGATGCCTTCGATGGCGGTGACTGCCGGGTGATTGCGCAGCTGCGAGTGCAGTTGATCGTGGCCGACATCGACGCCGACAACGTGTTGCGCGCCGCTTTGCAGCAGGCAGTCGGTGAAGCCGCCGGTCGATTGACCGACATCGAGACAGCGTTTGCCGCTGACCGGGATGCCGCTTTCGGCCAGTGCTCTGGCCAGTTTTTGGCCGCCGCGCGAGACGAAATGGGCATCAGGATCAATTTCTACGGTCAACGGTGTTTCATCGGGCAATTCCATCGCCGGTTTGTTGATGACGCCGCCTGCCCAGCTGACTCGCCCGGCCTTGATCAGCGCCTGTGCGGCGGTGCGCGAGGGGGCGAGCTTCTGCAGCACGAGCAGTGCGTCAGCCCGCGACATGCCTGCCGGCCGCTCATTGACCGGCTGGACTGTCGGGCGCGGCTTTTTCTGCCGGGCGTGGAAGGAGTTCATGCTCATCGTGCTACTTCCGCAGGAGGATAGAGCTCAGCGCCCAGGAAATCAGGCTGTAGGCAATCGAGCCGATCAGCGCCGAGCTGAAACCACCGACATCGAAACCGCTGACCAGATTGCCGGCCAGCTGGAAGAGCACGGCGTTGATCACGAAGATGAACAGACCGAGCGTCAGCAGCGTCACCGGCAGGGTGAGCAGGATCAGCAGCGGTCGCAGCAGGGTGTTGATCAAGCCGAGGACACAGGCGACGAGCAGCGCCGTGCCCAGACCCGCCACCTGGATCGACGGCACAACATAAGGCAGCGCCAGCAGGGCCAGCGCATTGACGATCCAGACGGCGAGCAGATTGGGCATGGTTTTGCTTAGTAGCGGTAGTGGTCGGCCTTGTACGGGCCTTCCTTCGGGACGCTGATGTAGGCGGCCTGTTCGTCGGTCAGCACGGACAATTGGGCGTTCAGCGTCTGCAGTTGCAGGCGGGCGACCTTTTCATCGAGGTGCTTGGGCAGCGTGTAGACACCGACCGGGTACTTGTTGGAACCCTTGACGGCTTCGGTCCACAGTTCGATCTGGGCGATGGTCTGGTTGGCGAACGACGAAGACATCACGTAGGACGGATGGCCGGTACCGCAGCCGAGGTTAACCAGGCGGCCCTTGGCCAACAGGATGATGCGCTTGCCGTCCGGGAAAATGACGTGGTCGACTTGCGGCTTGATCTCTTCCCACTGGTACTTCTCGATCGACGCGACATCGATTTCGTTGTCAAAGTGACCAATGTTGCAGACGATGGCATTGTTCTTCATCGCCACCATGTGGTCATGGGTGATGACGTGGAAGTTGCCGGTGGTGGTGACGAAAATGTCGGCCTTGTCGGCGGCAAATTCGGTGGTGACGACGCGGTAGCCTTCCATCGCCGCTTGCAGGGCGCAGATCGGGTCGATTTCGGTGACCCAGACTTGTGCCGACAGGGCGCGCATGGCCTGGGCGCAGCCCTTGCCGACGTCGCCGTAACCGATGATGACGGCGACCTTGCCGGCGATCATCACGTCGGTGGCGCGCTTGATGCCGTCGACCAGCGATTCGCGGCAGCCGTACAGGTTGTCGAACTTGGACTTGGTCACCGAGTCATTGACGTTGATGCCCGGGAATTTCAGTTCGCCGCGCTGATGCATCTGGTACAGGCGATGGACGCCGGTGGTGGTTTCTTCGGTGACGCCCTTGATCTCGGCGAGGCGCACCGAGTACCAGGTCGGATCGACGGCCAGCTTGGCCTTGATCGCGGCGAAGAGAATGGTTTCTTCTTCCGAACCCGGTTTGGCCAGCACGGAGATGTCTTTTTCAGCACGGGCGCCGAGGTGCAGCAGCAGGGTGGCATCGCCGCCGTCGTCGAGGATCATGTTCGAGTAACCGCCATCGGTCCATTCGAAGATGCGATGGGTGTAATCCCAGTAATCGACCAGGGTTTCGCCCTTGACGGCGAAGACCGGGATGTTCTGCGCGGCGATGGCGGCAGCGGCGTGATCCTGGGTCGAGAAGATGTTGCACGAGGCCCAGCGCACTTCGGCACCGAGCGCGGTCAGCGTCTCGATGAGCACGGCGGTCTGGATGGTCATGTGCAGCGAACCGGTGATGCGCGCGCCCTTGAGCGGCTGGGTCTTCGCGAACTCTTCGCGAATGGCCATCAGGCCCGGCATTTCGGTTTCGGCAATGAGGATTTCCTTGCGACCCCAGTCGGCAAGGTTGATGTCAGCGATAACGCAGTCTTTGAATTCAGCCACAGTAAGCTCCTAAATAACTGTGACGGGGCAGGGAATGACGGTTTCAGCTCACCGGCGGCCCCCTGCGCCCGGCAGGGTTGATCAGTGAGCGCCGTTTTAAACCGAGCCTGGGAGCGATGTTGACCACCTCGCTCCTGCAGCGCCCCTCGGTAGGCTGCGGATTATAAATGGATTTTGCGGTCGACTGCCAAAAAATGGCCTTTTTCGGCAGTCGACCGCAAAAGTGCTTACAGCCCGGCGTCGTTGCGCAGCACAGCGGCGCGGTCGGTGGCTTCCCAGGTGAATTCCGGCTCGTCGCGGCCGAAGTGGCCGTAGGCGGCGGTCTTCTGGTAGATCGGGCGGAGAAGATTGAGCATGTTGACGATGCCCTTCGGGCGCAGGTCGAAATGCTTGCGCACCAGTGCCGTCAGGGTTTCGTTGCTGACCTTGCCGGTGCCGAAGGTGTCGACCATGATCGAGGTCGGTTCGGCAACGCCGATGGCGTAGGAAATCTGCACCAGGCAGCGCGAAGCGAGGCCGGCGGCAACGATGTTCTTGGCGACGTAACGGCCGGCATAGGCGGCGGAACGGTCAACCTTGGAGGGATCCTTGCCGGAGAAAGCGCCACCGCCGTGCGGGGCAGCGCCGCCGTAGGTGTCGACGATGATCTTGCGGCCGGTCAGGCCGCAGTCGCCCTGCGGGCCACCGACGACGAAGCGGCCGGTCGGGTTGACCAGGAACTTGATGTTGCCCTTGATCAGTTCCTTCGGCAGCACCGGCTTGATGATCTGCTCGATGGTCGCTTCGCGCAGGTCTTCCAGGCTGATATCCGGCGAATGCTGGGTGGACAGTACGACGGTGTCGATGGAATGCGGCTTGCCATCGACGTACTTGATCGTGACTTGCGACTTGGCATCCGGGCGTGCCCAGGGCAGGCGGCCGTCCTTCCTGAGCAGCGCCTGGCGTTCGACGAGGCGGTGCGACAGGTAGATCGGTAGCGGCATCAGCGATGGGGTTTCGTCGCAGGCGTAGCCGAACATCAGGCCCTGGTCGCCGGCGCCCTGGCCGAGATCGTCGTCGTAGGCCTTGTTGACGCCCTGGGCGATGTCCGGGCTCTGCTTGTCGTAAGCGACGAGCACGGCGCAACCCTTGTAGTCGATGCCGTACTCGGTGTTGTCGTAGCCGATGCGCTTGATCGTGTCGCGAGCCACGTGGATGTAATCGACGTTGGCGCTGGTGGTGATTTCGCCGGCGAGGACGACGAGACCGGTGTTGCACAGGGTCTCGGCGGCGACGCGGGAATGCGGATCCTGCGCAAGAATGGCGTCGAGGATGGCGTCGGAAATCTGGTCGGCGACCTTGTCGGGATGGCCTTCGGAAACCGATTCCGAGGTGAAGAGGTATTCGCTCATGGAGTGCTCCAGTGGTCCTTTGATCCGGCGCTACCGGCCTCGGACCACGAGCAGGCGACGCTTTAGCAGAATTTGTCAATCGCCCCGCAAGTTGTCTGTTTAACTCGGCGATCCGATAATATTAAGCTTTTCTCAGGGGGATTCAACCCCCAGGGCATCATGGTTTTTAGCTTTCGACTCCTTTCCCGTCTGCCTTTATGGCTATTGCATGCCCTGGGCGCGCTCTTCGGCCGGCTGGCTTACGCGCTCTCGCCGACCTATCGGCGCAACTTGCAAGCCAACATGGCGCTCGCCGGGCTGGGGGCCGAACTGCATGGCGCGGCGGCGGCGGCGGCCGGTAAACAGATGCTCGAACTGGCGCGCATCTGGATGCGTCCGCTGGCAGAAGCCAATGCCCTGGTCGTCGAGGTCTGCGGTCTGGAACTGGTCAAGGACGCGCAGGCTGCCGGCAAGGGCATCGTTTTCCTGACGCCGCATCTCGGCTGCTTCGAAATCACCGCGCAATATCTGTCCTCGCTCGGCGATATCACCGTGCTCTACCGCGCGCCGAAATCGGCGGCGGTGCAGGAGTTGATCCTGCTGGGACGCAAGCGCGAGAAGCTGCACCTGGCACCCGCCGATCTGTCCGGCGTGCGCTCGCTGATCAAGGCGCTGAAGAAGGGCCAGATGGTCGGCATGTTGCCCGACCAGGCGCCGAAGACCGGCGAAGGCGTCTGGCTGAAATTCTTTGGCCGTTACGCCTACACCATGACCCTGGCCGCGCGCCTGACCGAGACCCATGCCGTGTCCTTGCTGACCTGGGGCGAACGCTTGCCCGGCGGGCGTGGCTACCGCATCCATTTTCAGCGGCCCAGCCAGCCCTTGAGCGGTTCCACGGTCGAGCGGGCGCAGCAGATCAATGTCGAAGTGGAACGCCTGATTCGTCAGTGCCCGACCCAGTACCTCTGGGGGTATAACCGCTACAAGCGCCCGGCCGGCGCCGAAGCACCGCCGGAGGCCTGATGAAGTCGCTCCCTGCCTATCTTCTCGTCGCTTTGCTGTGGTGCCTGCACTGGCTGCCCCTGTCGCTGCTGCGCGCCATCGGCAGCGGCCTGGGGCGTTTGCTGTTCCGCCTGGCAAAGCGCCGGCGCGAGATTGCGCTGACCAACCTGCGCCTGTGTTTTCCTGAAAAAAGCGAAGCTGAGCGGCGCGAGCTGGCGCATCGCCATTTCATCGCCTTTTCCCAGGCCGCACTCGACCGCACGCTGGGCTGGTGGGCGTCACGCGAGCGCCTGGAGCGCATCATCCGCATTCACGACGTCAAGCATCTCAGCGACCCCGACGGTCGCCCGGTGATCATGCTGGCACCGCATTTCGTTGGTCTCGATGCCGGCGGTACGGCGATTTCCTTCCATGTCGTCGGTTGCAGCGTGTTTTCGAACCAGTCGAACCCGGTGATCAACCAGCTGCTGTACAAGGGCCGCATGCGCTTCAACAAGGCGGTGTTGCTGTCGCGGCAGGATGGCATGCGCAAGATTCTCAAGGCGATGAAGGACGGCCATCCCTTCTATTACCTGCCAGACATGGATTTCGGCCCCAAGGAATCGATTTTCGTGCCCTTTTTCGGCGTGCCGGCAGCGACCATCCCGGCGCTGTCGCGCCTCGTGCGGCTGACCGGCGCGCGCGTCGTGCCGGTGATCTCCCATCAGGTTGCCGATGGCTACGACATCGAAGTCATGCCGCCGTGGGAAAATTTCCCCGGCGAGAGTGTCGAAGCCGATACCCTCGCGATGAACCAGTTTATTGAACAGCAGGTACTGCGCATGCCGGAACAGTACTTCTGGTTGCACAAACGTTTTAAAACCCGGCCACCCGGAGAACAGAGGTTTTACCCATGTTTCAATCCACGCCCGTAAGCGGGCGAAACTACCGGGAAGTGCTTACGCCGCTCCCCGGCGCGATTATCCCCCTGAAGGGGGGAGGTTTTAAACTGGAGTTAGTTTTTGATGAATAATCTGAACATTGAAATCCGCTTGGTGACGCCGCCCGACGTGCCGGCGATCTCGGCCTTGGCCCGTGAAATCTGGCAGGCGACCTATCCTGGCATCATCACCCAGGAGCAGATCGACTTCATGCTCGAACAGCGCTACGGTCACGAGCGCCTGTACGACGATCTCGAAGACCTGCACAAATGGCTGGATCAGGCTTTTTTTGATGGCCGGCGCATCGGTTTTGCCTTCAGCGAAATTTACAAGGACGAGTTCAAGCTCGACAAGCTCTACATTCACCCGGAAGTGCAGCGTCAGGGCGTTGGTGGTCAGTTGATCGCCCATGTCGCCGAACGGGCGAAGAAGCAGGGCTATCCCTGCGTGATCCTGCAGGTCAACAAGCGCAACGTGAACGCCATCAACTCCTACAAGAAATACGGTTTTGCCGTGCGTGAGGCGACGGTGGACGACATCGGCCGCGGCTACGTGATGGACGATTTCGTCATGGAGAAGAAGCTCTGAGAGCTTCCCTTTTTTAGATATTTTGCGGAGCAGCCTGTGAAGCTCAAATTCTCCAAGATGCATGGTCTGGGCAACGACTTCGTCGTGCTTGACGGCGTGCGCCAGTCCATTTCCCTGACCCCCGAGCAGCTGCGCTATCTCGGTGACCGCCATTTCGGTGTCGGTTGTGACCAGATCCTGCTGGTCGAAAAGGCCAGCCAGCCGGATGTCGATTTCCGCTACCGGATTTTCAATGCCGATGGTAGCGAGGTCGAGCAATGCGGTAACGGCGCGCGCTGCTTTGCCCGTTTCGTGCATGATCAAGGCCTGAGCGACCAGCGCGAGATTCGCGTCGAGACCATGCGCGGCATCATCGCGCCGCGTCTCGAAGGGGACGGCAATGTCACGGTTGACATGGGCCAGCCGCGTTTTTCGCCGGCCGAGATTCCCTTCCTGCACGACGACGATGTGGTGATCTACAACCTCGATGTCGCTGATGAAACGCTGGAAATCAGCGTGGTGTCGATGGGCAATCCGCACGCCGTGCAGGTCGTTACCGATGTCGAGATGGCGCCAGTTGGCGCCCATGGTCCGCTGATCGAAAACCATCAACGCTTTCCCCAGCGGGTGAACGCCGGTTTCATGCAGATTGTCGACCGCCACGCGATCAAGCTGCGGGTCTATGAGCGCGGCGCGGGCGAGACCCTGGCCTGCGGTACTGGCGCCTGTGCGGCGGTGGTCGCCGGCATGCGTCGTGGCCTGCTTGAATCGCCGGTACGGGTGACGACGCGCGGTGGTGATCTGACAATCGCCTGGGGCGGCGAAGGCCGGCCGGTGATGATGACCGGGCCGGCGGTGACGGTATTTTCCGGAGAAATTGAACTATGAGCGCGCCCTTTCCTGAAGAAGTTGCCGAATTCCTGAAAAGCAATCCGGGATTTTTCGAGCAGTACGCCGACCTGATCGCCGATATTTTTGTGCCGCATCCGCATGGCGGGCGGGCGATTTCACTGGTTGAGCGGCAGATTTTCACCTTGCGGGAAAAGAACAAAACGCTGGAAGCATCGATGGCCGCTCTGGAGAAGTCGATGGACTCGCTGGTGGAATTTGGTCACGAAAATCTCAAAATCAGCGAAAAAGTGCAGCGTCTGGCGGTGGCCTTGATTGCCGCCGACAGTCTGCCGGCGATGCTGCATTTGCTCGACCTGCATTTGCGCGATGATTTCGCGGTGCCGCACGTCAGCTTGCGCTTTTGGCGTGAGCCCGCCGGCATGGCTGATTTGCCGGCTTTTGCCGCAGTCAATGCCGCGCTGCAGGCTTATGTCGATACGCTGAAGCATTCTTTCTGCGGACCGACGGCCGGTTTTGGCACGGTCGGCTGGTTTGGCGATCAGGCCCCGCATATTCGCTCCCAGGCGCTGATTCCGCTGCGTCTGGGGCAGGGAACGATCGGTTTGCTGGCCTTGGGCAGCGAAGATGCGCAGCGTTTCTACGCCGAGATGGGCAGTATTTTCCTCGAGCAAATTGGCGAAATGGTCGCGGCCGCGCTGGCGCGCCTCAGCAAGAACCTGTTGTGACACCGGCGGCGGCAGTCGATCTCTGGTTGCTTGAACTGGCTGACCAGCGGCGGGTGTCGCCCCATACGCTGAGCAATTACCGGCGTGATCTGGGCAAGCTGCTGGCCGAAATGGGCGATTTGCCGCTGGCCGACGTGCGCGGGGAACAGCTTCGGCGTTATGTCGCGCAATGGCATGGGCGCGGCCTGGGCGGACGTTCGCTGGCCCGCCTGCTCTCGGCCTGGCGCGGATTCTTCGTCTGGCTGGGCGAGCGTGGCGTGGTCGCTGCCAATCCCTGCAATGGCTTGCGGCCACCGAAATCGCCCCAGCGCTTGCCGAAAACCTTGGCGGTGGATGAAAACGCTCGCCTGTTTGCCGAGCCGGACGACGACGATCCGCTGCAGGCAGCGCGCGATCTGGCGATGTTCGAGCTTCTCTACTCTTCCGGCCTGCGCCTGGCCGAGTTGGCCGCGCTCGATGTCGGGGCGCTCGACGACATGCTCCAGAATGGCGAAGTGCGGGTGCTGGGCAAGCGCAACAAGGAGCGCATCGTGCCGGTAGGGAAGCAGGCGCGTGCCGCACTGGCGGCTTGGGCGGTGCTGCGCGGCGAGCTGGCGGCGGCGGATGAAGTCGCCTTGTTCGTCGGCGTGCGCGGACGGCGCATCGCTCATCGCGTCGTCGAATTGCGTTTGGAGCGGCGGGCGCGCCTGCTCGGCATGCCGACGCATGTCCATCCGCACATGCTGCGTCACTCCTTTGCTTCGCACGTGCTGCAGTCGTCGGGGGACTTGCGCGCGGTGCAGGAAATGCTCGGCCATGCCAGCATTGCCTCGACCCAGGTCTACACCCATCTCGATTTCCAGCATCTGGCCAAGGTCTACGACGCAACGCATCCACGGGCTAAATCGAAATAGCTTCCCGGCAATAGCTGGCTTGTTCTTTGCTTTTCTTCCACGCGGGGCGACAGCGAGGTCGCTCTGTATCGGTCTGTGGGCCGGTGTTTCGGTTTTTCGCACCGCTTTGGTGCGCTGGGAGAAAAATAATGCAAAAAAACGTCAATAGCGGCGTTAACGTGATCGCCTGGTCCGATTCTTATTGTATTGGCCTGGCCGAAATCGATGATCAACACAAAAGCCTGGTTGATCTGATGAACGATCTTTGGGGAGCCATTGCTGCCAATGCCTCAACTCAGGAATGCGACCGGATTTTCGAGCAGCTCGAAATTTATACTGTTGCGCACTTTGGCGCTGAAGAAACGATGATGCAGGCGCTGGCCTATCCGAATCTCGCTGAACATCGTCTGGCGCATCGCGAATTTGTCCAGCGCATCAAGCGCGAGCGCGCCGGCCTGCAGGCCGGGCAACGCCTGGGGCTGGACATTACGCACTTCCTCCGTGACTGGTTGGTCAAACATATTTTGGTCAATGACCGGGCTTATGCCGACTTTTACGAACAAAGAAGCAAGCCGTCAGGATTTCTCGGGCGCTTTTTTTCGCGTTTCCGCAGTAACGAGCTGACGCATGGTTGATCCGGTCGAAGCCGACAGGGCGCTCTTGGTGTGGATGACAAAGTCTAGAAAAATCAACCGCGAATTGACGTTTTGTTACGCTGCCACTATGATTGACGGTTTCGCAATATCGCCGAATTAAAGGAATATTCATGGCCATCAACCGTAATCGCCGTTCTTCCCTGGAGCGCCGCTGCGTTTCCAAGTCCACCAAGCGCCTGTTCAAGGGCACGGGCAAGACCATGTTCAAGGTTATGTACGCCGCTGAATGCCACGCCCGTAATCGTAAGGCGCTGGGCGCCTAAGCGGATTCAGGCTTTCAAGGCCCCGGTTACCGCAAGGTGACCGGGGCTTCTTGCATTTGAGGGGGTGGAAAATGGCGCAGTTGATACTCATGCCGGGCAAGGAAAGGGCGGCGTTCAAGCAACGTCATCCGTGGCTGTTTGCCGGTTCGGTCGGCCGTCTGGAAGGTCGGGCGCGGCCCGGCGATACCGTCGAAGTGCTGGCGGATAACCTGCGCCCGCTGGGGCGAGCGGCCTACAGCCCGGAATCGCAGATCCGCGCGCGTTTCTGGACCTTTGATCCGGACGAGAGCATCGATGATGCCTTCTTCAAGCGCCGCATCGCCGCCGCCGTTGCCCGCCGCCAGTCCTTGCCGGAACTCAAGGGCCAGCAGGGCCTGCGCCTGATCCACGCCGAATCCGACGGCCTGCCCGGCATCGTTGCCGACCAGTATGGCGATACCGTGGTTGTCCAGCTGACTTCCGCCGGGGCCGACAAGTGGCGCAAGGCCATCGTCCATGCGCTGGTGCAAGCCACTGGCTGCGCGCGGGTGTATGAGCGTTCCGACTCCGACGTGCGCGGCCTCGAAGGCCTGAAGCCGACGGTTGGCTGGCTGTATGGCGAGCCCAAGGAAGCCGGCATCAGCATCGACGAAAACGGCGTCAATCTTGCGGTCGACGTCGTTGGCGGGCACAAAACCGGCTTTTACCTCGACCAGCGCGACAACCGCGCCTGGCTGCGCAGCGTTGCCGCCGACAAGGACATCCTCAATTGCTTCTGCTACACCGGCGGTTTTTCGCTGCAAGCCCTGGCCGGCGGCGCGAAATCGGTGCTGTCTATCGACTCCTCCGGCCCGGCACTGGCGCAGGCCAAGGCCAATATGGCGCTGAATCCGCAGCTGCCGGCCGAGCGTGCCGAATGGCAGGAAGCCGACGTTTTCCAGGCCTTGCGCGATTTCCGCAAGGCCGGGCGCACGTTTGACCTGATCGTCCTCGATCCGCCCAAGTTCGCGCCTTCCGCCGCCCATGCCGAGCGCGCGGCGCGGGCCTACAAGGACATCAACATCCTCGGCTTCCGCCTGCTGCGGCCGGGTGGCTTGCTGATGACCTATTCCTGCTCGGGCGGGATCGGGCTGGAGCTGTTCCAGAAGATCGTTGCCGGTGCCGCTGTCGATGCCGGGCGCGAAGCGCGCATCGTGCGCCGCCTCTCCGGCACGGCCGACCATCCGGTGGCGCTGAACTTTCCTGAAGGCGAATATCTCAAAGGCTTGCTTGTTCAGGTCGATTAAACTCACGCTGTGAATTCGTTCCGCCATCTTCTTCTCGTTGCCGTCCTCGTCTGCGCCCAGCTGCTCGCTGGCGTGCATGCCGTGGCGCATGCGGCGGGGGATGAGGGTGCGTTGGCGACGCACACTTGCGAGCTGTGCCTGGCGGCGCATGATCTCGCCAGCGCCTTGCCTTCGCTGGCGGTTTTGCCGCCCGTGGTCGCTACGCGGCTGACGCCGGAAATTCCGGCGCTGCACGCCCGTGCTGCCCTGCCTGCGCCGCAACCTAGCCAACGCGGCCCGCCGACCGCCTGAAAACGCCCTCTTTTTGATCGTCGACCGCAAAAATGCCTTGCGGTCGGCGCTTATTGCGTTTTCAGGAGAATTCCATGTTCAAGAAATTGCCCTTGGTCGCCTTGCTGGCGGCCAGCTGCGGCGCGCAGGCGGCCAGCCCCGACGAGTTGGCCCAGATTCGCGCCCAGATTGCCGAAATGAAACAAGTCTACGAGCAGCGTATTGCCGCGCTCGAACAACGGCTGGCTGATAGCGAGGCCAAGGCGGTCGTGCCGGCTGCCCCGCCGCTCGCCGACGTGAAAAATGCCCCTTCAGCAGCGTCGACCGCGAATGGCTTCAACCCCGAAGTCTCGCTGATCCTGCAAGGCCAGTACCTCAACGCCAAGGACAATGGCGGGCGCGGCATCAGCGGCTTTTTGCCGGTCGGGGTCGATGGCAACACCCGCTCGCGCGGCTTCACGCTCGACGCCACCGAATTGGTACTCGCCGCCAATGTCGATCCCTACTGGCGCGGGCAGGCGATTGTCGCCATGGTCGATGGTACGGCCTCGGTCGAGGAAGCCTGGTTCCAGTCGCTGGGTCTGGGCAATGGCCTGGGCCTGAAAATCGGCCGTTTCCGTTCCGGCATCGGCTATCTCAACGAGCAACATCCGCATCTGTGGGATTTTGCCGATGCGCCGCTGATGTATCAGACGATGTTCGGCAGCGAAGGTAGCTACGGCCAGGATGGCGTGCAGGCCAAGTGGCTCGCGCCGACCGACCTGTTCATCGAACTCGGCGCGGAAGTCGGGCGGGGCGCGAATTTCCCCGGCAGCGACCGCAATAAAAACGGCAATGGCGCAAGCGCCCTGTTCGCCCATATTGGCGGCGAGGCCGGCCCGGCCAACGAATGGCGCGCCGGTCTTTCCCTGCTGCGCAGCTCGGCGCAAGCGCGTGCATCCTTGTTGAACGATGCCGTCAATGGCGTCGATGCCCTGGCCAGCTTCAGCGGCGACTCGCAGACGCTGATCGCCGACTTCGTCTGGAAATGGGCCCCCAAGGGCAACCCGAAGTACCAGAACTTCAAGTTCCAGACCGAGGCCTTCCAGCGCCGCGAAAAGGGCGAGCTGGCCTGCGCCGACAGCAGCCTGGCCAGCTCGTGCAATGGCGTGGTCGACGCCTACCGCAGCCGCCAGTCCGGCTGGTACGCCCAGGGCGTTTATCAATTCACGCCCAACTGGCGCGCCGGCCTGCGTTACGAGCAGTTGAGCAGCGGCACGCCGAGCTGGGGGTTGAACACCGCTGCTTTTGCGGTCGACGCCTACAAACCGCAAAAAACCAGTGCGATGATCGACTACCGCTGGAGCGAATTTTCCCGCGTGCGCCTGCAAGTCGCGCAGGATCAATCCATCCGGGGCCTGACCGATCATCAGCTCACCCTGCAATACATCATGAGCCTGGGCGCCCACGGCGCGCACAAGTTCTGAGGAGCCGGACATGTACAAACTGATTTTTGCCCTTTTTTGGGCGTTGACCGCAGCAGCGGCCCAGGCCGACCTGCGCATCTTCGCCACCGTGCCGGAATGGGGGGCGCTGGCCAAGGAAATTGGCGGCGACAAGGTACGCATCTACACCGCCACCAATGCCTTTCAGGATCCCCACCGCATCGAAGCCAAGCCCTCGCTGCTGGCGCAGGCACGGCAGGCCAATCTGCTGATTGCCGCCGGGGCCGACCTTGAAATTGGCTGGCTGCCGCTGGTCTTGCGCGATTCCGCCAATCCCGCCATCCAGCCCGGCCAGCGCGGCTATTTCGAGGCCGCCGCGCAAGTGCAGCGCCTCGACGTGCCAAGCAGCGTCGACCGCGCCCAGGGCGATGTACACGCCGCTGGCAACCCGCACCTCCACCTCGACCCGCGCAATGTGCTCAAGGTCGGCGAAGCCCTGAGCGCGCGCATGGCCGAACTCGACCCGGCCAGCGGCGAGGCCTACCGCGCCAATTACAAGGCCTTTGCCGGCAAATGGCAGGCCGCGCTGGCACGCTGGGAAAAGGACGCCGCGCCGCTCAAGGGTGTGCCGGTGCTCGTGCATCATGCTTCCTTTGTTTATCTCAATCACTGGCTGGGGCTGAAGGAAGTCGGCACGCTCGAACCCAAACCGGGCATTGAGCCGACCAGCAGCCAGCTCTCCGGCCTGATCGCCCGCCAGCAAAGCCAGCCGGCAAAAATGGTGCTGCGCACGGCCTACCAGCAGGACGGCCCCAGCCAGTGGTTGGCTGGCAAAACCGGCATCGCGGCAGTCATGCTGCCTTACACCGTTGGCGGCACGCCGGAAGCCAGGGATTTGTTCGGTCTCTTTGACGACACGATCCAGCGGCTATTGAAAGGCCTGCAGTGAAGCCTGTGCTGCAACTGGAGGCGCTGGTCGCTGGCTGGCAGCAAGCGGCGACCGCAGCGCTCGATCTTAGCCTCGCTGCGGGTGAAATCGTCGGCCTGACCGGCCCTAACGGCGTCGGCAAAAGTACGGTGCTGGCGGCCATTGCCGGCCGGGCGCGGGTGTTTTCCGGGCGCATCGTGCATGCGCCGGCTATCCGCATCTCGCTGCAGACGCAGGAGGTGCCGCCGGTCGTGGGACTGCCCTTGTCCGGCCGCGAATTGCTGGCGCTGACCGGTGCCGCCACCACCGGCCTGCCGTCGTGGCTGGCCGAACGCCTGGACCAGCGCCTCGACCGCCTCTCCGGTGGCCAGCGCCATTACCTGGCGCTGTGGGCGGTGCTCGATGCACCGGCCGAGCTGATCCTGCTTGATGAGCCGACCAATAATCTCGACGCCGCCGGCGTGCGCCATCTGACCACGCATCTGCACGAACGGGCGGCGGCGGGCAGCGCGATTCTTGTCGTCAGCCACGATACGGCTTTTGTTCAGGCCGCCTGCGACCGCTGTTTGACGCTGGAGGCGCCCGCTGATGCCTGATTTCGAGCTGTTTTTGCTGCCTTTTTTCACCGGTCTGGTTTTGGCGCTGATGCTGCCGGCGCTCGGGGCGTACTTGCGCTTGCGCAATGAATGGCTGGCGGCGCTGAGTTATCCCCATGTCGCCGCCGCCGGCACGCTGGGGGCGGTGTTTTTGGGTTTGTCGCCGCTACTTGGTGGTTTGGCGATGGCTGGTCTGGCTGGCGCAGGAAAACGCCTGCTGGCCCGGCGTTTGAGCGGTGATGTTTGCCACGCCTTGTTCCTGCTGGCGGGCTGGTCCACGACCGTGCTGGTGACGGCCAATCAGCCGACGGCCGAACGTCTGGGACATGCCTTGTTTGACGGGCAACTCTATTTCGCTGGCGTGGTCGAATTGCTGTCGGCCGTGCTGGGCAGCGTGCTGGTTTTGTCGGCCTTGCGTTTTGCCTCATCCCGTCTGCTGTTGTTGCGTTTGTACCCGGATTTCTCGCGTTTGCGCGGCTTGACGGTATGGCCGCTGGAACTGGCATTTGACGTCCTGGCAGCGCTGGCGCTGGCCTTGGCGACGATGTCTTTAGGCGTGATGGCGACGTTTTCCCTGGTGTTCGTGCCGCCTTGGCTGGCTTTTCGCCGCATGGGCACCTGGCGCGGAGGATTGGGGTTGGCCATGTTGCTGGGCAGCCTGGCCTATGTCCTGGCTTTTGCATTGGCTTTGCTTTTGGATCAACCTTTTGGCGCAGTTTTTGGCTTGTTGCAGGTGCTGTTCAGTTTAATCATTGCGTGAACATCGACTCCATGCTAAAACTCGCGCTCTGCATGCGGAGCACGAATGGTCTTCTCCTTTTTCAAAAAACAGCCTGAGAAAATGCCGGAGCGCCAGGCGGTTCGCCCGCGCGGTGCCGACACGCCCGTACCAGCCGTCGCAGAAGCCAAATCGCAGGGAAAATCCCTGACCGGTGAGGTTCTGAAACCTCGCGCCGAGCCTTTGCAGGATCTCGACTTCACGCCAGGAGCAGCCGCTGCAGCGCAGCCGACGCCAGCAAAAGCGGCTGCCGAGTCGTTTGACGATGGCTTTGACGACGATCTGGGCACCTGGAGCTCGATGAGCATCACTGTCGACCAGGACGTTGACCCGCTGGAATCCGCCGTTGAACAGGTAGTGGTGCTGTTCGCCAATGGTCAGGATAGCGCTGCCCGCAATCTGCTGGAAACTTTCGTTCATGCCTATCCCGGCAATGAAGGCAAGCGCTTCTGGCTGATGCTTTTTGATCTGTTCCAGGTCATCGGTGATCGCCAGGCCTATGACAAACTCGGCGTCGAGTATGTCCATCTCTGTGAAACCTCGCCGCCGCCCTGGCACCATTACGCTGCTACCGGCCACGAGGCGGCGCCACGCAATCATGGTCCGCGCAAGATCTATCTGCAGGGCGTCCTCACCGAAGACAATCCCCAGGCAATGACCGAACTGGTTTCGTTGGTCGCGCAGAAGGCCCCGGCCATCGTCGATTGCAGCAAATTGATCGGTTGCGATGACGAGATCGGCGGTCAGCTGGTTGAGCTGCTGCTGCGCGCCAGAAAAACCAAGGTTTCGCTAGTGCTGGTCGAGTACGAAGCCTTCCTCAAGCGGCTGAGTGATCGTAGCGTGGCGGGTGAGTGCGGTCATGAGCCGGTCTGGCGTCTGTTGCTGGAGATCCTGCAGCGCCATGGGACGCAGGAGAGGTTTGAAGAAAAGGCCGTTGATTACGCCATTACCTTCGAGTTGTCGCCACCCTCCTGGGAAAACGTCCAGGCCGGCGAAAGTGCTGCCGATGCGGTGGTCCAGCATAGCGATGATGCGCATTATTTGTTGGGCGAACTGAAAAACAGCCGCTTTGACGACCTGGTTCCCGTGCTCGAAGGCAGTCAGCACCCGATTCTCGATTTCACCGGCGTGTCGCGCCTGGATTTCGTTTCAGCCGGGCAGCTGGCCAATCGTCTGGCGCCTTACAAGGCGCAGGGCAAGGACATCACCATTCGCGGTCCCAACCGCCTGATTGCCGAACTGTTGGCCGTGGTCGGCCTGAACAAACAGGTTCGCGTCATCGTTCCCAAATTTTAAAGGTTGCAAATGGAGCAATATCACGGCACGACTATCCTGTCGGTGCGCCGGGGCAATGTCGTCGCCATGGGCGGTGACGGTCAGGTCACGCTCGGCAATATCGTCATCAAGGCGACGGCGAAAAAAGTTCGTCGGCTGTATCAAGGCCGCATCCTTGCCGGTTTTGCCGGTGGTACGGCTGATGCCTTCACGCTATTCGAGCGTTTCGAGGCCAAGCTGGAAAAGCATCAGGGCAATCTGGTGCGTTCGGCCGTCGAACTGGCCAAGGATTGGCGTTCCGACCGTGCCCTGCGTCGGCTGGAAGCCATGCTTTCCGTCGCGGATCGCGAGTCTTCGCTGATCATTACCGGCAACGGCGACGTCCTGGAGCCGGAACACGGCATCGTTGCCATTGGTTCCGGCGGCACCTACGCGCAGAGCGCGGCGCGGGCGCTGCTGGAAAACACGACTTTGCCGCCGCTGGACATCGTCACCAAGTCGCTGGAGATCGCCGGTGACCTGTGCATCTATACCAATCGCAATTTCACGCTGGAGACGCTTGAATGACGACCATGACGCCCAGAGAGATCGTTTCCGAACTCGACAAGCACATTGTGGGTCAGCAGGCCGCCAAGAAGGCCGTGGCCATCGCCTTGCGCAATCGCTGGCGGCGTTCGCAGGTCGCCGATCCGCTGCGCCAGGAAATCACCCCCAAGAACATCCTGATGATCGGCCCGACCGGCGTCGGCAAGACCGAGATCGCCCGTCGCCTGGCTCGCCTGGCCAATGCCCCTTTCATCAAGGTCGAGGCGACGAAATTCACCGAAGTCGGCTATGTCGGCCGCGATGTCGAGACGATCATTCGCGACCTCGTTGAAATGGCCATCAAGTCGCACCGCGAGCAGGCGATGAAGGCAATGCGCGCGCGTGCCGATGAGGCCGCCGAGGAGCGCATTCTCGACGTCTTGCTGCCGCCGGCCCGTGGCCCCGGCTTTTTTGCCGAAGATAATGCGTCGACCGTAGATAGCGCGACGCGGCAGAAATTCCGCAAAAAGCTGCGCGAAGGCGAACTCGACGACAAGGAAATCGACATCGAAGTCGCCGCGCCCAGCGTCCAGGCCGAAATCTTTGCGCCGCCGGGCATGGAAGAGCTGACCCAACAGATCCAGGGCATGTTCCAGAACATGGGCGGGGGCAAGACCAAGTCGCGCAAGATGCCGATCAAGGAAGCGCTCAAGCTGCTGACCGACGAAGAGGCTGCGCGACTGGTCAATGACGAGGACGTCAAACTCGAAGCGCTGAAGGCGGTTGAACAGAACGGTATCGTCTTTCTTGACGAAATCGACAAGGTCACCAGCCGTTCCGATGCCCAAGGGGCCGACGTTTCGCGCCAGGGCGTGCAGCGCGACTTGCTGCCGCTGGTCGAGGGCACGACGGTGTCGACCAAGTACGGCATGATCAAGACCGATCACATCCTGTTTATCGCCTCCGGTGCTTTCCACCTTTCCAAACCTTCCGACCTGATTCCGGAACTGCAGGGGCGTTTCCCGATTCGTGTCGAACTCGATTCGCTG
Organism: Azonexus sp.; assembly: GCA_030824535.1. Lineage (GTDB taxonomy): Bacteria > Pseudomonadota > Gammaproteobacteria > Burkholderiales > Rhodocyclaceae > Azonexus. Next base: position 1,150 of record JAVBXO010000388.1, on the reverse strand, counting down.
TCGGTGGCCGATTTTGAATGCATCCTGACCCAGACCGATGCCTGCCTGACCAAGCAGTACCAGGCCTTGCTGGAAACCGAAGGCGTGTGCATCGAATTCGCCGACGATGGTATCCGGCGCATGGCCGAGATCGCCTTCCAGGTGAATGAGAAAACCGAGAATATCGGCGCTCGCCGCCTGCATACGGTCATGGAAAAGCTGCTGGAAGAGGTCTCTTTCGAAGCCGGCCGGGCCGGCATGGAGAAAGTGGCGGTCACCGCGGCCTACGTCAATGAAAAACTCGGCGAAGTAGCGGCCGACGAAGATCTGTCGCGCTACGTGCTGTGATTTCGGGCGACCTGCTCGGGCGTCTGGTCGCCGTCTTTTTCCCGATCTTTGCGATTGTCGCCATCGGCTTTTTCTATGGCCGCAAGCACAAGCCGGAAATGGCGATGGCCAATCGCATCAACATGGACATCTTCATCCCGGCCGTCGTCTTTTCGGCGATGGCCGGCAAGTCCTTCGATGTCCAGGCCTATGCACCGCTGGCGGCCGCGGCGTTTGTGCTGCTGCTGATCTGCGGCCTGGTGGCCTGGCCGGTCGCCCGGCTGTGCGGCGTGCAGAGCAAAACCCTGGTGCCGCCGATGATGTTCAACAACTCCGGAAATATCGGCCTGCCGCTGGCGATGCTGGCCTGGGGCGAAGCGGCGATGCCGGCGGCGGTGATCATGTTTGCCACCGAGAACATCTTCCACTTTACCTTCGGCGCTCGCCTGCTTGATCCGCAAGCTCGTCTCCTGACGCTGTGGCGGGTGCCGGTGGTGTTTGCTTCATTTGCCGGCCTGGCAGCGGCCTTGTTCCGGCTGGAGTTATGGCCGCCGGCGATGACGGCGATCAAGATGCTCGGCGACATTTCGATCCCGCTGATGCTCTTTTCGCTGGGCGTGCGCATGACGGAAGTTTCGTTCGGCGAATGGAAAGTCGCCGTCGGCGCTGCTTTCCTGCGGCCGTTGCTCGGCGTGGCGCTGGCCTTTGGTCTGGTCCAGGTCTTCGGACTGGCGGGGCGCGAGGCGGCAATGCTGATCGTTTTTGGCGCGTTGCCGCCAGCCGTGCTCAATTTCATGTTTGCCGAACGCTACAAGCAGGAGCCGCAGCGCGTTGCTTCCATCGT
>JAVBXO010000222.1 GCA_030824535.1 Azonexus sp. | reverse complement strand
GACGGCAAACTCGGGCGACTCAATAGCGTCATGCAGACCATGGGCCAGATCACCGCCTGGGCCCAACTACGCGCCAGCGGCCGCCAGGGCTCAGCCAGCGCCGACGAGCTGATCGCCTTCGGCCAAACCTCACCCGCCTGGCGCAGCACACTGCTTGACGCCGCCATCAGCTACGCCGACCAGGTCCACCGCGATTGGCAAGCCTTCAGCGAAGACTATGCAGCCAGCCCGTGGCCGTTGCGGAAATTTGCCTGATTTTTGCGGTCGACCGGCAGAATCGAGGCAAAACGGCTCGCTACCGAAGAGCGGCATTCATCGGGATCAATTGCCGGAAATCCTTGCCCAATTCGCCAGCAACCAGCACCGCACGCTGGCAAAAGGCTGGATGGTCAGGCGAATGGCTTCATCGCGGGATTCAAGAACAATTTTCGCCATTCAGGTCCGTGAGGCAGCCAGGTACTTCTGCAGGATCTCCTGCAAGCGCTCATGCACCACGGGTTTGGACAGGAAATCGTTCATGCCGGCAGCCATGCAGGCATCCCGGTCTTCCGTGAAGGCATTGGCCGTCATTGCCACAATGGGAACCCGGGTGATGCCCAGCGTTTCGCGAATCTGGCGGGCGGCCTCCAGGCCATCCATCCTGGGCATCTGCATGTCCATCAGGATCAGGTCATAGGCAGTTTGCTGCGCTTTCTCCAGGGCCTCGGCGCCATCTGCGGCCGTATCGGTCGACAGGCCAAGTTCATTGAGCAGGAAGGTGCTTATTTCCCGACTGATCGGGTCGTCGTCAACGACCAGCACCCGCTTGTCGGCCAGATGATGGCTATGGCTAATCTCCTCCGCCGACGCCGGCAGCTTGCCGGTCGCGTCCTGGCGGTCCTGCAGCAGAGCGCCTTTTTTCAGCCTGACCCGCATCCAGAAGGTGCTGCCCTGGCCGGATGCACTTTCCAGACCGACGTCACCGCCCATCATTTCGGCAATATGCCGGGTGATCACCAGGCCGAGCCCGGTACCACCATATTGTCGGCAGCGACTTGCATCGCCTTGTTCGAAATTCCGGAACAGTCTGGCCTGATCTTCGTTGGCGATGCCGATACCGGTGTCGCTCACCGCAAAGTGCAGCAGGTAGTCGGTCCCGGTTTCTTCCTGCACCCGGCACAGCAGGCTGACTTTGCCCTGCCGGGTGAACTTGATGGCATTGGCGACATAATTAATCAGTGCCTGGCGCAGGCGATCCACGTCGCCCCTCAACGCATGGGGAATCCGAGTGATATCCACCTGGAACACGAGGCCCTTTTCTGCGGCAGGCATGCCTTCGATGCTGAGCACCTCATCGACCAGCTCGGCCAGGGAGAACTCGACCTCGTTGAGTTGCAACTTGCCCGCCTCGATCTTGGAAATATCGAGAATGTCGTTGATGACCGACAGCAGGTGCCGGCCGGCGGTCTCGATCTTGTCCAGATAGTGCGTCTGCCTGGCATCCAGCGGCGTATTGCGCAACAGGGTCGCCATGCCGATCACCCCATTCATCGGGGTCCGGATCTCGTGCGACATGTTGGCAAGAAAAGTGCTCTTCGTCAGGTTGGCGGCCTCGGCGACTTCCTTCGCCGTTTGCAATTCAGCCGTGCGTTCCTTGACCAGCGATTCCAGATGGTCGCGGTAGCCGATCAGCGCAAATTCGGCCATCTTGCGCTCGGTAATATCGCGCGACAGCACGATGAAGTTGTGACATTCCTGATCGGACTGGAATTTGGCCGAGGTGGACAATTCAAACCAGTGCCGGCCATCGGGGAAATCCAGCGCGATGACCTTGCCGAAGGAGGTGCCGCTGGTCGCAGCTTCGTGCAGCGCCGACATGACCGTTTCAGCGGCTTCGGGCGACAACATTTCGCGCACGCTGTGCCCCAGCAGCAGGCCCTTCTGTGCGACCAGCAATTCGGGATTCCTTGCCCAGACATTGATGTACTCGCCGCTTTCGGAAAGTTCGAAGAGCAGATCGGGAACGGCCAGCAGCGTGGCGGAGAGATCGGCATTCAGCTGTTCGAGACGCCGGTCAGCCTGGCGCAGGGCCTGCAGCTGGGCCTTGAGTTCATCCCGCTGTTCGGCAATATGTTCCTGGTTGGCCAGCAGCGTCAGGCGCATCTGGTTGTGCGCCTCGGCCACGCGCCTGACCTCGCTGAGCTCGGAAGCAATCGTCAGCGGCTTCTCGAGCTCCAGCTTGCCAACGCGTTCGCTGGCCTTGGCCAGTGCTTCCAGGGGCTGCGAAAAGCACAAGGCGATTTTTTTGGAGGCATAGAGCATGATCATCAGGATCAGGAGGGTGATGACCAGCAGCGCATCGCGTACCAATTCCGCCTTGCCCAGTATCACGTCGCGCGGGAAGGCGTAGCGCAACTCCATGTCCTGGCGGCCATCCAGGCGAACCAGCGTACTGCCCAGCCACCAGGATTCGCCGTTTGCATCCACAATCCAGCTGCCCTTGTTCTGATCGCGCGGCAGCTGGCTATTGGCATATGAAAGCAAGGGATCACGCTCGTTCGCCGGGTGGTCGCCAACGATCAACTGCCTTTCCTGATCAAAAAGCCAGAAGCGCGCCGACCATTGGGCGACCAGTCGCTTGAGGTTCGGACTCAGCGACTCCAGGTTGATGTCCATGGCCACGACAAAGCCGTTGCCCATGTCGCGGGCCAGCGTGATGCCCTGGCGCCTGGAAGTGTAGAAGGTATAGGGTTGCGTGCGAATGACGTGGCCGACGCCCATCGCTGCCTGATACCAGAGGCGCTGGCGGGGATCGAAGTCCTTGGCCGATAGCTCGATACGACGTGTCAGTACTTTAAAGCGGCCGTCGAGCCCCAAGCGCAGTTGCCCGTCCTCGCGCATGTC
>JAVBXO010000008.1 GCA_030824535.1 Azonexus sp. | reverse complement strand
GCGGTTCCAGCCAGGCGCGGTAAGCGGCGATGGCCTGGTCGTCGCCGGCCAGCAGCAGGCGGTAGCGGATGCGCGAACCGAATTGCACCAGCCCGCTGGCCGGCAAGTCGTCGAGGTGCATCAGCAGGCGCGGCGCCAGGCTGAAAAAATTGATGCCGCGATCCGGTTCGTCGGTCAGGATGCCGGCCACGCGCAAGGCCGAGCGCCCGACGGTGACCGTCTCCCCTGCCCGCGCCACCAGCGCTGCCGCCAGTCGCTCGTCCAGCCAGACCGTGCCGGCGGCCGGGCCGCCAGCCACCGGCCGGCCATCGAGAGCCAGCTGGCCGCGCAGGGGATAGCTGCTTGATGCGGCCTTGATGTCAGCCAGTTGCGGTCCGCCGCTGCCGACGACCATGCTCGGGAAAACTCGCGTTTCGGCGACCTGCAAGCCGCGTCGCAGCGCTTCTGCGGTCAACGCCTCGGGAAGGGCCAAATCGCCGGTCAGCACCAGGTCGCCGCCCATCATCTGGCCGGCCTGCTGGCTCAACGCCAGGCGCACCCGGTCGGAAAAGAAACCAACCGCCGTGACCGCCGCGACGGCAATTGCCAGTGCAGCGAACAGTAAACGCAGTTCGCCAGCACGCAATTCGCGCCACAACTGCCGCCAGGCCAGTGCCAGCAAGGGCCAACGCTGACTAGAGGTAAGCATCATTAACCAAGGAAAGGCTGATCAATTCAGAAGCGTCATTCCCGCGCAGGCGGGAATCCATAAAAATCAAGGAACTGGATCCCCGCCTGCGCGGGGATGACGATTTAATCAGCGCCTCCCTAACAATCCGGGGAGCTACAGCCGCCCCAAAGCGCGTTAGAAGGCCAGTCCTCAGTTCTGAGAACGCATTTTCGATCTCAGTCAGCTCATCAACTCGGGCTTGGTGCTGAATTGAAAGGTCCGAAAACCCCTCCCGGCCTCCCCTTGTCAGGGGAGGAGACAAGCCCAAATCGCGCCTGATCTGCCGCCTCCCCTGATAAAGCGAGGGTTGGGGAGGGGTTTGAGTGCCCCAGAAAAGTTCGCGAATAGCCTCTGACACCTCACGCCTCACGATCGTCACCTAATCCAGCTCACGGACGCGGTCGACTGCTTCTTCGACGCGCTTGACGGCGATTACCTGCATGCCGGGAATCGGCTGTTTCGGGCGATTGGCTTCCGGGATCAGGGCGCGCGTGAAGCCGAGCTTGGCGGCTTCCTTGAGGCGTTCCTGGCCGCGCGGCGCCGGGCGGATTTCGCCGGCCAGGCCGACTTCGCCAAAGACGATCAGCTTGGACGGCAAAGGCTTGTTTTTCAGCGACGAGCTGATCGACAGCAGGACCGCCAGGTCGGCGGCCGGCTCGGTGATCTTGACGCCGCCGACGGCATTGACGAAAACATCCTGGTCGAAGCAGACGATGCCGGCGTGGCGATGCAGCACTGCCAGCAACATCGCCAGACGCTGGGCGTCGAGCCCGACCGTCAGGCGGCGCGGGTTGCCGTGTGAGGCATCGACCAGCGCCTGAATTTCCACCAGCAGCGGCCGCGTGCCTTCCTGCGTGACCATTACACAGGAACCCGGCACGTCCTGCCCGTGTTGCGACAGGAACAGCGCCGAGGGATTGCTGACGCCCTTCAAGCCGGTTTCGGTCATGGCGAAGACGCCGAGTTCATTGACCGCGCCGAAACGGTTCTTGAAGGCGCGCACCAGGCGGAAGCTGGAATGCGTGTCGCCCTCAAAATAGAGCACGGTATCAACGATGTGTTCGAGCACCCGCGGCCCGGCCAGCGCGCCTTCCTTGGTCACGTGACCGACCAGGATCACCGTGATGCCGCTCTGCTTGGCCAGGCGCGTCAATTGCGCCGCGCATTCGCGGACCTGTGCCACCGAACCGGGGGCGCTGGAAAGCTGGTCTGACCACAGCGTCTGGATCGAATCGATGACCGCGACCTGCGGCCTTTCGGCTTGCAGCGTCGCCAGGATGCGCTCGAGATTGATTTCGGCCATCAGGCACAGTTCGCGGGTGTCGAGCGCCAGGCGGCGGGCGCGTAAAGCCACCTGTTCGCCCGATTCCTCGCCGCTGACGTAAAGCACCTTGTGCTCGGCCGCGAGGTGCGACAAGGCTTGCAGCAGCAGCGTGCTCTTGCCGATGCCGGGGTCGCCGCCGATCAGCACGACGCCGCCGGGCACCAGTCCGCCGCCGAGGGCGCGGTCGAATTCGCCGATGCCGGTCGGAATCCGCTCGGTTTCACGTGCTTCGATTTGCGACAGGTTTTGCAGGCGGGCAGTCGGTGCCAGCGATTCGAAGCGCGAATTGCTCACCGGTTTTTCGGCAACGGTCTCGACCAGCGTGTTCCAGTCATTGCAGCCGGGGCACTGCCCCTGCCATTTCGGGCTGGTCGCGCCGCATTCGGTACAGCTATAGATTGTTTTGGCTTTGGCCACCAGGCGGTATCCAGGAAAGAAGTCGGGGCAATTCGACGGAATTCGGGAAAATTACTCGCCGAGCAGGCTTTCACAAACCAGCATCAAGGATTCGGCCAGTTCGGAATGGTAGTTCGGGTCCAGCGATTCCATCATTTCATGGGCCGCGAACAAGCCGGCTTCGCGGCTCATCGTCGCCGCCATCTGTCGCGCCATGTGGTCACTGAGCGCCGACAACTGCCGCCGTTCGGCGACCGGCAGGCTGCGTTGCGAGCGTGCCAGCCAGTCGGCAATCAGGCTGGCGCCCTGGCCTTCAGTCAGCCAGGCTGCGTGCTCGTAGTAAGTCGTCAGACGCTCGGCGCTCAAGGCGAAAATCAGCGCGACGCGCATGCCGCGATCCGTGGCCACCGGCACGACCGGCGTTTTCAGACGTTGCATGGCTGCTCCCGCTGCACCAGCGATACCGGCACGCGCGGC
>JAVBXO010000158.1 GCA_030824535.1 Azonexus sp. | reverse complement strand
CGAGGTCGACATAGTCGTTCCAGGCCTGGCCGGAGTAATACAGCGTCACGCCATCGACGATGACGCCGACGCTCTGCTCCATCGAGTCATTGGCGCCGCCACGGCCGAGGCCGCGAATCGACGGGCTGACCTTGCGGGCGTTTTCGCCGGGGGCATTCAGTTGCAGGTTCGGCACCTTGGACGGCAGGTCGTAGATCGACTTGATGTCTTCGCGATCAAGCCGGTCGCCGCCGAGCACGGTCACCGGCAGCGGTACGTCCTGGGCGATTTCCTCGCGGTTGCGCGAGGTGACGATGATCTTGTCGAAAGCGACGACACCATCGTTAGCGGCAAATACCGGCTTGGGGGCAGCCACTACGGCAGCCGGCGCGCTGACCGCGACCGCTGCGGCCGGGGCCTTGCCGCCCTGCTTCAGCGCCTCGATTTCTTTTTTCAGGCGCAGGTTTTCGGCTTGCAGGTCGTTCAGCGTCGGTTCCGCCGCATGGACCGGCGCGCCAGCGATGACGGCCAGGGCGCTGAGAATGGCCAGGGTATGGCGCTTCAGTTTGAACGCCGGCCGGGGCTCGCCGGCCTCAGCTCGCCATCGCGAGGCTGCGCGCCGCAGAGATTTTGTTGTGTGCATTTCTTGTCCTCGTTGAAGGTTACGAACAATTACGTTCAATCACACTTGGCAACGTCTGTGCCAAATTTGCACAAACCTTCGAACGGGAGCAAAACCGCATCACAAACAACTGAATTCAATAGGGAAAATAATTTAAAAAAGGCAAGAAAATGAAACCAAACAGCATTTAACGGGCAGATCAAAAGCCCCGCCCTGCTGACTGCGGCGCAGCGTGAAGGCCTAGCTGCTGCTGCAGCAACAGTTGGTTTTTCGGTGCCAAAAGTGAAAAACCCCGCTTTGCCGGGCTTTGGCAAAGCGGGTCTGGAGGGAATGGCACTTACTTAAGGCAAAAACTTGCATGTAGGTGCGAATTCATTCGCACAAAATACCTTGACCGTGCGAATGAATTCGCACCTACGCATCATCGTCTTCCTCAAAAACAGGATTCCCGCCTACGCAGGGAATGACGCTTCCTGATTGATCAGTGTTTCCTTGACGCAATTCTGCGGTCGACGCCGAAAAACCGGCCTTTTTCGACGTCGACCGCAGAATCGCAGCCTCACTCACAAATCAATGCGCAAACCGAGGCGCAGGCTGCGTGGTTCAAGCGGATGCACCAGGTGGCCGTCGATGCCGCCGCCGCAACTGCCGACTAGCGTCTCGCTGCGCGTGCAGGCAGCGCCCCAGTATTCGATGTCGTTGGCCTTCTTGTCGAAGAGGTTGAGGATGTCGAGGCTGAGGCGGGTGCGGGGATTGAGGCGATAGCCGAGCTTGAGACTGGTCATCCAGAAGGCCTGCGACTTTTCCCGGCCGCTTTCTTCCAGCGCGTAGGCGCCGATGTAACGCAGGCGCAGGCCGCCGAACCAGCGGCCGCCCCTCTTGTTCTCATCGCTGGCCAGACCGAGCGAGGCGGTCAGCGGAATGGCGTTGGGCACCTGCCGGCCGCCATTGGTTTCAGCCTTGAAACGCGCCCGCGACAGCGCTAGGTCGGCATCGATAATCCAGCCCGGCCAGGCCGTCAGGTAATTCGACCATTCCAGGCCTTGCCGCTGTGAAGCGCCTTTCGGCTCGGTCACGCCCTCGTCACCGATGAACACCAGCTCCGACGCCAGACTCATCTGCCACAGCGCCAGACTGCTTTGCCAGCCGGGCAAGGGCGCGACGCGCGCGCCCAGTTCGCCACCCGTAGCTTTGACGATCAGCGGCACGGCGCTCGCCGCCGAGCCGTCCAGCGGATTGACCCGCGCCGTCGCGCCGCGTGCGTCGTTGCTGTGGAAACCCCGTCCCCTGTTGGCGTAGAACTCGGTCTTGCCGAGCAGGTCGAAGGGCCCGATGCTCAAGGCCAGTTTCGGGCTGGTTTGCAATGCGCTGGCTTCGCCGCCGTTGCTCATGTTGAAAGCACCAGCCAGCGCCTCGCTGCGGGCGGTGATGCGGTCGCGGCGCAGGCCCAGCGTCGAACGCAGCCAGGACGTCCATTCGGTGCGCAATTCGAGAGTGGCCGCCAGCGCCGTTTCATCGACGCGATCCTCACGGATGGTCGCCGTGCGCCGACGGTTTTCGGTTTCGTAAAGACCCAGCTTGCCGATCCGGTCCTGGCGCAGCTGGAAGCCCAGCGCAATTTCGCTGTTGCGCCAGTTCGGGCCGAGGAACCAGCTGTGACTACCCTGCCCGCCCCAGAGCGTGCGCGCGTCGGCCTGCTCGTGCTGGTCGCCGCCGGCGCCCTTGGTAAAGCCTGACGGCGCCGAGAACAGGTTCAGGGCGTAATCGACGACATAGGCGCCGAGCTTGCTCGCCCCCGCAGCCGAACTCGCGGCCCAGTCGCCGGACAGGCTGTAACGGTGCGTGGAACCGCCATCGTTGGCCGACAAGGCGCCATAGCGCCCGATCTCGCCGCTGGTGATCGCCCGTTCCGGCACATGCTCGGTCGCCGTCCAGTCGGCGCGATAGGCCATGCCAGTCAGCGAGAAACCATCACTGGCGCTGCCCGAACTCAGGCGCAACACGCTGTTGATCTTGGCCAGCTTTTCCGGCTGCTGCCACGGGCCGTCATTGCCAGCGACTTCGATGGCGCCAAGCAGGTTCACGTCCTTGAACTGCTGACCGCCCGCCGCCAGCAGACGGCGATAGTTGTGCTGGCCGACATCGAGGCTGGCAAAAGCGCTGTCGAGGCGCCGCTGGTAGTCGATCCGCGCCGAGCCAGCGGTGGCGAAATCGCCGTCATCGGCGGCATAAACGCCCTTGCGGTAACGCACGCTGCCGATCAGCTCGGGAATCAGGAAATTGAGATCCATGTAGCCCTGCCCGTGGGCA
>JAVBXO010000250.1 GCA_030824535.1 Azonexus sp. | reverse complement strand
TGAACCAGCCTTATCTGATTGCCCTCGACGCTGCCCGCAACCACACCGGCATGGGCGAGCGGCACGCGGGGCACGCGACGCTGGATGGTATTGCCAAGGCCACGACCTCGGTGCGCATCATCAATCAGACGGTGCTGATGGCGGCGCTGGCGGTGGCGCGTGCCCGGCTGGGTTTTGCCGATCAGCAGAAAACCGGGCCGGTGGCGACGCCGCTGCCGGAGGTCTTCGCGCCGCTGACTTTTGCCGAACTGCTGGCGCAGGGCATGGTCGGTCATTGGCAGTTGCGCAATGCCGATATCGAAAAGGCCTTTGCCGGCAGCGACGGTGCCGAAGTCGATGCCGAGGCCCTGGCCGCACCGGCCGAGGTTTTTGCCGATGTTTATGTGGCTTATCTCAATGCCCCGACTATCGGCCGGGCGGTACTCGGCGAGGCGCAATATTCCCGCCTGATGGCGCGCAATTTCGAAAACCGGCAGTTGTGGTGGATAGGCAGCGCCGGGCGTTTCCGGATTGTTGACGAGGATTTCACGCCCGGCACCCAGTCGCCGCAACTGGCCTTGTCACAGAATGGCGGCTTCGTTGATTTTCGTGACCAGGGTTTCGATCCGGAAGGAATCGTCGGCCCGCCGCCGCTGAACGCTTCGCGGATTTTTGGCGTGACGCTGGATGCCGGCATCGATCCGGCGCGCGCCCTCGATTTGGTGCTGACGGTCACGCGGGCCAAGGGGATGGTGCTGCCGACCCTGACGCAACGCCAGTTCCGCCTGCCTTACCAGCCGCCGGGACACTTGTTCGCCTATCAGCCGGCGCCCTTGCCGGAATGGCTGCTGGCCTGGCAAAGCCGCTGGGTCGATCTGCTGGTGATCACCGTGTCCTTGCTCGTGCTCGCGGCAGTTCTGGCCAAACCGCGCTGGATGGCGCGCGAGCCGCGGCGTTTGCGCTATTTCCGGCGGGCTTATCTGGCCTACACGCTGCTTTATCTCGGCTGGTATGCCCAGGCGCAGCTGTCCATCGTCCAGGTCACCGGCGCGCTGAAAAGTGTCGTCGGCGGCCTGGGGCTGGGCAGTTTTCTGTATGACCCGGTGGCCCTGCTGCTGATTGCTTTTACGCTGATCAGCTGGCTGCTCTGGGGGCGCGGTACTTTTTGCGGCTGGCTCTGCCCCTTTGGTGCGCTGCAGGAGTTTGTCGGCCTGGCAGCGCGCGCCTTGCGGCTGCCGGCGCAGCGCTTTCCGGCTGCGCTGGGGCGGCGTCTGGCGCTTGGGCCTTATTGCCTGCTCGCGCTCTTGCTGTTCTGTGCGCTGCTGGCGCCGGATTGGGGGGAAAACCTCAACGAGCTGGAGCCGTTCAAGACCAGCATCACCGTCGCCTTCGACCGCAGCTGGCCGTTTGTCGCCTATGCCGCGCTGCTCCTGCTGCTGGGCGCCTTCTACTACAAATTCTTCTGCCGCTATCTTTGTCCGCTGGGGGCGGTGATGTCACTGGGCGGCAAGCTGCGCCGGCTGGACTGGTTAACGCGTCGCAGCGAATGTGGCCAACCTTGCCAGCGCTGCAAATCGGCCTGTGCCTATGACGCGATTGAGCCCGACGGCAGGATCAGTTACGACGGCTGCTTTCAGTGCCTCGATTGCGTGGGGATTTATCACGACCCGGCGCGTTGCGTGCCGATCATTCTTTTTGACCGGTCGGGGAGAAAGTTGAGCGGGCGGCTTTGAGATGTTGGCTGCAATAGCGTTGATTGATCGCCGCTGGGTAAGCGCTAATCAATTCATAAATGTCATTCCCGCGCAGGCGGGAATCCATAGGAATCAAAGAACTGGATTCCCGCCTGCGCGGGAATGACGGGATAATTGAATGGTATTGGTGCTGGTTGGCGGAATTCTGCGGTCAACGCCTCTGTAGCAGGCAAAACCAGGCGCCTGCCTCAGCCCAGTTCGAACGAGGTAATCCCGTAAATCCGCGCTACTGGCAGTTCAGGCGCGCTGCCGGCGTACATCCGCGCCGTTTCGAAAACCGGGCTCAGGCCGTGGCGGGCGGCGAGGGCGCAGGCGTCGGGGTTGCTTTCCGGGGTGTCGAGGAAGAGCGGGGTGCCGGCCGGGGCGCTGGCTTGCAGGGCGCGGAAGAGCAGGTCGGCACCGGCGGCGGTGTCGGCGAAGAGTGGGCCGATCTTGCTGCCTGCGCGGCAGGGGCGGCACATGCCGTAGCCGCTGAGTTCGCCATCTTTGCCGCGCAGGCCGAAGACGCTGGCGGCCGGTTGGGACAGCCATTCTTGGAGGAAGGCCTGGCGCTCGGCGGGAAAAAATGCCTGGTCGTAGGCGAGGATTTCCTCGATGTTCAGCCCGGCCAGCGGGATCAGCGCCGGGTCTTGCGGCAGTTCGCCGCCGGCCTGGCCTTGCTGGCGGATGTTGCGCCAGGCCAGCACGAAGCCGGATTTGGCGTAATTGGCTTGCTGGGCGATGACGCCATCGAGGCCGATGCTGCGCCCAGCGAGGTGGCTCATCGCCGCTTGCCAGATCTGCCAGCCGTAACCCTGTCCCCGGTAGTCCGGGCGGACGATGTAGAAGCCGATGAAGCCAGCGTTGCTGCCGTAACGCACGGCCGAGATGACGGCGATGGGCTGGCCGTCGAGTAGACCGACGAGGAAACCTTCGGGGTCGGCGGCGTAGAAGGCCGGGGCGTCGTCGAGGCCGGGATTCCAGCCTTCGGCGGCGGCCCAGTCGATGGCCAGGGCAATTTCTTCGCGCTGCAGCGGGCGAATCTGGTAGTTGTTTTGATCCATGTCGCTCTCCTCGTCGGGGTGGTTTCCTGGCGGATATTGTCGGCTTTTTCAGCGGTTGATGGCAGCGTTGAAAATGCCGCTGAAAATGCCGTTGACCGCAGCAGTGGGATGTGGCGCCGGGAAATTGTAAAAGCCCCAAAAAAAACTTTCCCAATCTCTTGACTCACTAACATCGTAGTGATTTAA
>JAVBXO010000180.1 GCA_030824535.1 Azonexus sp. | reverse complement strand
CGTGCCTTCGAGCAAAGCCAGGAAGGCATCCTGATTACCGATGCCGATAATCAGGTGGTCGCCGCCAATCCGGCCTTTCTCGAAAGGCTGGGCTACCAGCTTGAGGAAATTCTCGGCCGCGATCCGCGCATGTTTTCTTCCGGCAACCTGCCGCAGGAAAGCTATGCCGCGATGTGGCGGGCACTGGCCAATAATGGCAAATGGGCTGGCGAAGTCTGGAACAAGAGCAAGAGCGGCAGCATTCACTGGCAATGGATGACGGTATCGCTGCTGGCTGACCAAACCGGCAAGACCTGCCTGCATGTCGCCAACTTCACCGACATCGGCGTCGGCACCGAAGAAAGCCAGCGGCTGGTGCAACTGGCCTATCACGACCCGCTGACCCACCTGCCCAATCGCCTCGCCTTCGAATCACACCTCGCCCAGGCCCTGCGCGTTGCCGAGCGGGAAGGCCGCCAGATGGCGCTGATGTTGATCGACCTCGACAATTTCAAGAACATCAACGACACGCTGGGCCATCAAGTCGGCGACGAACTGCTGATCAACGTCGCCCTGCGCCTGCGCGACTGCGTGCGCAACAGCGACCTGGTCGCCCGCCTGGGGGGCGACGAATTCATTGTTGTCCTGCCCGAAATCGAGAGCGTGCTGACGGCCGCCCGCGTCGCCGCCAAGATCCAGACCGCCCTCGGCGACAGCTACACCCTGGCGGCGCACGTGCTGTACGCGACACCGAGCATCGGTATCAGCCTCTACCCGACCGATGGTGCGGACTCGCTGACCTTGCTGCGCAACGCCGATACCGCGATGTACTGCGCCAAGAATGCCGGACGCAACAATCACAAGTTCTACGCCGCACCGATGAACGTTGCTGCCAACGAACGGCTGCAACTGGAAAACGCGCTGCGCCAGGCGATTACCTCGACCTCGCCGCTGAACAGCGAATTCTCACTGAGCTACCAACCCCAGATCGACGCCCGCAGCGGCCGGGTCTGCGGCCTCGAAGCGCTGTTGCGCTGGCACAGCCCGAGCGTCGGCGAAGTCCTGCCGACACGTTTCATCGGCATTGCCGAGGAAACCGGCCTGATCCAGCCACTGGGCGACTGGGTGATCTGGGAAGCCTGCCGGCAGATCCGGGAAATGAAAACGCGCGGCATCCGGGGCATTTCGGTAGCCATCAATATTTCCGCCCAGCAATTGCGCCACGAAAACCTGCTGTTGATGGTCAAGGGTGCGATGGCCTGCTACGAACTGGAAGCTGCCGACATCGAGCTGGAAGTCACCGAAAGCACGGCAATGCATACGCCGGAAGTGACGCTGTCGATCCTTGATCGCTTCGCCGCCATGGGCATCAAACTGTCCATTGACGACTTTGGCACCGGCTATTCCTCACTGGCCTACCTGAAACACCTGCCGATTCAGCGCCTGAAGCTTGACCGCTCCTTTGTCGAGGACATCGAGCTTGATGCCAACGATGCCACCATCTGTGCCGCGACCATTGCCCTGGCCCACAGCCTGGACCTGGAAATGGTCGCCGAAGGCGTCGAAACCGAGGCGCAGCGCGACTTTCTGACCGGCCTCGGCTGCGATGTGCTGCAAGGCTATCTGTATTCGCCGCCACTGGCGATTGAAGACGCCATCGCCTACGTGCTGGCGCAACAGCCCGCTAGCGATTGACCCGCCGCCATTCGGCTTCGAAGTAACGCACCAGCACCTGGTTGTTGAGCAGGTTAACGTCCGCCGGCACCCGGCTCATGTCGGCCGGGAAACGAAACAGGTCGAGCACGGTTTCCGGCGTCAAAAAGCGGGTTTTTTGGGCGTCTACCGCAGCAGCCACAAAATCGTGGCGGCTGGCGATGATGAAGCCCCATTCACCAAAAGACGGCACCATCGCGTGATACGGCGCGGTTTTGAAACCAACGGATTCCAGCGTCGTGACCACGCACCAGAAGGATTGCCGGGCATAAAAAGGCGAGGTCGACTGGACGACGATCAAACCTCGCGCCGACAGGCGCTTTTCGAGCAGGCGGTAGAAGGCCGAGGTATAGAGCTTACCCAGCGCGAAATTATTCGGATCGGGAAAATCGACAACGACAAAATCGTAGAACTCGCGACTTTCTTCCAGCCATTGCAGGGCATCGGCGTTAATCACCTTCACCCGTGGTGACAGCAATGATCCCTGATTCAGCCCGACCAGCGCCGGCGCCGTTGAAAACAGCGTGGTCATCGCCGGATCAAGATCGACCAGCGTCACCGACTCGACCTTCGGATACTTCAGGATCTCGCGCACCGCCAGACCGTCGCCGCCGCCCAGCACCAGCACCCGCCGCGCCCCCGGCAAACTGGCCAGGCCCGGATGAACCAGGGCTTCGTGATAGCGATACTCGTCGTGCGATGAAAACTGCAGGTTGTTATTCAGGAAGAGGCGCAAGTCGTCGCGCCAGCGCGTCACGACCATGCGCTGGTAAGGCGTCGTTTCGGCATGGACGATTTCATCGGCGTACAGGTGGGACTCGGCCAGCGTCGTCAGTTGCCCTGCCCCGGCAAAGCCCGCGAGCAACAGCGCCATGACGCTCCAGCTCTGGATCGCCAGACCACGCCGGGCCGGGAGTTGATCGCGGAACAGGTGCAAGGCCCACAAGGCGACCAGCACATTCAACACGCCAAACAGCAGGCCAGTGCGGATCATCCCCAGCTGCGGCGCCAGCACCAGCGGAAAAAGGATGGAGACGACCAAAGCGCCGAGATAGTCGAAGCTCAGCACCTGCGATACCAGATCCTTGAAGGCCAGCTCGCGCTCCAGGATACGCATCACCAGCGGAATTTCCAGGCCGACCAGCACGCCGACGCCAAAGACCGCGAGGTAAAGCACCAGCTTGAACGGCGCTGACAACCAGGTGAACACCAGGAACAGCCCGACCGCCGATAAACCGCCAAGCAGGCCAACCATCAGTTCGATCTGGATGAAGCGTCCGATCAGGTCGCGGGTCAGGTATTTCGACAGCCATGAGCCAACCCCCATCGCGAACAGGTAGCAGCCGATCACCGTCGAAAACTGCATGACCGAATCGCCGATCAGGTAGGACGACAGGGCGCCGGCCACCAGCTCGTAAGCCAGGCCACAGGAAGCGATGACGAAAACGGAAAAAAGCAGGGCGTGATGCATGGGCCGGGATGCTACCGGGTTTGCGCTTTTTTGGCTGCAGTGAAGCAGCGCCGCTGTGCGCCGATTTTGCGGTCGACCCGAAAAATGCCCCTTTTTTCAGGTCGACCGCAGAAGTGCCCAGCCCTGCCCTTGGTCACAAAAAACCAACAGCAATAAAAGCCATCCGCCCCCACTCAAGCCCCTGTTTCTGCGAAAATAGCTCCCCCTCTGCCGTTCCCCGGAATTCCGCATGCCTCCCAATCCCGCCATTGCCAGTACCGAAGAAATCGTCGCCGAGCTCAAGGCCGGCCGCAT
Organism: Azonexus sp.; assembly: GCA_030824535.1. Taxonomy (GTDB): domain Bacteria; phylum Pseudomonadota; class Gammaproteobacteria; order Burkholderiales; family Rhodocyclaceae; genus Azonexus. The sequence continues at coordinate 20,603 of JAVBXO010000180.1, read as the reverse complement.
GGTTGTGCTGGTCGATGAAGAAGACCGCGAAAACGAGGGCGACCTCGTCATGGCCGCCGAGCACATCACGCCGGAAGCGATCAATTTCATGGCCCGCTACGGTCGTGGCCTGATCTGCCTGACGCTGACCGAAGGGCGTTGCAAGAAGCTTGGTCTGACCCAGATGGCGCGCAGCAACGGCACCGTCTACGGCACCGCCTTCACGGTCTCCATCGAAGCGGCCGAAGGCGTGACTACCGGCATTTCCGCCGCCGACCGCGCCCGGACCATCCAGGTTGCCGTCAATAAAAACGCCATAGCCGACGACATCGTCCAGCCCGGCCACGTCTTCCCGATTACTGCCCGCCCCGGTGGCGTGCTGGTACGCGCCGGCCACACCGAAGCCGGCTGCGACCTCGCCGGCATGGCCGGTCTGGAACCCGCGTCGGTGATCTGCGAGATAATGAACGACGACGGCACGATGGCCCGCCTGCCCGAACTGATCGAATTTTCGCGCGAGCATGGCCTGAAGATCGGCACCATCGCCGACCTCATCCACTACCGCGCCGCTTCCGAAAAACTCGTCGAACGCGTGACCAGCAAGACCATCGCCACTGCCCACGGTGAATTCACACTGCACGCCTACGTCGACCGCGCTGGCAGCGCGACGCACCTGGCGCTGGTCAAGGGAGTGATTCCGGCTGGCGCTGAAACCCTGGTGCGCGTCCATGAGCCGCTGTCGGTACTCGACTTCCTCGACCCGTCGAGCAAGCAACAATCCTTTTCCATCGACCAGGCGCAAGCCGCGCTGGCCAAGTTCGGCCACGGCGTGATCGTGCTGATGCATCGCCCGGAAGACGGCGAAGCCCTGCTCAGCCGCCTGACCGCGCCGACGACCAGCACCCCGCGCGCCCAGGTCAAATGGGATCCACGCACCTACGGCATCGGCGCGCAAATCCTGCGCGACCTCGGTGTCGGCAAGATGCGCCTGCTCTCCAGCCCGCGCAAGATGCCCTCCATGACCGGCTTTGGCCTTGAAGTCACCGGTTTCGTCACCTCTCCTGCGGAGCTCTAAAGCCATGTCCCGCTTTGAAAACGTTTTTGAATTCGACAGCAATCTCAACGGCGCCGGTCTGCGCGTCGGCATCGTCATGAGCCGCTTCAACCTGCCCGTCTGCGAAGGCCTGCTCTCGGCCTGCATCGCCGAACTCAAGCGCCTCGGCGTTGGCGATGACGACATGAGCATCGCCACCTGCCCCGGCGCGCTGGAAATCCCGCTGATCCTGCAAAGCATGGCCAACAGCGGCAGCTACGATGCACTGATCGCCCTCGGCGCGGTCATTCGCGGCGAAACCTATCACTTCGAAGTCGTCTCCAACGACTCCTGCCGCGCCATCATGGAAGTCCAGCTCGATACCGGCGTGCCCATCGCCAACGGCATCCTGACCTGCGAAACCGACGAACAGGCCGAAGTCCGCATGCAACCCAAGGGTAGCGATTGCGCCCAGGCCGCCGTCGAGATGGCCAATCTGCACAAGGCACTGAGCCAATGACCGAGCAAGACCAAGCCCAAGCCCCCAAGGCCCCGCCGAAATCCGCCCGCCGCCGGGCCCGCGAAATCATCCTGCAAGGCCTCTACCAATGGCGTGTCGGCGGCGCCGACGAAGCCAGCATCGAAGCCTATGCCCCGGAAATGGAAGGCTTCGCCAAGGCCGACCGCGAATTCTTCGTCGGCACGCTGCGCGGCGTCATCGGCCAGCACGAACAGTTGATCGAACGCATCGCCGTGCATATCGACCGCCCCTTCCGCGAACTGTCGCCGATTGAAGCCTGCATCATGATGATGGCCAGCTTCGAGATGCTCAATCACGCCGAAACGCCCTACCGCGTGATCATCAACGAGGCCATCGAACTGGCCAAGGCCTTTGGTGGCACCGATGGTCACAAGTACGTCAATGGCGTGCTCGACAAGGTTGCCGCGATCATCCGCCCGACCGAAGTCGCCGCGCGCAAAAAACCGCGTTAATGGCTGGAGAGTTTGACCTGATCGCGAAGTATTTCGCCCGCCCGACGCCCGATGCGGTGCTCGGCCCGGGCGACGACTGCGCGCTGCTGCAGCCCTCGCCCGGCATGCAGCTGGCGGTAACCACCGACATGCTGGTCGCCGGCACGCACTTCCTGCCCGACACCGACCCGCGCAATCTCGGCTGGAAAGCGCTGGCGGTCAATCTCTCCGATCTTGCCGCAATGGCCGCCAAACCGCGCTGGGTAACCCTCGCTGGCGCGCTTCCTGCGGTCGACGAGTCCTGGATTGCCAGATTCGCCGACGGTTTCTTCGCCTGCGCCGCCGAATATGGCGTCAATGTCGTTGGCGGCGATACCACGCGCGGGCCGCTGAATCTCTGCATTACCGCCATCGGTGAAGTTGCCCCCGGCCATGCCCTGCGCCGCGACGGCGCCAAGCCCGGCGACCTGATCTGGGTCTCCGGCCGCCCCGGTCTGGCGGCCCTCGGCCTGGCCCATCTGCAAGGCCGTGTGAGCTTGCCCGAGCCCTGGCCGCGCCTGTGCGTTGGCGCCCTGGAAAAACCCCGGCCGCGCGTCGCGCTCGGTCTGGCGCTCGATGGCATTGCCAGCGCCGCCATCGACGTTTCCGACGGCCTGCTCGCCGACCTCGGCCATATCGCCGAACGCTCCGCCTGCGCGGCGGCGGTCAAGCTGGTGCAACTACCGCATCTGCCCAAAGGCCCGACTTACGACGCCGATCTCCGGCGCATCGCCCTCGAATGCCAGCTGGCCGGCGGCGACGACTACGAACTCTGCTTCACCACGCCAGCGACGCAAGTCCAGGCGATTGCCGGGATTGCCGCGCGCCTCGAACTACCGCTGTGGTGTATCGGCGAAATGAGCGCCGGCCCGGCTGGCGCCGTCACGGTGTTTGATCCGGATGGCAAACCGGTCGAATTTGCCCACAAGGGATACGATCACTTTGGCCAAAGCGCCTAGCGTCCGCTTTCTTCTCGCCCACCCCGCGCATTTCTTCGCCTGCGGGTGCGGCAGCGGCCTGGCGCCGAAAGCGCCGGGCACCTTCGGCACGCTGTTCGCGTGGGCCAGCTTCATCCTTTTCCGGCCGTACTTCGACGACGGCCAGTTGCTGTTCCTGTTTGCCGCCGCCTACCTTGCCGGCATCTGGTTCATCAACGTCACCGGCCGGGCGCTCGGTGAGCCGGACCACGGCAGCATCGTCTGGGACGAAATCGTCCCCTTCTGGCTGGTGCTGCTGATCACGCCCTCCAGCTGGTTCTGGCAAGCCGCCGCCTTCGTGATCTTCCGTTTCTTCGATATCACCAAGCCGCAGCCGGCGCGCTATTTCGACGAGCACGTCAAGAACGGTTTCGGCGTCATGGCCGACGATCTGGTGGCGGCCGGCTACACTTTGCTGCTTTTAGCGCTGCTGAAAATCGCCCTTTCCTGACGGTCGACCGCAAGAAGCATAAAATGCAGAAGTTCCTTATTGCAGGAGCTTCAAAATGAGCCACAAACACGCCCACCTGCTGCGCACGATCTTCACCGATCCCTTACCGGCCAATATTCACTGGCGGGAAATCGAATCGCTGCTCGGCCACCTCGGCGCCGAGGTCGAACCCTCGCACGGCGCCCGCTTCAAGGTCACGCTGAACAAGGTCGAAGTCTTTCTCCATCATCCGCACAACAGCAACACCTGCAGCAAGATAGAGATCAAGGCCGTCCGCGAATTCCTCAGCCATGCCGGCATCACGCTGTCGGCCTACGAGACCGGCGCACTCTGAGGCCTCTCAAAACCGGACGCCGCTACGACTTCTGGTGGCATGTTGGCTCATGGCACGAGACGAGCTAGCATGCCTGTTCGCCCTCGCCACCGTTCTGATCTGCACCACGCGCAATACTGCGCTCAAGCTCAAAATATCCGGCAAATTCAACAGCGGCTTTTCTGCATTCGACGAAGCCAGGAAAATCCCGAAGCAGATGATGTCGGACTACTGCGGGATTGAGGCATTCATAGTACCCTCCCCCCTTCATTTAACCCTTCAGACACTCGCCTACTGCCATGTCCCATCTCCGCGCCGGCCAGACGGCCCAAGCATCAGACCTGATCGATCTCGCCGCCCTGCACGCCGCCTATAGCGAACAGCCCGACCCGGCCGTTGCGGCACAACGCGTTTCCTTCGGCACCAGCGGCCATCGCGGCAGCGCCTTCAAGAAGAGCTTCAACGAAGCGCACATTCTGGCCATCGTCCAGGCCGTCATCGACTACCGCCGCCAGGCCGGCATCACCGGCCCGCTTTTCCTCGGCAAGGACACCCACGCGCTATCCACCCCGGCGGAAGCCACGGCGCTCGAAGTCCTGGCAGCCAACGGCATCGCTACCGAAATCCAGGAAAATGACGGCTACACGCCGACGCCGGTGATTTCACGCGCGATCATCCGCTACAACCGCAGCCACCCGCAAAACCTGGCCGACGGCATTCTCATTACCCCGTCGCACAATCCACCGGAAGATGGCGGCATCAAGTACAACCCGCCCGGCGGCGGTCCGGCTGATACCGCCGTAACCGGCTGGATCGAAGCCCGCGCCAACGCCCTGCTGGCCGATGGCAACCGCGAGGTTCAGCGCCTGCCCATCGCCGCAGCCCGCCAGAGCGCTTGCATCAAATCCGTCGATTTCGCCGGCCCCTATATCGAGGAGCTGGCCAGCGTCATCGACATGGAAGCCATCGCCCGCGCCGGCCTGCGCCTGGGTGTCGACCCCATGGGCGGCGCCGCCGTGCATTACTGGTCGCGCATCGCCAGCCGCTATGGCCTGCAGCTTGAAGTGGTCAACGACCGCGTCGATCCGCGCTTCGCCTTCATGCCGCTCGACCACGACGGCAAAATCCGCATGGATTGCTCCAGCGCCCCGGCCATGGCCCGCCTCGTTGCCCTGAAGGAGCGCTTTGACATCGCCTGGGGCAATGACGCCGACGTCGATCGCCACGGCATCGTTACGCCGAGCAGCGGTCTGATGAATCCCAACCACTACCTCTGCGTCGCCATCCATTACCTGCTGACCCGCCGTCCGCAATGGCCGGCCACGGCGCGCATCGGCAAGACCCTGGTCTCCAGCCAGCTGATCGACGCCGTCGCCGCCGAACTGAGCCGCCCGGTCTATGAAGTGCCGGTCGGCTTCAAGTGGTTTGCCGACGGCCTGCTCACTGGCGAACTCTGTTTCGGCGGCGAGGAAAGCGCCGGCGCCAGCTTCCTGCAGCGTGACGGCAAGTGCTGGACGACCGACAAGGATGGCATCACCCTCGGCTTGCTGGCCGCCGAAATCACCGCCGTCACCGGCCGCGATCCCGGCCGCTACTACGCCGACCTGACCGCCCGCCACGGCACCGCCTATTACCGCCGCATCGATTCAGCGATGAGCCCGGAACAAAAAGCCGCCTTCAAGCACCTGACCGGCGCCAGCGTCACCGCCGACACCCTGGCCGGCTGGCCGATCCAGGCCGCGCTGACCCGCGCGCCAGGCAACAACGCCGATATCGGCGGGCTCAAGGTCATCACCGAAAAAGGCTGGTTCGCCGCCCGCCCGTCGGGCACCGAAGCCGTGTACAAACTCTATGCCGAAAGCCTGATCAGCGAAGCGCATCTGCAGATGCTGCTGAGCGAAGCCCAGGCTATTGTCAATTCAGCACTGGCTTGATCTTGAGGAGATGCCCACTCGGGCGTCTCCTGCTGAGGCCTGCGGAACAGTAGTCAAAGTCAGCCGGCGAGCAGTTTGGAGCCAAAGGCTAAATGTGTGCTTTTGCATTCGAACAAGGCTCTGGTCGGCTCCTGGACTTCCTTCTTCCACTGCTCAAGCTACAGCCGGATGGCTAGCCAATTTCGTTGATCGTCTTTACCCCACGCAAGGCTTCCAAACCAAGCTTGGCCTTGCACTCAGGACGGTGAACCTTCTGCCTCTTCGCGTTACCCATTATGGCATCCCTTATGACAAAGGACAGTTCAGGCTGCTGTCCTGAAAACGGGGGACCGCTATACGAATGGAAGATCGGAGAAAACAATGGCAGACAGTATGCAGTTAAAAACATTCTGGGCAGACGACCAAGCGCTCAGCAGTGGCGACATCGTCGGTTTACCGGTACGGGTGTTTGATCTCGGCCAACCCTCGGTGCAATGGTATATGGAAGCGCAACCCCTGGAGGATCAATGGGTGGCGCTGCGTTGCATCTTCCATGGTGGTTACTTTACGACGGGATCTCAAGGGGTTTTGGTCACGGAGTCGGTTGCCGCATCTGAACTGCGTACCTCCGCAGGCCTGGACAGATTCGGATTCAAATTGGTACCGGAAGGCACCAAAACCCTGTTGATGAACAGAGCCGGACAGTTTGCCGTCAGTGATGGCACGGGTGGTTTCTTGATGTCATCGACTGGCGAGGGAAGCTTGTTCTTGGTGCATGACGGCACGCTGGACGCAACGACGTTCAAGGACCAAGCCAATGCTTGCTTCAATTGCCAGCAACTGCCTGATCAATCCGGCGCGACGCCGCACAATCCCCTGCCACGCGACGTGGAGTGGGATGACAAGGAACACCGACGGCTCGTCAGCAGTGCATTTGCAATAATCAAGGCTCATCGCGACATAGCTGGTTCAGATCGCCCATGCCGCCTGTTCGAAAACGCCACATTTCAGGCAGCTATCTTCAACGGCCTTTATGATGCCGACTACAAGGGCGAATATACCGATTCGATCGGTATCATCCCCACGTGGAAGTCACACTTCTTTGATCCCACAACAGGCAAGAACTGGTGGGGTGACATTGCTCCCACGGCGCTGACGCAGGCGATCATGTTCGCGTACAAGTCACTCAGCTACTGTGCCATGATCGAAGATGGTCGGGACAAGCACGGGAAGTCGGACGAGCAGTTGGCTGAATGGTACGATAAGGCGGGATACGCCCTTGGCTTGGCGCTGCACTATTTCACGGACTTGAGCCAACCGATGCACGCCGCGAATTTCATCAACTGGCCGCTTTCAAATGACTGGCGGCATAGCGGCTTCGAATCCCTGGCTGAGCTTGTCGGGGCCAAATACCAACTCGATCCCCAGTCTGTCCGAACCGAGCAGATCAATCCGGAAACCTTGGGCTGCCACAACATGCATGACCTTATCATGACGCTGGCACGGCAGCAAAAGGCGCTCTACGATGCTCAAGTAAAACCCTTGCTTGCAAAGAAAGTGCGGATAGTACCGGGGATAGCGACAGTGGCAGTCGTCTATAACAACAAGTTTACGGAAGACGAATGCGCTTCAATCTTCCGTACCTCACTGCACACCGGGCAATTGTATGCAGCCGCCTTTCTGCTTCTATGGGGGCGCGTTACCGATGTATGGGCGCCGCTCGGCGTCTTTGGACAGGCCCATAGCTCCTGGGCCCCCAGCTTCTTCCGCTATAAAGGCAAGACTTGGGTGGGATTTACCGATTCGGATCGTTGGCAAGTTGTCTTGCAACCGCTGGACAAAATGGATCAATATCCCAATGGTGCGATCGTGGTCGGGCCAAGTACAAGCCCGGCAGTGGGATTCGAGAGCCCGGCCATCGCTGCAGGAGACGATACGCTCATGGTGGCGTTTCATGAGAAGGGAAACAATGATCTCTATATCTGCCAGACAAACGGCGAACTCACCGCAAACAGCGCCTGGAGCCGTAAAAAGCTCGATTCTGCCCGCATCAAGAATTACACGAATCCGGCAATGGCACGCCTGGGCAATGAACTGGTACTGACTTGGGCCGACTACGGTGACAAGATGCCGGGAACAGGAGACCGTGACGGGCTTTATGCCTGCTATTACAACTTGACGGCCGGCGGCTCCTGGAGCGCCCCTGAAAAACTGCCAGGACGGGACACCCAGCACTCACCGGCATTGGCGGTCTACAACGATCAATTAGTGATGGCCTGGGGTGGCTACCACGGCAGCGAACCTATTTTTTCTGCCTACCTTAACAAGGGAAGCCGAAGCTGGTCGGCGCAGATCAAACTGGCGGATGCGACCACGACGGACCGGGGGCCGGCCCTGGCGGTCCAGGACGGCGTCTTATATCTGTTCTGGCGCCATGGCGACCGGATTTACTATGCCACGGGAAACAGCGTCTCCAACTTTGGCCCCGTAGCCTTGCTGCCGGTGGAAAATTGCTGGTCCCACCAAGACGTGCAAGCATTCGGCGACATGGACAGCAAGACCATCTACATCGGCTGGAACGAGAACTGGCAAATGAAATATACGACCCGTAAATTGATCTAGCATCTTTGTCAGCGTGACTGAAGCGGCATCCACAAGTATCGATGCCGGATGATACGGGCCTGGACTCCCAGGCCCGTCCCTCCTCCAGCCTATCCGCCGGAAGAGGCGCAGGGGAAGCGCTGATCCTTGCTTGGCCGAGCTTTCCAAAAATACGGCGATAGCCAGCTTCGGCCATCGCCGGCCCCAAAAACAAAACGGGTCAAGTCGAAACGACTTAACCCGTTGAGATATTTGGTCCGCCCGGCGCGATTCGAACGCACGACCCCTGCCTTCGGAGGGCAGTACTCTATCCAGCTGAGCTACGGGCGGAGAACTGTTGATTCTACCTTTTCCACAGGCTCTCGTCCAATCTGCTGCGGCACCTAATCAAAAAAGCTGCGCGCCGCCTCAAAGCGCTGCGCGTAATAGCGGTCTCCCAAATGGTCCACCCGCACCCGGCCATTGGTCGATGGCGCGTGCACGAAGCGGGCGTCGCCGATGTAAATGCCGACATGCGAATAGGCGCGCCCCAGGGTATTGAAGAACACCAGGTCGCCGGGACGCAGATCATCGCGGGCGATTGTCCGGCCTTTGCGGGCGATATCGGCAGCACTGCCTGACACTTTGAGCCCGGCAGCCTGACCATAGACATAGGCCACCATGCCGCTGCAATCGAGCCCGGCCTCGGGATTTTTGCCACCAAAGCGGTAACCGGTATCAAGCAGGCCCAGCGCATAAAGAACGATCTCGTTGCCCTGGGGGCTGGCCGCCGAACGTGCGCCGTAGCCTGCTGCGCCCGAACGCTGCGCCGGACTACCACAGGCAGCGAGAATCAGCGCCAGCAACGCCGCCAGCAGTAGGGTCGGAAAACGGGGGGTATCGTAACAACCCTTACTTGCGTTCATCAGATCAAGTCTACTTGTGATAGCTGCGGCTACTGCCGCCGGAACCCCGCCCCCCGGCGTTCGCGGTATTTTCGAAAAGATTCCAGCCTTGGTACTGGGCATAAACAAAAACCAGCAAAGCCAAAACCCCGGTTGCCAGATTGAATTTTGGAAACATCAGTCGTCTCCATCGCTGCTGTTGGCCGGCGGATGATCGCTTTCCATCCAGCGCCGGGTTTCGAAGGCCGCATGGCGCAGGAAGGCGAACAGCGGGCAGGCCAGCAGCAGTACGAGCAAAATCACGAAATTCGACCAGCCGGCGCCGGCCGTGGCAACTTCCAGCTGATCGCGCACCTGCACCGGCTTTTCCGGGGCAATTTCGGGGTCGACCGCAAGATAGTAGGTACCAGCCGGAATATTCAGGAAAACCACTTCGTCACTCTTGCTGCCTTCCGACCAGCTGCCATCATCATAACCACTGTAAAAAGACAGTTCGCGGCTTACCGGCCAGCTTTGCCCGGTGTTTTTATTGACCAGCAGCAGGTCAAGACTCAGCCAGTTGTTGTCGAGCGACGTCTGGTTGCGCACAGCGATCTTGCGTGCCTGACCGCTGAGCTGGAACTCCCGGCTCTGAACTTCGCCCTGAGCGGGGGCAAAAGCGAATTCCTGGCGCAGCAGCAATTTTTCGCTGGAGAACAGCAGGAACAGGCCTTGCAGCACGATAGCCAGCAACAGCATTTTCCAGAACTGGGAGAACACCCCCCGGCGATTGTCCTGCCAGGGATTGGGCTGGTTGGCAAAAACGCCAATCGGCTCAGGCAGCCCTTTCTTCAGCCCGAAAGCAGCGGCGATGACCCCGGGTTCAACGTAGACACCCAGGGACCAGTTGAGATCCTTGTCCGTCGATTCACGCGACAGCAACAGCGGCGGCGCCACGTAATCGATGACCCGGGCGGTTTCCCCCCGGCGGACCTGCCAGGTAAATTCGCCGGCGACCTGGATGACTTCGACGACGGTGGTCGTCTGGAAATGCTTGAAAGTCTGGCCGTTGTAACTCAGGGATTCGGTTTCCAGCACGCGATTGCTGGCCGGCGGCCGGGACAATACATCGGCGACGTTCCAGTGGCCGTTGTACTCGGTCACCCAGCGATACGTGCCGTTTTCCGCCGCCAGCAGATACTCGCGCCAACTGTAGGCGATGCCTTCGACCCGGCATTGACGCACCAGGAAACCAATGACTTCAACCGCCTTGCCCTCGAGCTTGCCCTTGCTGCCCAGCGCCAGGCGCGGCACATATTTATTGTCTTCGCGACTCAGCGCCTTCGACAACATCTTGTAATTTTCGTCAGCGGTATCGACCACCGCACCGCAACTGACGCAGCCAACGGCGAGAATTTCCGCTGAGCGCGCCTGCATCGGCGAACCGCAGGCCGGACAGCGGAAAACCCGCGCCGCGACGGTTTTCGTCGGGATGTCCATGCCCTGGCGCAGGTTGGACATTTTCAGGGATTTGAAATCGACGGCCTCGCCAACGAAGAGCAAGGGCGGCGTTTCGGAATAATCCAGCGTGGCGAAATTGCGCTCATTGCGCAGGTCGACCGCAGAAACCGGGTAACCGGCGCCGACCTTGAACGGCAACTCACCCTGGCCGGCGATGCACTCGGCCTCTTCGATATTGCTGACGGTCCAGCCCTGGCTGGCGAGGGCGAGGCGCTTGCCGATTTTGAGATCGGCAAGCGCCGGCAAGGGCTCGTCGACATGCCGGATAAAGCTCAGCACATATTCGCCGGCGGCTTCCGACAGCCAGCCGGTGCGCATGTCGTCAAACAGCAAATGCCATTCGTTCCAGCTGCCCTGGCTGTACTTGATCTGGATGCGCCCGATCAGCGCAAAATGCACGCCCTTGTAACTACCCTCAGCACCCAACTGCAGCGGCGAGCGGTCCTCGACCAGCGCCGCCATCTTGCCGATGTCTTCAAGTTGCTGGTCGTGGCGCACCAGCGTACTGCTGCAATACTCGCAGACGGCAAAGACCGACGACGCCGATTTGAAAACAACCGGCGCGCCACAGGAGGGACAGGAAGCGCTTAAGGCCACGTTGCTGCGGTCAACTCAGTTTTTTGAGCAATTCTGCTTTTTTGGCATCGAACTCGGCCTGGCTGAGGATGCCCTTCTCGACCAGCCCGTGCAGCTTTTCCAGCGTCGCCACAATATCGTCAGCGGAAATGCCCGCCACAGCCGGTGCAGCCGCTACCGGTGCAACCGGCGTCGCCGGCTGCAGCGCCTGCGCCATGCTCTGGCCAAAAACCTGGCCGAAACCGACCCCGGCGCCCAGGCCAACACCCATGGCCGCCAGCCCGCCCTCGTTTTTCGCTGCATCGGGAATGCTGTTGGCGACCTGGAACTGGGTAAAGCGCTGCATGTCGCCGATCATGTTCATGCTGATCTTCTGGTCGAGCACGCGCTGCAATTCCTCCGGCAGCGAAACGTTCTGGACCACCAGCGTATCGAGCGCCAGGCCGAAATCGGCAAACATCGGTACGGCCTTGGCAAACATCGCCTTGCCGAATTCGTCCTGATTGGCCGCCATGTCGATGAAGGCGACGCCGGATTCACCGAACAGGTCGGTCAGGCCGGCCACCAGGGTGTTGCGCAACTGGCCTTCGAGCTCCTCGCGACCGTATTCCTCGCGTGTGCCGGAAATCTTCTGGTAAAAGATTTTCGGGTCGGTCAGGTGATACGAGTAAATGCCGAAGGCACGCAGACGAACGATGCCGAATTCTTTGTCGCGGATGGTGATCGGATTCGGTGTTCCCCATTTCTGGTCGAGCTGGGTACGCGTCGAGAAGAAGTAAACATCGCTCTTGAACGGCGACTCAAAGAGCTTGTCCCAGTTCTTCAGGTAAGTCAGTACCGGCAACGTCTGCGTCGTCAGCTTGTAGCGGCCCGGCGCAAAGACATCGGCGACCGTGCCTTCATTGACGAACAAGGCCATCTGCGAATCGCGCACCGTCAGGCTGGCGCCGTTCTGGATTTCCATTTCCTGCATCGGGAAGCGCCAGGCCAGCGTGCCGTCGCCGTCCTCGGTCCATTGCAGGATGTCGATAAACTGTTTCTTGATGAAGTCCATCAGTGCCATTGAAGTCTCCTGGAAAAGTCAGGCAATGCAGCCGGCGTTAAGGATGCCGACAGCAAGGGAAAGCGAAGCAAGGAAAATTCCCGAGGCCAGCTTGCCCTGGGGAATGGCCTGGTTGAGTTGCGGCTGCACCAGCCGCGCCATCACGTAAGCCAGCAACTGCACGACGCAAGCCACGACACCCCAGGCGATCATCGTCGTCAGGCTGTGGCTGACGACCACGGCCACGGCAATCGGCAAGGCGTAACCAATCACCGCACCAGCCACACTGACAGCAGCAGCAACATTGCCGTCGCGAATCAGCGCCAGCTCGTCATAAGGGGTAACGAAGAAATAGAGCGCGAGAAAAACCGCGAGCAAGCCCAGGGCTGTCGCGAAATAGCCGGCAAAGGCCGGCAAGCTGTTGATGACCGGATCGAACATGCTCTCCCCCGGAGATACGATGACGAAGGATTGTCACCGCTCAGGCCGCTTAATTCAAGCGCAAAAAATTTCAGGCAGCCTGGGCAATTTTCTGCAGGCCCGCAAGTGGCAAATTATCCACCCGACGATGGGGAATCGTCAGCGCCGCAGCAATCAACCCGGCATTGCCGCCGCCCAGCAAACAGGCCTTGTCACCGTCACCCAAGCGGGCATAAGCACGTTCGATGGCCCCGGCCTGAGCGTCGACAATGCCACTGTGAATTGCATCCTCGGTGCATTGCGGAAAATCGCGGTGCTCGCCCGGCGCCATCGGCAAGCCGGCGGTGCCATTGCCGAGGGATGCGCGCATCAGTTGCACGCCGGGCAGGATCAAGCCGCCACGAAAGCAGCCGTCGGCGGCAAGGCTGTCCACGGTGGTTGCAGTGCCGGCCATGACCACCAGCGTCGGCAGGCGCGACAGGCTGCGCGCGCCGATCAGCGCACACCAGCGATCAACGCCGAGTTTTTCCGGAAAACGATAAGCGCTGCGCACGCCACAGGCCGCTGCCGAGGAACGCACCTCCTCCAGTCGTCCCGCCAGTTCGCCCAACGCAATACGGATGCGCTCGCCAGCGGCGGCGCCTGCGACATTGGCCATGACCAGCCGCTCGGCCTGCGGCCAGCGTTCGGCCAACTCACCCAGTTGCGCTACGTCGGCGTGATTCACCGCGCCCTGGGCCAGCCACTGCTGCCCGTCGTGCGCGCCCCACTTGATGCGGCTGTTGCCGCTATCGAGACAAAGTATCATGCGCGCCGCAAACTGACATCGCCGGCCAGCACCTGTTCGATGCCGCGCCCGGTGTCGAGCAGCAAGGCGCCGTCCTTATCAACACCGACACAACGCCCGGCCTGGACGATCTGGCCGTCGCCGCTGACTTGCAGTTGCAGGCCGTCCCAGGCGTTGGCGTCCTGCCAGGCCATTTTGACTGCCAAAAAGCCGTCGACCGCAAAAGCGTCGAGCACGACCTGTAACTCGCACAAAATCGCCGCCAGCACGGCATGCCGCTCGGGCAAGGCCGGCATCGCCTGATTCAGGCCGGCGACCGGCTGCCCGAGATCCTCGGCCGGCGCCGAAAGATTGAGACCAATGCCGATCACCGCCTGGGCGCCGCGCCGGTCGGAGGAAAGCTCGACCAGGATGCCGGCGAGCTTGGCGAAATCGCCCGCGCTTTCGAGCAGGACGTCATTCGGCCATTTCAGACGTATGCCGCGTGCGCCCAGCCCGGTCAAAGCCCGCGCCAGCGCCACACCAACGGCCAATGACAGACCGGAAAGCCGCGTCAGCGGGCCGCTGAAACGCCATAACACGGAAAAGGTCAGGCTGGATTCCGGCGCCGACAGCCAGCGGCGTCCGCGCCGGCCGCGCCCGGCGCTTTGCCGGTCGGCAACGATGACCGTGCCAGCCGGCGCGCCGCCATCGGCACGGCGCAGCAGTTCGGAATTGGTCGAGTCGCAAATTTCCAGCGCGTCGACATCAAAACGCCCGGCGGCCGCAGCCAGCCGGGTCTTGAGCAAAACAGGATCGATCAGGGCCATGCGGCGGATTTTACTCTGCCGCATGCTCCTTGCCGCCATCGATGCCGAGTTCGGCAATCTTGCGGGTAATCGTATTGCGGCCGATGCCTAGCGCCTGCGCCGCTTCAATCCTCCGGCCGCCGGTATGCACCAGCGCCCGGGAAATCAGCACGCGTTCGAAAACCTGGGACAGCACGCCATGCACATCGGCAACACCGCGTGCCAGCATGCGGTCGGCCTCGAGTTCCAGCGCCGTGATCCAGTCGGTCGCTAGCGCCGTCGGCACCGCTTCACGCAATTCGCTGGGCAAATCGCCAATCTCGACCTGCTGCCCCGGCGCCATGACCGTCAGCCAGTGGCAAAGGTTTTCCAGCTGACGCACGTTGCCCTGAAAATCCAGGCCGGCGAGATATTTGATCGCCGCCTCGGACAAGCGCTTGGTTTCCACGCCCAGTTCGCGCGCACTCTTTTGCAGGAAGTGGCGGGTCAGCAGCGGGATATCCTCGCGCCGTTCACGCAAGGCCGGCAGGCGAATGCGGATGACGTTCAGGCGATGGAACAAGTCTTCGCGAAACAGGCCGTCCTTGACGCGGGTTTCCAGATTCTGGTGGGTCGCGGCAATGACCCGGACATTGGCCTTGATCGGCGAATGGCCGCCAACGCGATAAAAATGCCCGTCAGACAAGACCCGCAACAAGCGCGTCTGCAGTTCGGACGGCATGTCGCCGATTTCATCGAGGAACAGCGTGCCGCCCTCGGCCTGCTCGAAACGCCCACGCCGCTGCGTCTGCGCGCCGGTAAAGGAGCCGCGCTCGTGACCGAAAAGTTCGGACTCGAGCAAATCCTTGGGAATCGCGGCGGTATTGATCGCGATGAACGGCTTGTCGGCGCGCGGGCTGTGGCGATGCAGGGCACGGGCGACCAGCTCCTTGCCCGAACCGGATTCGCCGGTGATCAGCACGGTTGCATGCGACAGCGCCAGACGACCGATGGCGCGGAAGACTTCCTGCATGGCCGGCGCCTGACCGAGAATTTCGGGAACCAGGCCTTCTTCCTCGGCCGCACCGGATTGGTGCATCGATTCATCAACCGCACGCCGTATCAGTTCGACCGCCTGATCAACATCAAAGGGCTTGGGCAGGTATTCAAAGGCACCGCCCTGGAAAGCCGCGACGGCACTTTCAAGGTCGGAGTAGGCGGTCATGATGATGACCGGCACGGAAGGGAAACGGGTTTTGACAACCTGCAGCAGTTCCAGGCCTGACTGGCCGGGCATGCGGATATCCGACATCAGCACCTGGGGCGGCTCCAGGCCTTGCTCCAGTTGCGAAATCGCTTCCGTCGCCGAGGCAAAACTCTTGAAGGGAATCCCCTCGCGCGTCAGCGTCTTTTCCAGCACCCAGCGAATGGAGCGGTCATCGTCAACAATCCAGACCGGTTTCATATTTTTTTGGCTCATTTGGTTTTCGTAAATAGCCAAATCACAAGCAAGACTCAGGCCTGCTCTATGGGCAAGCGCAACACGAAGATCGTGCGTCCCGGACGACTGTGGCAATCAATCGTCCCGTGATGATGCTGAATGAAATTCTGGGCAATCGTCAGCCCCAGACCGCTACCGCCTTCGCGCCCGGACACCAGCGGATAAAACATCCGCTCGCGGATCTCGTCGGGAATGCCCGGACCGTTGTCGATGACCTTGATTTCCATGGCCAGCCGGTAACGCTTCTTGGCCAGCGTCACCTGGCGCAAGGAGCGGGTCCGCAGCACGATTTCGCCTTCGCCCTGCATCGCCTGCGCCGCATTGCGGGCAATATTCAGCACGGCCTGGATCAACTGCTCACGATCACCGACCAGCTCCGGCAGGCTGGTGTCGTAGTCCCGTCGCATCTGCAGCGAACCGGGGAACTCGGCGGTCAGCAGGCTGCGCACGCGTTCGAGGATTTCATGAATATTGACCGTCGCCGGCAACATCGCCCGGTGTGGTGTCAGCAGGCGCTGCATCAGATCCTGCAGGCGGTCGGCTTCCTTGATGATGACCTGGGTGTATTCCTTCAGCGAAGGATTGGCCAGTTCGTGCTCAAGCAATTGCGCCGCACCGCGCAGACCGCCCAACGGATTCTTGATTTCGTGCGCCAGGTTGCGGATCAGTTCGCGATTGGCCTGCTGTTGCTCAATCAAGCGCTCTTCGCGGGTCGCCGCCAGGTGATGGTCTATCGGCTGCAATTCGAGCAACAGCCGCATGCCGAGCGCGACGTCGGGGCGCAGCGGGGTCACCGTGCAATTGAGGCGCAGCACCTCACCATCAGCGCGCTTCAATTCGATGTTCTGGCCGGTATAGCCCCAATTATTCAGCAGACCGTTGTCGATGGCCGACTGCAGGGTCGCCGAGCAGGTACAAACACTGCCCAGCGTCTTGCCGATCAGCATCCGGCTACTGGCGGCCAGCAGGTTTTCACCGGCAGCATTGATATAACGAACCGCCTGATCCTGATCGATCAGGAGGACTGCGGAGGCCAGCAAATCGAGGCCAGAGAAGGAGGCGTGGGTAACGTTCATGGTCCTCATTGTAACGACTGAAAGCCGCTGGCCGATGACAACTTGCCTTACTGACCGATCGTTCATTATCATCCCGTGACTCTTCCAACGACTGCCGGACCATGTTCAAGATCGCCGCCCCCGCCTTTACGCTTCTTTTGCTGACCGGCTGCCAGCCCGAACCGCCTGCCGCCCCGCCGCCACGCATCGTCCTGGTCCAGGCAGCCAGCGCCGCCCCCGGCAGCGGCGCCAGCTATAGCGGGGAAATCCGCGCCCGTTACGAGTTTGATCTGGCTTTCCGCGTCGGCGGCAAGCTCGCTGCCCGGCTGGTTGATGCCGGCGCTGAAATCAAGGCCGGCCAGCCGCTCGCCCGTCTCGATCCGGCTGACCTGCAACTTGCCGCCAGCGCTGCCAGCGCGCAACTGGCCAGCGCCAGCAGCGACCACGCCACCGCCAGCGCCGAGCGCGAGCGCTATCACGGCCTGCTGGCGAAGAAATTCGTCAGCCAGGCGGCTTTTGAGGCCAAGGACAATGCCTATAAAGCGACCATCGGTCGCCTCGAACAGGCCCGCGCTCAGGCTGCGCTGAGCGGTAACCAGGCAGCCTACGGCACCTTGAGCAGCGAATTCCCGGCCATCGTCACCGCCGTACTGGCCGAAGCCGGCCAGGTCGTTGGCGCTGGCCAGCCGCTACTGCGCCTCGCCCGCCCCGAACAGAAGGAAATTGCCATCGCTGTACCGGAAGGTCGGCTGGCCGAATTCAAGTCAGCGCCCGCTTTTGCGGTCAACCTCTGGGCGGACCCGAAAATCACCCTGCGCGGCGAACTGCGCGAACTGGCCCCAGCCGCCGACCCGCTGACCCGCAGCTACGCCGCGCGCATCCGCCTGATCGATCCGCCGCCCGCGGTTCGCCTCGGCATGACCGCCCGCGTCGCGGTTGCCGCCAGCGGCAATCCGGAGTTGCAGGTGCCGCTGAGCGCGGTCATCGACCAGGGACAGGGACCGCTGGTACGCGTCGTCGTCAATGGTCAGGTTGCCTCACGACCGGTCAAGACCAGCCATTTCGCCGAGGATGGCGTACGCATCAGCAGCGGTCTGCAGCCCGGCGAACTGGTGGTCGTCGCTGGCGCCACCCGCCTGGTCGATGGCGAAGCAGTGCAGGCGCGCGTCGCGAGCACGACGGAACGGCAGCGCTGACATGAATCATCGCTTCAATCTTTCCGACTGGACCCTGCACCACCGCACGCTGGTGGGTTATTTTCTGCTGGTCATTGCCCTGCTTGGCGTCTTTGCCTGGGGCAAACTCGGCCAGGCCGAAGATCCGCCCTTCACCTTCAAGGTCATGGTCATTCGTGCACAATGGCCCGGCGCCACTGCCCGCCAAGTCGAACAGCAACTGACCGACAAGATCGAGAAAAAGCTGCAGGAAATGCCTTATCTCGACCGCACTGCCAGCTATTCGCGCCCCGGCGAATCGACGGTGCTGTTCTTTGCCAAGGACAGCACGCCGCCCGCCCAGGTGCCGGATGTCTATTACCAAGTGCGCAAGAAGATCGGCGACATCCGCCATACCCTGCCGGCCGGCATCCAGGGGCCGTTCTTCAACGATGAATTCGGCGACGTTTTTGGCAATATTTATGCGTTGACCGCAGAAGGCTTCGATTACCCGCAACTGAAGGATCTCGCCGAACGCATCCGTGACGATCTGTTGCGCATTCCGACGGTCGGCAAGGTCGAAATTTTTGGCATTCAGGACGAGAAGATTTACATCGACCTGAGCAACGCCAAGCTCGCGACGCTGGGCATCGACCTGAACACCATCACCGCCGCACTGGCGCAACAGAATGCCGTGGCCGGCGCTGGCTTTTTTGAAACCAGCAGCGAACGCATCCAGATTCGCCCGAGCGGCAATTTCAACACCGTCGCCGCCGTCGCCGATACGCTGATCCGCGCCGGTGGCCGCAGCATCCGCCTGGGCGACATCGCCAACGTGCATCGCGGCCTCAGCGACCCGTCCAACACCCTGGTGCGCTACAGCGGCAAGCCAGCGCTGGGCATCGGCGTGGCCATGGCCAAGGGCGGCGACATCATCGTCCTCGGCAAGGCCCTGGAGCAACGTATCGCCAGCCTCCAGCAAAGCCTGCCAGTGGGCGTCGAGATCAGCGAAGCGGTCAGCCAGCCAACCGCCGTGCAGCGCTCGATCAGCGCCTTTGTCCAGTCCCTGGCCGAAGCCGTAATCGTCGTCTTGCTGGTCACTTTCATCAGCCTTGGCGTGCGCACCGGCATGGTCGTCGCGGTGTCGATTCCGCTGGTTCTAGCCGCCACCTTCTTTTTCATGCATTTGTTCAACGTCGGCCTGCACAAGGTCTCGCTCGGCGCACTGGTGCTGGCGCTGGGCCTGCTGGTCGACGATGCGATCATCGCTGTCGAAATGATGTGGGTAAAGATGGAACAGGGCTGGGAACGCACCCGCGCCGCCTCCTTCGCCTATACCAGCACTGCGGCGCCGATGCTGTCGGGCACGCTCGTCACCGTCGCCGGCTTCCTGCCCATCGCCCTGGCCAAATCCTCAACCGGCGAATACGCCTTCGCCTTCTTCCAGATCAATGCCATCGCCCTGCTGCTGTCCTGGCTGGCGGCCGTGATTGCCATTCCCTGGCTGGGCTACAAGCTGCTGCCCGACCCGCATGCGCCGCGCAGTCCCGGCCTGCTGGAACGCCGCCTGCCGGGAGTGGCGCGTCTGTTCGCCCGCCTTGGCCTGAATGGCCCGGCCCACGGCGACGACCATGATGTTTACGGCACAGCCTTTTATGTCCGTTTCCGCCGTCTGGTCAGTTGGTGCGTGATTCACCGCTGGCAGGTCATCGGCCTGACCGGCCTGCTCTTCGTACTGGCGCTGGCCGGCATGGGCAAGGTGCAGAAGCAGTTCTTCCCCAACTCCACCCGCCTCGAACTGAACGTCGAACTGCGCCTGCCGGAAGGCTCGTCACTGAGCGCCAGTACCGCCGAAGCCGCCCGCCTGGAAAAATGGCTGGCGGCCGACAAGGCCGAGCATCACGACTTCGAGCACTACATCAGCTACATCGGCTCCGGCTCGCCACGCTACTACCTGGGCCTGGACCAGCAATTGCCGGCAAGCAACGTCAGCCAGTTTGTCATCGTGACCACCAGCGTTGAAGCCCGCGAAGCCTTGCGCGGTCGACTCATCAATTTGTTCGAAAATGGCGACGCAGCACAAGACCTGCACTTTGCCGCCCGCGCCCAGGTCGCCCGGATCGAAAACGGCCCGCCGGTCGGCTACCCGGTGCAATACCGGATTTCCGGCGAAGACATCGGCGAACTGCGGCGCATCGCCGGTGAAGTCGCTGGCGTCATGCGCGGCGATCCCGACCTGAGCGGCATCAATGTTGACTGGAGCGACCTGTCCAAGGCCGTCGAGATCGAAATTGACCAGGACAAAGCAAGACTGCTGGGAATTTCCAGCCAGGATCTGGCCAGCCTGCTCAATCTTTCGGTCAACGGCCTGACGGTCAGCAATTTCCGCGAAGGCGAAAAAACCATCGATGTCGTCCTGCGCGGCGCCGCCGAAGACCGTCGCCAATTGTCACAGCTAGGCACGCTGGCGATCCCGACGCGCAGCGGCAAGAGCGTTCCGCTGAGCCAGATCGCCCAATTGCATTACGGCTTTGAACCCGGCCTGATCTGGCGTCGCGACCGCCTGCCGACGATCACCGTGCGCGGCAATCTGTACAGCAAGCTTCAGCCGGCCACCATCGTTGACCGCATCCAGCCCA
>JAVBXO010000257.1 GCA_030824535.1 Azonexus sp. | reverse complement strand
GAAGCGGTGGCCGATCTGCACCGTCTCGGTGTCGTCTCGGTCATGCTGACCGGCGACAATGGGGCGACGGCCGCGAGCATCGCCAAGGAAGCCGGCATCGACGACGCCCGGGGCAATCTTCTCCCGGAGGACAAACTGGCGGCCATCGAAGATTTGCAGCGGCGCTATGGCCTGACCGCGATGACCGGCGACGGCATCAACGACGCACCGGCGCTGGCGCGGGCCGACATCGGCGTGGCCATGGGTGCGGCCGGTACGGACACGGCGATGGAAGCGGCCGACGTGGTGATCATGAACGACGACCTGCGGCGCATTCCGGAGGCCATTCGCCTGTCTCGCCAGACCCACGCTGTACTCTGGCAGAACATTGCCCTGGCCCTTGGGATCAAGGTCGTGTTCCTTGGACTGGCGGTATTCGGAAATGCCACGATGTGGATGGCGGTCTTCGCCGACATGGGCGCCAGTCTGCTGGTGGTGGGTAACGGCGTGAGGATGCTGCGCAAATGATCCCGGATAAGCCCATGATGGACCGGTACCGCTGGCTGGGGTTGGCTATCGTTGTGGTCTTGGCGGACCAAGGGGCCAAGTATTGGATCGCGGGGACCTTCTCCTTGGGCGCAGGCGAAACGGTGTTACCGTTTTTCAATCTCGTCCACATCCTGAATAGCGGCGCAGCCTTCAGTTTTCTCGCGAATGCCGGGGGTTGGCAACGCTATGTCTTCATTGCCCTCACCTTGGCCGTCTCGGTGGTGCTGACCGTCATGTTGCTGAAAGGCGTGGCGAACCGGTGGGAAGGGTGGGGGTATAGCCTGCTCCTTGGCGGTGCCGTCGGCAACCTGATAGATCGCTTGGTCCGGGGAGCGGTCGTGGATTATCTGGACTTCCATACCGACGGCTGGCACTGGCCGGCATTCAATCTGGCCGACACGGCGCTTTGTTTGAGTGTCCTTATTCTCCTGCTAGGAGTGGCACTGGCGCCGACCCAGGCTGAAATTCCCCCTGTCGAAACAGACAACGCATGATGTCCCGGATGCAACCCTTTGCCTTCTACCGCAACGAGGAACACAAATTGACTCAACGGCTTTTCTCCCCGCTTACCCGTCTTGCCTTGTTTGCCTGCATGCTCGTCGGTGCGTTCCACCCCGCTTTCGCAGCCGAAGAGCCTCTGCCTCCCGACGAGGCTTTCCGACTTAAGGCATCACTCAAGCGGGCCGACACGATAGTGGCGGAGATCATTCCCGCAAAAAAACACTACCTGTACAAGAACAAGGTCCGCTTTGCCCTCAAGAATGCCAGCGGCGTCATGATCAAAGAAGTCAAACTGCCGGCGGGCGAGATGAAGAATGACACCTATTTCGGGATGATCGAAGTCTATAAATCACCCGTCGTTGCCGAAATCACCCTGGAGCGGTCTCCCAAGGCCAGGGCGTTCACCCTTTATGCATCCTATCAAGGGTGCAACGAGAAGCTGGGCATCTGCTACCCGCCGATTGAAAAAAACATCGATATGAAATTCGATTGACGCGGGCCGTCACGACAAGAATAATTCTCAGCCATGTTCCGTTTCCCTCGCTTTCACTCCTACGTTGCTATGCTGCTGGCCTTTTGCCTAGTCAGCGTGTCGCTGTGGACTTATGGAACAGACGCGACTGCGGATGCCTTGTCGGACGAGATCGCCCACTTTTTTACCACCCAAGGTGAATTGCCTGATCCGGGATTGGCCGACCAGCATTGCAATCTCGGCTGCCACGCGCAATCCCATCTGACCGGGACCGAGTGCGAAAATGCGGCGTTCTCACCGATTCACCTCGCCTCCCAAGAGCACTTGAGCGCGCCAGGCAGGGCGAGGGTCCCAACCCGTCCAAACGAGGGCCCCTTTCGTCCCCCTCGAACCATCTTTCAAGCCTGAATCCATTCGTTCGTTTTGATCCACGGCTGGCGTCCAGTGCGCCAGCCAGCGCTTGAAAGGTTTTTTCTCATGCAGTTTTGCGACACTTTGGCCGCGGTGCGCCCGTGGCGGCGCGCTGCCGGCATCGTGGCGGGTGCTTGGTTTGCCCTGGCCCTCCCTCTGGCATCGGCCCAAGCGGCCACTGCCCTGACTCTCGAAGAAGCGTGGCGCCGTTCCGAGGCGGCCAATCCGACCCTGCGCAGCACGCAAGCGAGGCTTTCGGCTGCCGAGGGTGAACTGGTCGATGCCCGTAGTTTCCTTTGGAACAACCCTGAGCTTTCCGTCGAACGGCTGCGGCGATCGGTTCCACAACCAGGCCTCGCTACCGAAAAGCAGCGCGACTGGAATACGGGGCTCGCGCAGACCTTCGAAGTAGCCGGCCAGCCCCGTTACCGGCGCGAAGCCGCCACTCAGGAACTGGCCGGGCTCCAGGCCACACTGCAAGAGACACGCCGTCAGGTGCGTGCCGAGATCGAGCAGCGTTTTGTGCGGGTGCTGGTGCTACAGCTTCGCATCACCACCGAAGAAGAAGCGCTGAAACTCGTGGAAGATGCCGCCGCAGCGGTCCGGAAGCGGGTGGCGGCGGGGGAAGATAGCCGCCTGGACGGCAACCTTGCGATCGTCGAAGCGGAGCGCGGCCGCAACCAGCTGGCCGTCCTGCACGAGCAGCTTATCGAGGCCCGGGCCGAGTTGGCGAGCGCCCTGCAACTGGCGCCCGATCACTTACCCGAGGTCGCCGGCGAATTGATGCCTGCCACCCCGAGGTACTCCCTGGAGCAATTGCTCGCTGCCGCCCGCCAGCGGCCCCAATTGCGTGCCCTGGAACTGCGGGAAGCGGCAGCATCCAACCGTCTCGGCCTGGAGCAGGCGGCGGTCTATCCGGACATTACCATCGGGGTCAATGTGGGCCGGGAAGGGCCGTGGGACGCACGGGAGAAGCTGGTCGGCGTCACTCTGTCGCTGCCGCTGCCGCTCTTTCGCCGCAATGCGGCAGGCATCGGCCGGGCAACGACCGAACTCACCCAGGCGCA
>JAVBXO010000154.1 GCA_030824535.1 Azonexus sp. | reverse complement strand
TTTCAACATAAATTGCGAAGTACCGCAGAGGAGAAGAATATGTCGAATGAGTCCGTGCAGCTAATTTATCCGTCTGACGAAATGGTCAAGAACGCGGCGGTTTCGGGGATGGACGCCTACCGGGCGCTGTGCGCGGAAGCGGAAGCCGACTACCCGGAATTCTGGGCCAAGCGTGCCCGTGAAATGATCACGTGGAAGCAGCCTTTTACCCAGTCGCTTGATGAATCCAACGCTCCGTTTTTCAAATGGTTTGCCGACGGCAAGCTGAATGTTTCCTACAACTGTCTTGACCGTAATGTCGAAGCTGGTCTGGGCGACAAGGTTGCCCTGATTTTCGAAGCCGACAACGGCGAAGTTACCAAGGTTACCTACAAGGAACTCCTGTCCAAGGTTGCCAAGTTCGCCAATGCCCTGCGCGGCATGGGTGTCAAGAAGGGTGACCGCGTCGTCATTTACATGCCGATGACCGTCGAAGGCATCTGCGCGATGCAGGCTTGCGCCCGTCTCGGCGCCATCCACTCCATTGTTTTCGGCGGTTTCTCTGCCCAGTCCCTGCGTGACCGCATCAACGATGCTGGCGCTGTTGCCCTGATTACCTCCGACGGTCAGTTCCGCGGTGGCAAGGCCATCCCGCTCAAGCCGATTGCTGATGAAGCTTTCGCCATGGGTGGCTGTGAATCCGTCAAGAACGTCATCGTCCTCAAGCGCACCGGTGCTGAAGTCAACATGGTTGCCGGCCGCGATACCTGGCTGCACGATGCTGTTGCCGACCAGTCCGATGTTTGCGAACCGGAATGGGTTGAAGCCGAACACCCGCTGTTCCTGCTCTACACCTCGGGTTCCACCGGCAAGCCGAAGGGCGTTCAGCACTCCACCGGCGGCTACCTGCTGCACGCCATCATGACCATGAAGTGGACCTTCGACATCAAGCCGTCGGACGTCTTCTGGTGTACGGCTGACATCGGCTGGGTTACCGGTCACACCTATATCACCTATGGCCCCTTGGCCTGCGGCGCGACCGAAATCGTTTTCGAAGGTGTCCCGACCTACCCGGATGCTGGTCGTTTCTGGAAGATGATCCAGGACCACAAGGCCACGATTTTCTACACCGCACCGACCGCCATCCGTTCGCTGATCAAGTCCTCCGACAACAATCCGGCTGTGCATCCGAAGAGCTACGATCTGTCTTCGCTGCGCATTCTGGGTTCCGTTGGCGAGCCGATCAATCCGGCGGCCTGGACGTGGTACTACGAAAACGTTGGTGGCGGCCGTTGCCCGATCGTCGATACTTTCTGGCAAACCGAAACCGGTGGTCACATGATCACCCCGCTGCCGGGCGCCACGCCGCTGGTACCGGGTTCCTGCACCCTGCCGTTCCCGGGTATCCAGTTCGCCGTGGTTGACGAAACCGGTTCCGAACTGCCGTGGGGCCAAGGCGGTATCCTGGTTTGCAAGAAGCCGTGGCCGTCGATGATCCGGACGATCTGGAACGACGACGAGCGCTACGTCAAGTCCTACTACCCGGCCGACTTCCAGGGCAAGCTGTACCTGGCAGGCGACGGCGCCATCCGTGATGCCGAAACCGGTTACTTCACCATCACCGGCCGTATCGACGACGTGCTGAACGTTTCCGGTCACCGTATGGGTACGATGGAAATCGAATCCGCACTGGTTGCCAATCCGCTGGTTGCCGAAGCAGCCGTTGTTGGTCGTCCGGACGATCTGACTGGTGAAGCCATCGTTGCCTTCGTGGTTCTGAAGGGCGCTCGCCCGACCGATCCGGAAGCTGCCAAGAAGCTGATCAAGGAACTGTCTGACTGGGTGGGCAAGGAAATCGGTCCGATTGCCAAGCCGAAGGACATTCGTTTCGGCGACAACCTGCCGAAGACCCGTTCCGGCAAAATCATGCGTCGTCTGCTGCGTGGCCTGGCCAAGGGCGAAGAATTGACGCAAGACACCTCGACGCTGGAAAACCCGGCGATTCTCGAGCAACTGCGCGGTTGATGGGGTGGGGCCGGATTGTGCCGCAAGGCATGATCCGGAAAACTATGGCGGGCTTGCCTGCCATAACAAAAAAGTCCGGGCAGTCGTCAGATTGCCCGGCAAGAATTCAAGAGGCGGCGAGCTTGCCACGCTGACCTTAGCAAACAACAGGCAAGGAGGAGACAATGGTCGCCCATAAGGCGGCCTCCCGTGTGGTCGCATCAGACTGCATGCCAACCACGGCTGGCACGCTTGGCGTGTCAGCCGTTTCTATTTGCGGAGCCGGTAGATGAGACGAGCGAGTCCGATGCGGCAGCGCCTGGCCGCTCTGGGAATGCTGGGAGCGCCCTTGTTGACTTTTCCCTTGTTGGCATTGCCAGCCGGGGAATGGCTGGGTTTGCCGGCGAGCTATGTTTATCTGTTTGGTGTCTGGCTGATGCTGATCGTGCTGGCGGCACTGGTTGCCGAGGGGCGGCGAGAGTAAATGCTGTCCGGGTGGCTCGTGACTTTCGTGGCGATTGCCTATCTGGCCTTGCTGTTTGGTGTGGCCCGGTTTGGTGATGCGCGGGCCGATGCCGGCAAGTCGATTATCTCGGCCAACGTTTACGCCCTCTCTCTGGCGGTTTATTGCACGTCCTGGACCTTCTTCGGCAGCGTTGGGCGGGCGACTTCCGGTGGTTTGTCGTTCCTGACCATTTATCTCGGGCCAACGCTGATGCTGCTGTTCATCAGCGTGCTGGTAAAAATGCTGCGCATTGCCAAGGCGCAACGCATCACCTCGATTGCCGATTTCATCGCCTCGCGTTACGGGAAAAGCCAGTTGCTGGCTGGCATGGTGACGGTGATTGCCGTTATCGGCGTGGTGCCTTATATCGCATTGCAGTTGAAGGCTGTTGCCGCGAGTCTGGATGTCTTGCTTGAGCATGGTGGTGGTACGGGTGACATTCTCGGCTTTGATTCAACTTTCCTGATCGCTGCGGCCCTGGCCTTGTTCGCCATCCTGTTCGGC
>JAVBXO010000391.1 GCA_030824535.1 Azonexus sp. | reverse complement strand
CACCGCCTGCGCTTCAATGAAGTCCTCGGCCTGCAGGTCGCGTCCTTCGATCCGGCGGCCCCGCAACTGGTCTTCGACATGCGCCCGGAGCTGATCGGCCATTATCTGCATGGCCGCCTGCACGGTGGCGTGATCGCCGCTGCGCTCGACACCGTCGGCGGTTTTGCCGTGACCGTGGCGATTGCCGAAAAATTCTGCAACGAATCGTCCGAGCAGGTCGCCCATCGTTTTGGCCGGGTCGGCACCATCGACCTGCGCACCGATTACCTGCACCAGGGCATCGGCAAGAAATTCATCGCCACCGGCCGGGTGACCCGGCTCGGTGGTCGCATTGGCTCGGTGCAGATGACGCTGGAGAACGACGCCGGCGTGCTCATCGCCACCGGCAGCGCGGCCTACGTCGTCAGTTAAATCCGCCAATCTGGCAAACCGCCATTAATTCGTTTGCCGGCAAAGGCCGGGCGTATAAATAACCTTGCGCCACATCACAATGCTCGCGTAGCAGGAAAATCGCCTGCTCCGGACGCTCCACACCTTCGGCAACGACTTCCAGCCCGAGACTGTGCCCGAGATTGATGATGGCCCGGGCAATCGCCTCATCGTTCGGGTCGCGGCCGATGTCACGAACAAAGGAATAATCGATCTTCAGACGATGTACCGGCAGCTGACGCAGGTAGCCAAGTGAGGAATAGCCGGTACCAAAATCGTCAATGGCCAGATACACCCCCAGCTGGCGCAAGGCTTCCAGCGTCGCGAGCGCCGGCCCGGTCTGATTCATGATGACCGACTCGGTGACTTCCAGCTCAAGCTGTTCGGCCGGCATCGCACATTCCTCCAGCAGCCTGGCGACCGCCGATTCCAAGCCGGCCTTTTCCAGTTGCTGCATCGACAGATTGACTGCCAGACGTGGCACGGTGAAACCACTCTCGCGCCAACGCACGACCTGGCGACACGCTTCGCCCAGCACCCAATCGCCAAGTTCCCGGATGAGGCCCATTTCCTCGGCAATCGGGATGAAGCGCTCGGGCGATACCAACCCAAGATCAGGATGCTGCCAGCGAAGCAAGGCCTCAACCCCGGCCAATTCACCATTCGCCAGATTGAACTGTGGTTGATAATGGAGCAGCAGTTCGCCACGGCCCACCGCGCCGCGCAAGGCATTTTCCAGCACCAGCCGAGCCAGGGCACTCTTGCCCATCTCGGCCTCATAGAACTGGAAGACGTTGCGTCCCTGCTGCTTGGCCTTGTACATCGCCAAATCGGCATGCTTGAGCAGGGTATCGGCATCCTCGCCATCCTGGGGAAAAAGGCTGATACCGATACTGCCCGTGACGTACAAAGATTTCCCATCGATGACAATCGGTTGTGCCACCAGTTCAAGCAGACGCTGCGCGACGCTGGCCACACTTCGTACAGAAGTTTCCTCCTCAAGTAGCAGCACGAATTCATCGCCACCAATCCGTGAAACCGTATCGCCCATGCGGACCTGGGCCAGCATGGCTGCGGCCACCCGCCGCAGGATTTCGTCGCCGACCGGATGACCCAGCGTGTCATTGATTTGTTTGAAGCGGTCAAGGTCAACAAAGAGCACGGCAATCTGGGCATCATCGCGCTGGCAGCGCAGCAAGGCATGCTGCAGGCGATCACGCAGCAAGATACGGTTCGGCAGCGCGGTCAACGGGTCATGATGAGCCAGGAAGTTCAGTGTTTCCTGCGAGCGTTTTACTGTCGTGATATCACTGAACACGGCAACAAAATGTGTAAGTTTCCCTGCCCCGTCGCGCACCGCGCTGATCGTCTGCCAGTTGGGATAGATTTCGCCGCTCTTGCGCCGATTCCAGATCTCCCCCTGCCACAGGCCGGTTTCATGCAGGGCCGCCCACATTTCCTGATAAAAGACTGGCTGATGCCGGCCCGAACGCAGCAGATTGGGCTTGCAGCCGAGCGCCTCGACCTGGGAGTAACCGGAAATTGCCTCAAAAGCAGCGTTGACCGCAACAATCTCGCCACCCGGATTAGTAATCAGGATGCCTTCGGCAGTAGCGTCAAAAACGCAACCTGCCAGGCGCAATTTCTCGGCATTCAGCTTGCGTTCCGTAATATCGCGGCCAATCCCGAGCACTCCAACCAGACTGCCATCAGCATCAAACATCGGCGTCTTGATGGTTTCCAGCATGACTTTATGGCCGTCGCTGGCATAGCACACCTCTTCCTCATTGATCCGCGAAGCACCCAGTTCGATGGCCTGGCGGTCATTCTCGCGAAAAAAGTCAGCTTGCTCGTGGGAAACAAAATCGTAGTCGGTATGCCCGACAATTTGCTTCTCGCTGGCCCCGTACAGACGCTCAAACTCGGCATTGCACCCCAGATAGATACCCGCCGGATCCTTGACCCAGACCAAGTCGGGCAAAGTATTGATCAGCAAATGCAGGCGCAGGCGCTCATTTTCCAGTTCCTGTGTCCGGCCCTGGACCTGCCGCCGCAACACCAGCCCCCAAAGAATACCTGCCGTACCAAGCACTAGCGTCAGCGCCAGCCCATAAGCAAGATAAATAGCCCAGGGCGAAAAAGCCAGGTGCTCACCCATCCACTTGTCTTCGAGATGCTTGTATTCCGCCGGTGAAATGGCATCGAATCCGGCCTGAACCTGCGCCAGAAGCGCGCCCTGCCCCTGGCGCACGGCGCGATGAAATTGACCGCTGTACAACGTGAAGGCTTTGCGAAAGTCCTGATCAGCCCGGCGTTTGTAAAGCAGGTAGCTGGCGGGTGGCTGATCCAGGCAGAAAACCTTGAACTGTCCCGCCAGCGCATCCGTAACAATCTGCTCATAACTATCACGTTCGGTCAGGGTGTCCACCCCACCTGCCTTCAGTCGCTCGACACAGGCATCGCCAGCCTTGACCCCGACCAGGAAGCCTCGCAGTGTCTGCAGATCGGTAATGCCGCCGATATCACGATGAACATAGATCGGCACCGGCAAATCAGCATAAGGCCGGGTAAAGTCCAGATAGCCTTCACGTTCCGGCGTGCGAAAGATGGTGTCGATGACATCGGCCCGGCCGCTGACCAGCAGTTGCTGTGCCTTGGCCCAGTCGGTAGCGAGCAGTTTGACCTCAATACCGCTTTTCTGTTGCCACAGGCGCCAGACATCAACCAGATAACCATCAATATCCCCGCTCGAATTGCGAAAGATATAGGGGGGATAATTGTCGTCCAAGGTCACCGTAATTTGCCGGTGTGGCGCTTCTGCCAGAACGAGCACAGGCAGGCCCAGCAGCACCAGCAGCACCAGTTGGCGCAAGCCAGCCACCCAGAGCGCTAGCAGCCGGGTACTCATGGAAGATCGCCAGTGCCGCAGGACATCAGATCACTATCGATCCAATGAATGGTCGCGGCTTCTCCCTGCCTTGCCATGTGCGCTCCCGATCTTGCAAATGCGCGTATTCGACGCCTCCCGGCGCCGCTTGTCTAGTCCAATAGTTCAGCCGGAATCATCGCCCGCAGCACCGTCTGTCCCTCGCCCCGGCGCAAGCGATTGCTCAGCCACCACAAGGCGCCCTTCTTGATGCTCCAGTCGGCCTCCTGGCCGGCCAGCAGCAGGGCTGCCAAGCGACCCAGCGAAGGCTGGTGACCGATGATGAGCACCGAGCCACTGGCCTGCGGCCAGCCGGAAGCGGCGATCAGCTCGGACACGCAGGCATCGGGACCGATCTTGCGGTGGGTTTCAAAAGGCAGCTTCAGGGCTTCCGCCGTCTGCTGCGTGCGCACCGCCGGGCTGACGATGATGCGCAGGTCTTTCGGTTGGTGCGCCCGTATCCAGGCGCCCATTTGTCGTGCCTGTTTTTCGCCGCGCTCGGTCAGGCGCCGTTTCAGGTCATCTTCGCCGTCCTCGGCTTCGGCATGACGCCAGAGCAAGAGATCCATGCTTGTCTCCTCCAGGAAAGGCAGCATTATGAACGCGGTCTGTTACCGGGCCATGTCAGCGCAACAAGACAAAGCCTCATCAGCACAAAGCCCGGCCTGCGCTCATTTATAATGCCGGTTTTGCTCATCGGGACCGCCATCGTGACCGCACCGCTTTTCGAATCCTCCATTACCAGCCTGCCGCTCCTGTCCAAGGGCAAAGTCCGCGACATTTACGCGGTAGACGCCGACAAACTGCTGATCATCACCACCGACCGCCTGTCGGCTTTCGATGTCATCCTGCCCAATCCGATTCCGCGCAAGGGTGAAGTGCTGCAGGCCGTGGCCAATTTCTGGTTCGAAAAGCTCGGTCACATCGTCCCGAATCAACTGACCGGCATTGACCCGGAATCGGTCGTCGCTGAAAACGAGCGCGACCAGGTTCGCGGCCGCGCCGTCGTCGTCAAGCGCCTGAAGCCGCTGCCGATTGAGGCCGTGGTCCGCGGCTACGTCATCGGTTCCGGCTGGAAGGATTACCAGCAGACCGGCGCGATTTGCGGCATTGCCCTGCCCGCCGGCCTGAAAATGGCCGCCAAGCTGCCGGCCCCGATTTTCACGCCGGCCACCAAGGCAGAAGTTGGCGACCACGACGAAAACGTTTCCTACGAGCAGGCTGCCGCCAACTGCAATGCAACGCTGGCCGAGGCCCTCCAGGGTACTGGCAAGACCGGCGCCGAACTTTGCGCCGAAGCCCGGGACGCGGCCATCCGCCTGTACGAGGAAGCGGCGGTTTTCGCGGCAACGCGCGGCATCATCATCGCCGACACCAAGTTTGAATTCGGTATCGACGCCGCCGGCACCCTGCATCTGATCGACGAAGCCCTGACCCCGGATTCCTCGCGCTTCTGGCCGGCCGACCAGTACGCTGAAGGCAGCAACCCGCCGTCCTACGACAAGCAGTACGTCCGCGACTACCTGGAAACCCTGGACTGGGGCAAGGTCGCGCCCGGCCCGAACCTGCCGGACGAAGTCATCGCCCGCACCAGCGCCAAGTACATCGAAGCCTACGAAAAGCTGACCGGCAAGACGCTGTAAAGTAAATATTCCGTCGCGATGGAACCCGGCCCACCCGGCCGGGTCCAATGCTTGTCTGTAGTGTTTTGACGGAGACAGCCATGCGACTTCAGTTCGACCTCCAGCTTGCCGGCTTTGACCTGCCGGCCGTGCGCAGCATTTCCTGGCAACACCCGCTACGCTGGCTGATCGCTGGCTGGCAGGATCTGCGCGCCAATCCCCTGCCCTCGCTGGCTTACGGCCTGTTATTCGGACTGGGCGGTGACCTGATCATTCTCGCCGTCCTCGAACACCCGCACCTGCTGACCCTCAGCGTTTCCGGCTTTTTCCTGCTCGCCCCGCTGCTCGCCGCCGGGCTGTACGAACTGAGTCGGGCGCGCGCTCAGGGCGAACAGCTGACGTTTCTTGAATCGCTCCGATGCTTCCCGCGCAACGCTCAGTCGCTGGCGCTGTTCGGCCTGCTGCTGGCGCTGGCGACGTTGATGTGGGAACGCTTCTCGGCCGTCGCCTTGGCCCTGCTCGGGCCTTATGGCGGCGGCAATGCCCTGCCCTACCTCGGGGCGCTGGTCGGTGGCGGCGAACATCTTCCCCTGCTGGCGACCTGGCTGGGGCTCGGTTCGCTACTGGCCTTGTTCATCTACACCCTGGCGGTGGTTGCGGTGCCGATGATGCTTGACCGCGATGTCGACGTCGCAACCGCCATGGCGGCCAGTCTGCGCGCTTTCACCAACAACATCGGTCCGCTGCTGTTGTGGGCGGCGATCATCGTCGCCCTGACGTTGGTGGGTTTCGCCACCTTGCTGTTCGGTCTGGTCGTCATCATGCCGATTCTCGGTCATGCCTCGTGGCACGCCTACCATGACCTAGTAGAATAGGCCGCTGAACGCCATTCCACGGGCGGCGTAGACCGCCCGTTTTTATTGCCCGCCGTTTGACTGCCATGATGACTACCGCCAACAATCCGCTGCTCGACTTCTCCGACCTGCCCCGTTTTGACCTGATCCAGCCGGAACACGTCAAACCTGCCATCGAATCCCTGCTCGCCGATGGCCGCGCATTGATCGAAGGCCTGACCGCCGAGACCACCCCGGCGACCTGGGCCGATTTTGCCGGCGCGCTGTCTGCCGGCCTCGAAGGTTTTGGCCGTGCCTGGGGCGTCGTTGGTCACCTGCACTCGGTCAATGATGTACCAGCCTGGCGCGAGGCCTATAACGACATGCTGCCGGAAGTTTCGCGCTTCTATACTGAACTCGGCCAGAACCTGGCGCTGTTCGACAAATACCGGGCGCTGCGCAAAAGTGCCGAATTTTCGACGTTGACCGCAGAACAGCAAAAAATCGTCGACAACGAGATCCGCGATTTCCGCCTGAGCGGCGCCGAATTGCCGGAAGAACAGAAACCGCGCTTCCAGGCAATCATGGAAGAACTCTCGCAACTGTCGGCCAAGTTCTCCGAGAACCTGATGGACGCGACCAATGCCTACGCCGAAATCGTCACCGACGAAGCCGTGCTCGCCGGCCTGCCCGACGATGCCAAACAGGCGGCCAGAATCAATGCCGAAAAAGCCGGCGTCGCAGGCTGGAAATTTACCCTGCACGCCCCGTCCTACGGCCCGGTGATGCAGTACGCCGACAACCGCGAGCTGCGCGCCCGCATGTACCGCGCCTACGCCACCCGTGCCGCCGAGTTCCAGGACGGTTCGAGCAAGGCCGAGTGGGACAACACCCCGCTCATCAAGCGCATTCTCGAACTGCGCGAAGAAGACGCCAAAATGCTCGGCTTCAACAATTTCGCCGAAGTCTCGTTGCTGCCGAAAATGGCCGACACGCCGGCACAGGTGCTCGGTTTCCTGCGCGACATGGCGGCCAAGGCCAAGCCCTACGCCCAGCGCGACATGGCCGAGCTGCTGGCTTTCGCCAAGGACGAGCTGGGCATCACCGATTTCCAGCCTTGGGATGCCGCCTACACTTCCGAAAAGCTGCTGCAGGCACGCTACGCTTTTTCCGAACAGGAAGTGAAGCAGTACTTCACCGAAGCCAAGGCCGTTAGTGGCCTATTCCAGGTCATCGAAAGCCTGTTCGGCGTCCAGGTCAAAACCGACAGCGCCCCGGTCTGGAGCGAGGATGTCCGCTTCTACCGCATCGAAACGCCGGCCGGCGAGCTGGTCGGCCAGTTCTACATGGACCTCTACGCCCGCGAAACCAAGCGCGGCGGCGCCTGGATGGATGAAGCCCGCTCGCGCAAGCGCACGGCCAACGGCATCCAGAAACCGATTGCCTACCTCAACTGCAACTTCGCCCGGCCGATGGGTGACAAACCGACCACATTCACCCACGACGAAGTCACGACGCTGTTCCACGAAGCCGGCCACGGCCTGCATCACCTGCTGACGCGCGGCGAGGAACTGGGCGTTTCCGGCATCCATGGCGTCGAATGGGACGCCGTCGAACTGCCCTCGCAGTTCATGGAAAACTACTGCTGGGAATGGGAAGTCCTGCAAGGCATGACCGCCCATGTCGACACCGGCGAACCGCTGCCGCGCGCGCTGTACGACAAGATGCTCGCCGCACGCAATTTCCAGAGCGGCATGATGACCGTGCGCCAGATCGAATTCTCGCTGTTCGACATGCTGCTGCATTGCGACTTCGACCCCAAGGCTGAGCAGACTGCAATGGACGTCATCCGCAGTGTGCGCGAGGAAGTCGCCGTACTGACCCCGCCGAAATGGCACCGCTTCCCCAACAGCTTCTCGCACATTTTCGGCGGTGGTTATGCCGCCGGCTATTACAGCTACAAGTGGGCGGAAGTCCTGTCGGCCGACACTTACGCAGCCTTCGAAGAAGCCGGCAATCCCTTCGATGCCGAAGTCGGCAAGCGTTTTCTCGACGAGATCCTGGCGCGCGGCGGCGAACGTCCGGCACTGGAGAACTTCCGTGCCTTCCGCGGCCGCGAACCGAGCCCGGATGCCCTGCTGCGCCACAGCGGCATGATTACCGAGGAGGCCTGAACATGCGTTCCTACCCGCTCCTGCTTGCCGCCCTGCTGCTCGCTGGCGGCAGCGCCTTGGCCCAGACTTACCGCTGGACTGACGCCAATGGCAAAACCGTCTTTTCCGACACGCCGCCGCCGCTCAAGCAGCGCGATGCCGCCAAGGTCAGCAACAGCACGGCGACGCCGGACGACGGTCTGCCCTACGCCACGCGCAAGGCCGCCGAAGCCTTCCCGGTCATTCTCTATACCTCGCCGGACTGCGGCGCCGACTGTCAGCAGGCGCGCGAGCTGCTGCTCAATCGCGGCATCCCCTTCACCGAGAAAGCCGTTCAGACCAAAGCAGAAATCGACGACCTGCAGCGGGTTTTCGGTGACCAGGTCGTCCCGGCAATCAAGGTCGGCAACCAGCGCCAGCAAGGCTTCCTGGCCAGCAACTACAACTCGCTGCTCGACCTCGCCGGCTATCCGCGCAGCAATCTGGCGCTGAAGAAATTCCCGGCCAGCGAAGCCAAGCCCGGAGAGGGCAAGTGAAAATCGCCTCGTGGAATGTCAATTCCCTGAAGGTTCGCCTGCCGCACCTGCTCGACTGGCTGGCCGAGGCCCAACCGGATGCGCTGTGTCTGCAGGAGCTGAAGCTCGAAGACCATAATTTTCCTCGCGCCGAGATCGAAGCGGCCGGCTACCACGTCGCCTTTGCCGGCCAGAAAACCTATAACGGCGTCGCCCTGCTGGCGCGCCAGCCGATCAGCGATGTCGTCTGCAACAACCCGCTGTTTCCCGACGAGCAGAAACGCCTGATCAGCGGCACGGTCGGCGACGTCCGCGTCATCGGCGCCTACATGCCCAACGGCCAGGAAGTTGGCTGCGACAAGTACGACTACAAGCTGCGCTGGCTCGACGCGCTGGCCAACTGGCTGGGCGAGGAAATGGCGAAATACCCGAAGCTGGCGCTGTGCGGCGATTACAACATCGCCCCCGACGACCGCGACGTCCATGACCCGAAGCGCTGGCACGACTGCATCCTGGTTTCCGAACCCGAGCGCGCCGCCTTCCGGCGCTTTCTCGACCTGGGGCTCAGCGACAGCTTCCGCCTCTTCGAGCAGCCGGAAAAAACCTTTTCCTGGTGGGATTACCGCATGCTCGGTTTCCAGAAAAACCTCGGCCTGCGTATCGACCATGTGCTGCTCTCGGCACCGCTGGCTGAAAAATGCACTGCAGCGGGTGTCGACCGCGCACCGCGCAAACGCGAACGCCCGTCCGACCACGCACCGGTCTGGGCCGAGCTGCAGGACTAAGCGCGGATGACTGCGGCGGTCGACCCGCAAAAACTGCTGAATCTGTACCCGGTGCTGGCCGGGCTGCCCCCCGCCCGGCTGGCCGCCCTGCTGCGGCCGGAAGCGACGATGCACGTGCCGGCCGGCTCGCAGGTCTTTGGCGAACACCAGCCTTGTCACGGCTTTCCACTGCTCATTGAAGGCAGCATCAAGGTCATCAAGCTGGCCGCCTCGGGGCGTGAATTGCTGCTTTACCGCGTCCTTCCCGGCGGTTCATGCATCATTTCCTCGAGTTGCCTGCTCGGTCATAGCGACTACAACGCCCGTGGCCTGGCCGAAACGCCGCTGACCCTGCTGGCGCTGCCGACCGGCGAGTTTTCACAACTGCTGCTTGAACATCCACCTTTCCGCGACTTTGTCTTTCATCTGTTTGCCGACCGCATCGGCGAGCTGATGCAATTGGTCGAGGAAGTCGCCTTTGCCCGTCTCGACCAGCGCCTGGCCAAGCTGCTGCTGGCGCGCAAGGACAATGTGCTCGCCGTGACCCACCAGCAGCTTGCCGACGAACTGGGCAGCGTCCGGGAAATCGTCAGCCGCCTGCTCAAGGGCTTTGCCGCGCAAGGACTGATTTTGCCCGGCCGCGAGCAATTGACCATCACCGACCGCCCCGGCCTGCAAAAACTTGCCTCTATGTGACCCAGGTTACAGACCTGTCACAAGCCATCCGTAGAATCACCGGCATCAACCCACACACGGAGAATGCATCATGAAAAGCAATGTTGGCGGAATCGACAAAACCCTGCGTATCGTTCTCGGCGTCGCCCTGGTTGGCGCCACGGCCGCCGGTTTCCTGCCGGTCTGGGGTTACATCGGCATCGTGCCGCTGGCCACCGGTCTGATCGGCTGGTGCCCGCTGTACCCGCTGCTCGGCATGAATACCTGCCCGATGCAGAAATAAACTGACTCAGTAATAGTCACAAAGCGGACATGGATGACCATGTCCGCTTTTTTAATGGCTGGTGCAAAGTGTAAAATTCACCCCTATCGCCCCCAATACAAGAAGCTCCCCAGTGGAAGACCAAATAACATGGCCATGCGCGCAGCTGGTTGAGTACACCCGGCTTAGTAACAAAGACTGGCTACGTGAGGAATTGCTACAACAGAGTGGCAACCGGGAAGCCTTCGTGGAACGGGCGATTGCCGTGATCTGCGAGGAGGTTCTGCTGCCGACCCTGCGTGCTGAAGGCACTGCCGGCAAGATCTTTCTGTTGAAATTACGGCACCACGGCTACAACGATGAAACACTGGCCAGAAGCCTGGCCAACGCCTGGTTCGAATGCTCCAACCATTTTTCCCTGCCCCGGCTCGAGCACCCTTTCAGCCCCCGCAAAAGACTGTTCTTTTCGATAATTTCATCCCTGCTGCTGACTTCCCCCGGCATCATTTACATCGTTGTGGGCAACAACAAGGCCGCTGACAACCTGCTGGCCTTTTCGCCGCTGCTGTCGAGCATCGCCGTACTGCTCGCCGGCTTGATCTATTTCCTCAGCGGCCTCCTGCCGCACTTCTGGAAACACTAAAAAAAGCAGCCCGCCGAAGCGGGCTGTAAAAGCCGGATCCCGAGCCGGGTAACCCGTGGAGACGAACCCGGAGCCAGGGAGGAGGCCTCGGGGATCCGGTAACGCAGAGGTTCTTTCAGGCCGCCAGTCTCTGGCGGCGCAGGATCAGCGGTTTGCCGCCGTGCGAGCGCTTGACCAGCCAGGTCGCCAGCGCCGAATCCAGGTAATCGGCGTGGGCCGGAAACCAGTCGATCAGTGCCCGCGCCAGCTCACGGCAAAGTTCGACATTGCCCGCCGCCAGTTCTTCCTGCACTTCCCGCACCGACGCCAGCACCTTCGCGTGCTCATCCATGTGGCAGTCGGCGGCCGGAAAGCCGTCGGCCATCCAGCTGTCTTCCTGCGAAAAATGCGCTGCCGCATGCGCCGCAAACGCATTCAGTGCTTGCGGCAAGTCGGCATCCGGCACCGTCAGCAGCGCGTGCACACAATCAACGAATTCGCGATGCGTGTCATCGATGCCGGGATGGCCGAGCAGGTAACGGTCGTCCCAGACGAATTCTGCGGTCGACGCCGTTTCAGGGGGCAAATTGCTCATCACGATTCCTTTCCCAATATCGTCATCCCCGCGCAGAGCCTGCCCTCGACCTGATCGGGGGCGGGGATCCAGTGGCTTGCGTTTCCTGGATTCCCGCTTTCTCGGGAATGACAAAACCTTTTAACCACCGAGGCCAACCGGCGCCGGGGCGACGTTGACGATCTTGGTGAACAGCGCCTGATACTCGCCGGCCGCCCCTTGCCAGGGGTTGTCGTTGGCCAGGAAGGCGGCATCGATTTCGGCCCAGTCCTCTGCCGTCAGGTGCTTGCGCGCCAACGGAAAAACCTCGTGCTCTTCGGTATTCATGTGCCGCCATTCCTGGTCGAGGTAAGTCGTCAGCACCTCATGGAAAGCCGCGAAACCGGCCGCCCCCGCCTGCTGCCAGCTCGCCAGCGCTGCCCGCAGCTCGGCAATGCGGGCGTCGCCCTGAGCATGCTCGGCTTCGAGTTGTTCGATGACCGGCACGGCTTCCGGACAACGCGGGCGCAGCAGCCGGAAGAGGTAGTCGTTTTCCTTCGGGTGATGCAGCTTTTCCGGCACTTCGTCGATGTAGCGGATCATGTCAGCGAGCAGCGCGTAGTCGGGCTGCAGGCGGCCGGATTCGATGCCGGCGGCAATTGCCCGCAGGCCGTTCAACATCGCGGCCAGCGCCCGGTGTTCGTCGTGGATGATTTCCAGGGATTGTTGTTTCATTTGGCTCTCTCCTGCCTGTTCAAACGCCCAGATGTTTCTGGATCAGTTCCGGATTGGCGCGCACCTCGTCGCTGCTGCCGTCGAACACCACCTCGCCCTTGACCAGGATCATCGCCCGGTCGCAGATCGAGGTCACCGCGCCATGGTTCTTGTCCACGATCACCGTGGCGATGCCGGTCTTGCGGATTTCCTTGACGATGCGCCAGATTTCCATGGCGATCAGCGGCGCCAGGCCTTCGGTGGCTTCATCGAGAATCAGCAGATCGGGGTTGGTCATCAGCGCCCGGCCGATGGTCAGCATCTGCTGCTCACCGCCCGACAGCTGCCAGCCGCCGTTGTTGATCCGCTCGCCGAGGCGCGGAAAGGTCGCCATGACGCGCTCGAAGGTCCATTCGCGCTGGCCGTCGACACCGGCGCGCGCCGACATCTGCAGGTTCTCGCGCACCGACAGGTTGGGGAAGATGCCCCGCCCTTCCGGCACGTAGGCGATGCCGCGCTGCGCCGTGCGGTAGGTCGGCGCCTTGGTGAAATCGTCGCCGCGCACCAACACGCGGCCGTGCTTGGGACGGACGATGCCGAGCATGGACTTGATCAGCGTCGACTTGCCCATGCCGTTGCGGCCCATCAGCGCGATGCCCTCGCCCTGGCGGATGTTGAAATCGATGCCATGCAGGATGTGGCTGGCGCCGTAATAGGTGTGAAGCTCCTTGGCTTCGAGCAGCATATTAGACATGGAAGCTGTCCTCCGAACCGAGATAAGCCTGCTGAACGGCCACGCTGGCCTTGATCTGCGCCGGTGGGCCGGATTCCAGCACCTGGCCGTTGACCATCACGGTGATGGTGTCGGCGACCGCGAACACCGCATCCATGTCGTGCTCGACGAGCAGGATGGCGCGCGTCGGCTTCAGGCGCTTCAAGACCTCGACCATCTTCGCCGACTCATCCGAGCCCATGCCGGCCAGCGGCTCGTCGAGCAGCATGACCTGGGCGTCGGTGGCCAGCACCATGGCGATTTCGAGCTGGCGCTGTTCGCCGTGGCTGAGCACACCGGAGACCCAGTCGACCTTCTTGCCCAGGCCGGCTTCCTCGATGCAGGCGCGGGCTTTTTCCAGCGCCCACTGCTGCTCCATGGCCTTGCTGAAGATGCGCCAGGGTTGCTGGCGGCGCGACTGCGCGGCGAGGCGCACGTTCTCCAGCACGCTGAACTTCGGGAAGATGTTGGTGCGCTGGTAGCTGCGGCCGATGCCGACCTGCGAGCGTTGGGCGGCGGTCAAGCCGGTGATGTCCTTGCCCAGGAGCAGGATCTTGCCATCGGACGGCGGCAGGTCGCCGGAGAGCATGTTGATGCAGGTCGACTTGCCGGCACCATTGGGGCCGAGCAGCACATGCACCTTGCCGCGATAGAGATTGACGCAGACATCCTGGTTAGCGACCAGGCCGCCGAAACGGCGGGTGATCTTGTCGGCGACCAGCAGCGCCTCGTTGTTCATTTCACTCATTCGAACCTCCGCCTTGCAGGGAACGCTTGATGCGGCCGGGAATCGCCGCCAGACCGCCGGGCAGGAAGAGCACGGCGGCGACGATGACGCCCCCCATGATCAGTTGCCAGTGCTTGCTCCAGGTGGCAAAAACTTCCTGCATGCCGGTGAAGACAAAGGCGCCGGCAATCGCCCCGACCAGATTGCCCATGCCGCCGAGGATGACCATCAGCAGCACATTGCCCGACTGGTGCCAGGACAGCAGTTCCGGCGTCACGAAGCCGAAGACCACGGCGTACAGGAAGCCAGCCACGCCCGCCAGACCACCGGCCAGGCCAAAGGCCGCGAGCTTGTACCAGAAGGTCGGGTAGCCCATCGATTGCATGCGGTGCTCGTTGCTCTTGATACCGACCAGCACGCGGCCAAACGGTGACTGCAAAATGCGCCCCAAAAAGGCGTACACCGCAATAAGCATGGCCAGGATGAAGTAGTAGAGGTGCGTCTGGTTATCGAGGTCGAACGGCACCCAGCCGGCAATCTCGGCGCTCGGTTTGACGTTGAGATAGATGCCGTCGGAACCGCCACCGAGCGGCGTGTCGTGGAAGACGAAGAAGGCCAGCTGGGCGAAAGCCAGGGTCACCATGATGAAATAGATGCCCTTGGTGCGCAGCACGAACAGCCCGACAACCAGCGCCACCAGCGCCGACAGCCCGACCGAAGCCGGCAGCACAACCCACAGGCTGGCCGCCTCGTACTTCGGACTCAACTGCGCCACAGCGTAGGCTGCGACACCGAAGTAGGCGGCGTGACCGAAGCTGACCAGGCCGGTGAAGCCGACCAGCAGGTCGAGGCTCATGGCGAAGATCGCCAGCACCAGCGTCTTGGCCAGCAGCTCGGTATAGAAGGATTCGCCGGTCAGCGGCACGCAGGCGAGGATCGCCACGGCCGCCAGTTTTAAAAAGAGTTGGGCGTTCATGATCTCAGCCTTTCTTGAAGATGCCTTCGGGACGCCACAGCAGCACGCCGGCCATCACCAGATAAACGACCATGCCGGACAACTCGGGCAGCAGCACCTTGCCAAAGGTATCGGCAAAACCGACGATCAAGGCCGCCGCCAGCGCCCCCCACACCGAGCCGATGCCGCCGATGACGACGATCACGAAAGAGATGATCAGCACATGCGAGCCCATGTTCGGGAAGACCGAGGAAATCGGCGAAGCGAGCATGCCGGCCAAAGCCGCCAGCGCCACACCCAGCGCGAAAACGACGCGGTAGATCATGTTGATGTTGATACCCAGCGCCTCGACCATGGTCCGGTCGTGGTTGCCGGCGCGGATCATCATCCCCAGGCGGGTGCGCTGGATGACGAAATACAGCGCCACGGCGAGCACGATGCAAACCGCCGAGATGACCAGGCGATAGACCGGGTAATTCAGCACCTCGGTCAGCGCGATGGAGCCGCTGAACATCGCCGGAATATCGACGCCATGCACCTCGTCGCCGACCAGCAGGCTGCGCAGTTCCTCGAACACCAGAATCAGGCCGTAAGTCAGCAATACCTGTTCGAGGTGGTCGCGCTTGTAGAGATGCGAGAACAGCGCCCATTCGAGCAAGGCGCCGAAGATCAGCGCCAAGGGAATGCCGAGCAGGATGGCCATGAACAGGCTACCGGTGGCGCTGGCCAGCACGAAGGCGAGATAGGCGCCGATCATGTAGAAACTGCCATGCGCCAGATTGATGATGCCCATGATGCCGAACACCAGCGTCAGACCGCTTGCCACCAGAAAAAGGAGCAAACCGTACTGCAGCGAGTTCAACGTCTGGATCAGGAAAGAAGCGAAATCCATGTGTGTCCCCGGTCGGGCGTTCAGGTAGCCGCTCCCGTCATCCCCGCGCAGGCGGGGATCCAGTTCGTTTTCTGGATTCCCGCTTTCGCGGGAATGACGATCTACGGCGCGAACGCCCGACAACTAAAGTGTGGAGGAAAGGCCGGGCCTTAGAGCTTGCAACCCCGCGCCGGATCAGCCAGTCCCTTGACTGCCGTGCTGACGACCTTGTTCTGGCCGCCGACCACTTCACGCAGGTAGATGTCCTGCACCGGGTTGTGCGCCTTCGACAAGGTGAAGGGGCCACGCGGGCTGTCGATCCTGGCGACTTCCATGCCCTTGATGACCGCTTCCTGCTTGGCCGGGTCGCCACCGGCAGCGCTCAGGCCGGCCTGGTAGAGCTGGGCGGCGTCGTAGCCCTGGACGGCATAAACGTCCGGCTGCTGCTTGTAAGCCTTGACGTAGCCGAGGCGGAAGGCGGCGTCCTTCTTGTTGTCGAGGCTGTCGGCGTAGTGCAGCGTGGTCTGCAGCCCCTTGCCGGCATCGCCCATGGCGTCGAGGTTGCCGTCGGTCAGGAAGCCCGGACCATAGAGCGGGATGCTCTTGTTCAGGCCGGCCGCGGCGTAATCCTTGACGAACTTGGCGGCACCGGCGCCAGCGAAGAAGACGAAAACGGCGTCCGGCTTGATCGAGGCGATCTCGGTCAGGAAAGGCTGGAATTCGACATTCGGGAAAGGCAGGGTCATGTCCTTGGCGACCTTGCCGCCGCCCTTCTCGAAGGCCTCCTTGAAGCCCTCGACCGACTGCAGGCCGAAGGAATATTTCCAGGTCACGGTGACGACCTTCTTCAGGCCCTTCTTGGCCATCACTTCACCCATGGCGAAGGACGGCTGCCAAGCCGAGAACGAGGAGCGGAAAACGTTCGGCGCACACAGCGGGCCGGTGATTTCGTCGGCGCCGGCATTGGGCACGATCAGCAGGGTCTTGTTCTCGCGCGCGACCTTGGCCATGGCCAGCGCGACGCCGGAATGCACGGTGCCGACCAGCAGGTCGACCTTGTCGCGCTTGATCAGCTTGTTGGCGTTCTCGGTCGCCTTGGCCGGATCGGATTCGTCATCGACGGTGTAGTACTCGACCTCGCGGCCACCGAGCTTGCCGCCGTTCTCGGCGACGTACTGCTTGAAGCCGTTGGTGATGGCGTTGCCGAGCGATGCATAGGTGCCGGTGTAGGGCAGCATCAGGCCAACCTTGACCT
Source organism: Azonexus sp. (assembly GCA_030824535.1). Classification (GTDB taxonomy): domain Bacteria; phylum Pseudomonadota; class Gammaproteobacteria; order Burkholderiales; family Rhodocyclaceae; genus Azonexus. Next base: position 8,065 of record JAVBXO010000391.1, on the reverse strand, counting down.
TGTCGCCGGGCGCCGCCTGGGCCATGCCGAGGCTGGCAGCAAACAGGCCGGCGGCCAGGCTCAGGCGCGAAAAACGGTTATTGGTTCTATTCATTTTTGTCTCCTCGTACTGGGTTGAAAACTACTGGATCGACTTCCCCACTCCCGTCGTTCCCGCGTCAGCGGGAACCCAGAGATGCAGCGCAGGCCTGGCTCGGAAGCCACTGCCGTAACCCCTGGATTCCCGCTTTCGCGGGAATGACGATGGATGGGTGTTCATACGAAACGGGTGCTCACCGTGCCCAGGGCATGGATGCGCAAAAGGACGCTGTCGCCGGGCTTGACCGCAATGGCCTCGGTCACGCCGCCCGACAGGATCATCGTGCCGGCCGGGATTTCCTCGCCGCGGGCGCCGAGGTGGTTGGCCAGCGCGGCAATCGCCGCTGCCGGGTGGCCGAGCACGGCCGCACCGGCACCAATCGCCACCGGCTCGCCGTTCTTTTCCAGCACGACACCGAGGGTGCGCAGATCAAGGCCGGCAATCGGCGTCGCCTGGCTGCCGAGCACGAAGCGCGACGATGAGCAGTTGTCGGCGATGACGCTCTTCAGATCGAATTTGAAATCCTTGTAGCGCGAGTCGATGATCTCGATGCCGGGCATCACGAAGTCGGTCGCGGCGAGCACGTCGCCGACGTGGCAGCCCGGCCCCTTCAGCGCCGTCTTCATGACGAAGACGATTTCCGGCTCGACCTTGGGGTGGATCAGTTCGCTGTGCCTGATCTCGCCGGTGTCGGGGACGCTGAAGGTGTCGACCAGCCAGCCGAAGACCGGGGTATCGACGCCCATCTGCTTCATCTTGCTGCGCGAGGTCAGGCCGGCTTTCAGGCCGACCACACGATTGCCGCGGGCCAGCTTGCGGCGCAGGATTTCAGCCTGGATGGCGTAGGCGTCATCCCAGTCCATGTCGGGATGGGCGTCGGTGATCTTGACCACTTCGTGCGCCTGCAGCTCGGCGTTTTCCAGCAGTTCGGCGAGTTCGGCGATGGTTTGTTGATTCAGGTTCATGATGTTTTCCGATGCTTAAAGCTTGATGCAGATGTTCTTGAGTTCGGTGTAGAACTCGAGCGAATGGACGCCGCCTTCGCGGCCGATGCCGGATTGCTTGGCGCCGCCGAAGGCGGTGCGCAGATCGCGCAGGAACCAGCTGTTGACCCAGGCGATGCCGACTTCCATCTGCTGCGCGACGCGGTTGGCGCGCGAAACATCCCGGGTCCAGATCGCCGTCGCCAGGCCGTAGATGTTGTCGTTGGCCTTCTCCAGCACTTCTTCTTCGCTGTCGAAGGGCGCGATGTGGCAGCAGGGGCCGAAGATTTCTTCCTTGATGACGCGGGCGGTTTCCGGCAAGCCGGTCCAGATCGTCGGTTGCACCCAGCAGCCGTCCTGCAGCTCGGCCGGCATCTTCGGCACGCCGCCACCGGTGACGATGGTCGCGCCCTCTTCCTTGGCGATCTGGAAATAGGACAGCACCTTGGCCTGGTGCTCCTTGCTGATCAGCGGCCCCATGCCGGTGGCCGGGTCTTCCGGCACGCCGATCTTGAGCTTTTCGGCACCGGCCTTCATCGCCGCAACGAACCTCTCGAACAGCGGCCGCTCGACATAAACGCGCTCGGTGCCGAGGCAGACCTGGCCGCAGTTGGCGAAGGCCGAACGCAGCGTGCCTTCGATGGCGGCATCGAAATCGCAGTCGGCGAAAACGATGGCGGCGTTCTTGCCGCCCATCTCCAGCGACACCGGGCGCGAGCCGATGGCGGCGGCGCGGTTGATGATCTCGCCGGTGCGCGTTTCGCCGGTGAAGGTGATGGCATCGACCTGCGGGTGCGTCGTCAGGAATTCGCCAGCCGAGTTCGGGCCGAAACCATGGACGACGTTATAGACGCCCTTGGGAATGCCGACCTTGTTCATGACTTCGCCGAGCAGCGCGGCGGTGCGCGGGGTTTCTTCCGACGGTTTGACGACGACGGTGTTGCCGCAGGCCAGCGCCGGGCCGACCTTCCAGGTCATCAGCAAGAGCGGCAGGTTCCACGGGCAGATGACGCCGACCACGCCGACCGGCGAGCGGAAGGTGTAGTTGATGGCGGTGCCACCGTCCGGCGTCGCCATGTCGAAGAATTCGCCCGGCACGTTCTTGACCACGTCGGCAAAGACCTTGAAGTTGGCCGCTCCACGCGGGATGTCGATGTGCGAGGCGAGGCTGCGCGGCTTGCCGGTATCAGCGCACTCGGCTTCAAGGAATTCGTCGAAGCGGGCGTTGATCTCGGCGACCAGCGCTTCCAGCAGCTCGATACGCCTGGCCAGCGGCATCTTGCCCCACGGCCCTTTCAGCGCCGCACGGGCAGCGGCGACCGCAGCATCGACCTCGGCCTTGCCCGCCTCGGCAACCCGGCCGATCACGGCGTTGGTCGTCGGGTTGCGGTTGTCGAACCACTGCTGGGTGGCAACGAATTCGCCGTTGATGAAGTTGAGGATGTCTTTTTGCAGCATTTTCTATGTCCTTGTTGGGTGCTGTTGGCCTTTTAGGGTCCGGGAGCGAACTCAGGTCACGACGCTCAGGAAGCGCTCGTTGAGCACCCGGTCGTGATAGAAGATGCCGGTGCCGACCTCCTCGAAGCTCCAGGTGCGGACTGGCACGTCGGGATAGGTGTCGTAGCCCTGGGCAAAGGTTTCGAAGCGGTTGCCGGAGGGGTCAAAGGCGTAGATCGTCTGGCCGCGGGTGATGCCGTGACGGGTCGGGCCGATGTCGATGGAGATGCGGTTCATCGACATCAGGTCGGCGGCGCGCAGCACTCTTTCCCAGGTCGGCAGCAGGAAGGAAATGTGGTGCAGCTTGTTCGGCTCGGGATGGCGGACGAAGGCCAGGTCGTGTGCCTTGTGGCCGCAGGAAATGAAGATCGCCAGCTGACCTTCGCCGTCGGGCAGCATGACCTGCTCGACGAGGTAGAAGCCGAGCACTTCGGTGAACAAGGCCAGGTTCTTCTCGATGTCCGGACCGTAAAGCAGGCAGTGGTCGAAACGCATCGGGGCGATGCCGTATTCGGAGGCCGGCGTCCAGGGGTCGGGATTGAGCATCGGCTGGCCGTTGCCGACGCAGGTCTTGTCGGCGTACAGCTCGATGACGTGGCCGGAGGGGATGGTGAAGCGCACGCGCTCGCCGGTTTCCAGCAGATCGCCGGCCGGCACGCGCTCGGTGCTGACGCCGTAGGCCTGCAGATCGGCAGCGAGCTTTTCCAGCGTTGCCGCATCGCGCACCTTGAAACCCATGAAATCCATGCCGGCCTGGTCGGCCTGACGCAGGATCACGCTGTGGTGATCGTGCTCATCCCAGCCCTTGAAATACACGCGGCCGCTGGCGTCGCGGCCGGTTTCGACCAGGCCAAGGACGTTCTTGTAAAAGTGGACGCTGTCGTCCATGTCGAGCACGCGGACCTGCACGTGGCCAGGACGCATTACACCGGTAGTTGCCATATTCTTTTGCTCCTCGTTGGGGTGGTTTTGAAAATGCCTGCTTACGCGGTGTTGACCGCAATCACCGGCTTTTTCCATTGCCCGGCGAGCCGGGACCATTGCGGCTTGACCTTTTCCAGGTTCTTGGCCTTGACCGGGCCGTAGCCACGGATTTCTTCCGGAATCTGCGCCAGCGCCAGCGCGCCAGTGCGGTTCTTCGCATTCAGGTTGGCCACGATGTCGCGCACCGCTGCTTCGTAATCGGCGATCAGCTGCCGCTCCTCGCGCCGCTCGGCGCTGCGGCCGAAAACATCGAGCGCGGTGCCGCGGAATTTCTTCATGCTCGCCAGCCAGCGCAGGCGCTTGAGCATAGCCGGCCCGTAGGCCCGCTTCTGCGGTCGACCGCTGTTGGGGTCGGTTTTTGCCAGCAGCGGCGGCGCAAAGTGGAAATTGATCTGGTAATCGCCGTCGAACTGCTCGGCAATCGCCTGCTCGAAGCTGCCGTCGGTATAGAGGCGGGCGACTTCGTACTCGTCCTTGTAGGCCATCAGTTGGTAGAGATTGCGGGCAACAGCGGCGGAAATCGTTGTCGAGTTTTTGCCAACCGCAGCGTCCACCGCAGATTCGGCGCGCCAGACCTGTTCGACCAGCTCGCGATAGCGGCGGCCGTAGGCTTCGTCCTGGTAAGCGCTCAGATCCTTGACCCGGCGTTCGACCAGTTGCTCGAAGCTCTCCGACAACTGCAGGCTGGCGCGGGCCGGCTTGCCAGCGGCGACCAGGGCCTTGACCTTGTCCGGCTGGGCGGCGAGCAGGCGGCCGAGGCGGAAGACCTTGAGGTTGTAAGGCACGGCAACGCCGTTTTCCTCGATGGCGGCTTCCAGTGTCGTGTGTTTGACCGGCAACCAGCCCTGCTGGCAGGCATAGCCGAGCAGCATCATGTTGGCGCCGATGGTGTCGCCGGTCAGCGCCAGCGCGATCTCGGTGCTGTCGAAGAAATCGGCGCGACCTTCGCCGCAGAAGCGTTCGACAGCCTGCTCCATGGCGCTGATCGGCAGATGGAAGCCGATGTCGCGGGTAAAGGCGCCGGTCACCGTTTCGTGGCTATTGACCGCGCCACGGGTAACGCCCGGCCGCAGGCGGGACAGCGATTCGTCGCTGGCAGCGACGACCAGATCGGCGCCGAGCAGCAGGTTGGCCTTGCCGTAGGACAGGCGGGTTGCGTGCAGTTCGTCGATGGATTGCGCGATCTGCAGGTGGCAATAAACGGCGCCGAATTTCTGCGCCATGCCAGTCAGATCGAGCGCCTGGGTGTAGCGGCCTTCCTTCTGCGCTGCGGCGCCGATCAGGTTGGCGATGGTCACGACGCCAGTACCGCCGATGCCGGTGACCATGACCCCATAAACGCCATCGACCGGCGACACTTTGGGCTCGGGCAGGCCAGCGAAGAAGTCGTCGCCCATGGCCACGCCCTTGCCCTTCTTCAGCGTGCCGCCTTCGATGGTGACGAAGCTCGGGCAGAAGCCCTTCAAGCAGGAGAAATCCTTGTTGCACGCCGACTGGTCGATGACGCGCTTGCGGCCGAATTCGGTTTCCAGCGGCTGCACCGACAGGCAGTTCGACTGCACCGAACAGTCGCCGCAGCCTTCGCAGACGCGGTCGTTGATGAAGACGCGGCGCTGCGGGTCGACCGCTTCCTTCTTGCCGCGACGGCGGCGCAGTTCGGTAGCACAGGTCTGCTCATAAACGATGACCGACACGTTCGGATACTCACGCAACTGGCGCTGCACGCTTTCCAGCTCGTCGCGATGATGCAGCGTCGTGCCGGCCGGCAGATTGCTGAGCTTGTGCAGTTCCGGGTAGGCGGTGACCAGCGCGATGCGCTCGACGCCCTCGGCAGCGACCGACTGCAACATGCGCGGCACGCTGATCGGGCCGTCGACCGGCTGGCCGCCAGTCATCGCCACGGCGTCGTTGTAAAGAATCTTGTAGGTGATCGGCGTCTGCGCGGCGACCGCCTGGCGGATGGCCATCGAGCCGGAATGGAACCAGGTGCCGTCGCCAACGTTGGCGAACATGTGCGGCGTCTTGCTGAACAGCGCAGCGCCGGTCCAGTTGCCGCCCTCGCCGCCCATATGCGGGAAAGTCACGCCGTCGCGCTCCATCAGATGCACGAGGTAATGGCAGCCGATGCCGATCAGTTGATTACTGCCTTCCGGCACCTTGGTCGAGCTATTGTGCGGGCAACCAGAACAGAAATACGGCGTACGCGTGACGTTATCGCGCGGCGCGGCCAGTTGCAGATCAGTGCGCGCCAGGAAATCCAGCCATTCGTTCATCGCGGCGGAACGGCGTGCTATCCCCAGCCAGTCGCACAGTGTGCGGGCAATGCTGACCGGCGTCAGTTCGCCGTGCGAATTGAGCCACTCGACGCCGTCGCGATTGCGCTTGCCGAGTACCACCGGGCGCAGCTCGGCGGGCAGGTTGTAGAGCGCATCCTTGACCTGCGGCTCGAGCATCGGCCGGCATTCCTCGATCACCAGCACTTCCTCAAGCCCGGCGCAGAAGGCCTGGATACCCTGCGGCTCGAGCGGCCAGATCATGCCGACCTTGAACACCGTCAGCCCGATCTCGGCCATTTCCTTTTCGCCGATGCCGAGATCGCGCAAGGCTTCCTGGACGTCAGCCCAGCTCTTGCCAGCACTGACGATGCCCAGCTTGCGGTTGCCCGCGCCGTTGGTAATCCGATTGATGTTGTTGGCGCGAACGAAGGCCTTTACCGCCGGCAGGCGCACGGTATTCATCCGCTCATCCTGATCGACCGAACGATCCGGCCAGCGCGTATGCACGCCCGGCGCCTCAATCTTGTGATCGACCGGCAAAACAGCGGTATTTCGGGCCGGATCGGTATCGATGGGATACCAGGATTCGTAGATGTCGGAAACGCCCTTGACCGCCACCCAGACCCCGGCATAGCGCGACAACTGCCAGCCGAGCAGGCCGAAATCGTAGATATCCTGGACGTTGGCGGCGCTGAATACCGGGATGCAGCAGCTCGCCAGCGTATGTTCGCTCTGCTGCTGGATCGACGACGAACGGCTCATCGGATCGTCGCCAACCGCCATGACCACGCCGCCATGCGGCGAAGTGCCCCAGAGATTGGCGTGGCGCAAGGCATCGCCACTGCGGTCGATGCCAGGCCCCTTCGAATACCACATGCCGAACACGCCATCGACCTTGGCGCCGAAGAACTCGACCTCCTGCGTTCCCCAGACGGCGGTCGCCGCCAGGTCTTCATTGACGCCGGAACGGAAATGGATGTTGCGCTCGAGCAAAGCCTTCTTGACGCGGGTCATGTCCATGTCGAGATGGCCCATCGGTGAACCGCGATAGCCCGAGATGAACCCGCCGGTATTCAGCCCGGCCGCCTGGTCGCGGCGATGCTGCTCAAAAGGCAGACGCACCAGCGCCTGATTCCCCGACAGGAAAACACGCCCCGTCTGCTGGACGTACTTCGCTTCCGCTTTCTGCTGCTGTGCCGACATACCCGCAAGTCTCCGTTGGTCTGTTTCTTATAGATGCTTGCCAAACCGGGCGGGCCCCGAAGGCAAGCGTGTGACCGTAGATTAGGGAGCGGGGGCGTCGGGGAATATCCGTTTTCTGCAGCATCGCTATCCGGAATGTGCAGGGGGGGGGATTGCGGGCTCCGTCATTCCCGCGAAAGCGGGAATCCAGGGGAGCCGGCGAGGCTGCGGGAACAGGCACGACACAAGGCTTCGAGGAAACTTCGGGACATCCTGACGGCATCAAGCATCGACACCAGCCCCCCTGAAAATCGCCCATTTTTGGACGTTGACCGCAAATCGCGATAAACCAAGCAATTCAATAGATGCTTTTACATCCTTTTAGATATATTGTTCAAATATTGGATCTAATTACATCCGCTAATGGAAAATACAAAGACAACCGACGAATGGGCGTTTGAATTGGGCGAGCAGGTACGCGCCCTGCGCCTGCGTGCCAACCTTGACCAGATCACCCTGGCCGAGCGTGCCGGCATTGCGCTGACGGCCGTCAAAAACATCGAGTCCGGCAAAGGCGCCACGCTCAAGACGCTGATCAAGATCCTGCGCGTGCTTGATCGTGCCGACTGGCTTGCCACATTGGCCCCGCCGGTCAGCATCAGCCCCCTGCAACTGCTCAAGCGCAAAGCACCGCGTCAGCGCGCCTCCCGCAAACGCTCACCGGAGAAACCCGAAAATGCATAAACCCGTCCATGCCGTTGAAGTCCGGCTGTGGGGCAAGCGTGTCGGTGCCGTCGCGCAGGATCCCCGCCTTGGCTATTACGCCTTTGAGTACGACCCGGCTTTTGTCAGGCAAGGCATCGAAGTCGCGCCGCTGACCATGCCGCTGGCCCAGGCGGAGGCCCCTTTCATCTTCACCGACCTGCCCACCCCGACCTTCAAACGCCTGCCCGCGCTCCTCGCCGATGCGCTGCCCGATGATTTTGGCAATGCCCTGATCGACGCCTGGATGGCCAGCAAAGGGGTGGCCAAAGAAGCCATTAGCCCGCTGGATCGCTTGGCCT
>JAVBXO010000101.1 GCA_030824535.1 Azonexus sp. | reverse complement strand
ACGGCGCGACCATCGGCGTCGATGGCCAGCGCATAGCCACGGGCCAGGACTGCTTGCGGATTCAGCTGACTGAGACTGCTGGCCAGTGTATTTAGTTTCGCGCTCTGGCGGGAAATCTGTGCGTCGAGGCGATTGGCCAGGCGGTAGCGCAGGTGTTCGAGCTGTTCGGCCTGGCGTTGCGGCTGCGGTCGGGCGGCTTCGAGGCGGCGGGCGAGGGTCTGCCCGGCATGTTGGCGCTTTTCCTGCTGCCGTCCCCAGGCCAGTCCCAGTCGCCGGGCTTGTTGCTGCAGTTGCAGGCTTTGCAGTTGCAGGCGTTCGGCGGGGTGGAGCAGGCGTGTGCCCAGCCAGTCGAGCTGTTGCTGGCGGTTGCGTAGCGAGCGTTCGAGGTGGCGCGCCAGCTGGGTTTGCAGATTATTCAGCTGGGCGAGCAGGGCATCGCGGTCGGGGCTGAGCAGTTCGGCGGCGGCGGTCGGTGTTGGCGCGCGGAGGTCGGCGGCAAAGTCGGCGATGGTGAAATCGGTTTCGTGACCGACGCCGCTGATGACTGGAACCCTGGTCGCCCGGATGGCGCGGGCAACGCATTCTTCGTTGAAGGCCCAGAGATCTTCGATGCTGCCGCCACCCCGGCAAAGGATGATGGCCTGGCAGTCGCAGGCATCGGCTGCGGCCAGTGCAGCGGCGATGCGCGGGCCGGCGCCTTCGCCCTGGACCGGCGTCGGGATCAGCGTGATGCGCAATTGCGGCGCGCGCCGGTGCAAGGTCGTCAGGACATCGCGCAAGGCAGCCGCCTGCAGGCTGGTGACGATGGCGACGTGCGTGGGAAAGGCGGGCAGGGCTCTTTTGCGGTCAACGGCAAAAAGACCCTCATTTTCAAGTTGCGCCTTGAGGCGCAGAAAGCGCTCGAAGAGATCGCCCTGACCGGCGCGGCGCAGGGCTTCGACGCTGAGCTGGAATTCACCGCGCGCTTCATAAAATGAAACGAGGACGCGGGCCTCGATCTTCTGGCCGTTTTCCAGTCGCCAGCCGAGCAATTGCGCGCGGCTGCGCCACATCACGCAGCGCACCTGGGCGCTGGCGTCCTTCAATGAAAAGTAAACATGGCCGGAAGCGGCGTAGGTGAGATTGGAAATTTCGCCGCTGACCCAGGTCAGCGGGAAGCTATTTTCCAGACAATCGCGCACCAGACGGTTCAGGCTGGAAATACTCAGCACGGAATTGCTGACAGGAAGGGAGGGCTCGAAAGGCATCCTGCCATTCTACTCGCCGCACTCTTTGCTTGTCTGGTGTTGACAGTCGTAAAAAATATTAACTGTTTGATTTTAAATGGCTTTAAAAAGTGTGCCTCGTTTTTTGGCAGAGCAGGAAAAGTCCTTGTTGCAGCAGCTACTTAGCGAGTTTGATGACACTGAATCCACAGACTTATCCACAGCTTTTGGGGATAAGCTCGCAAAACTGCTGCATTTCGCCGCTTGCCCTGCAGGAAGGGGGAAGGCAGAATTGCGGGTTACTATTCCAGCAAGGGACTCCTTCAAGTGTTAGCTATCGTTCAAGCGGCCGGCTGGCCGATTTATCCGCTGTTGTTGGCCTCGATCATTTCGGTGGCATTGATTATCGAACGCCTGGTGTCCTTGCGGCGCAGCAAGGTGGTGCCTGCGGGCCTGCTCCAGCGTGCCGTTGCCGAGTTCCGTCAGGGGGGCGATAACCAGAAGCAGCTCGCCGATCTGGAAGCGCATTCGCCGCTGGGCCGCGTGCTCTCCGCTGGCCTGCGCAATGTCAGCAGTTCCCGCGAAATCATGAAGGAATCGATCGAGGAAACCGGCGGGGGCGTGGCGCACGATCTCAACCGTTATCTGACGACGCTCGGTACCATCGCTTCGATCAGCCCCTTGATGGGCCTGTTCGGCACGGTGATCGGGATGATCGACATCTTCGGTTCGCAATCGCCGAGCGGCGCCAATCCGCAACAGCTGGCGCATGGTATTTCCATCGCCCTCTACAACACCGGTTTCGGTATTTTCATCGCCATTCCCAGCTTGATCTTCTGGCGGCATTTCCGTGCGCTGGTTGATGGCTACATCGTCGAGATGGAGCAGCAGGCGATTCGCCTGGTTGAACACATGCACGGCGAGCGGAAGTAAGCGATGAATTTCCAGCGCGGCCGTAGCCAGGAAGAGCCGGAAATCAACCTGGTGCCGATGATCGATGTGTTGCTGGTCATCATCATTTTCCTGATGCTGACTACGACTTACTCCAAGTTTTCCGGTCTGGAACTCAATCTGCCGACGGCCGACGCCGCCAAGCAGGCCGAGCAGCCCAATGAAATCGACGTGGCGGTGACCTCGACCGGTCAGGTGCTGATCAACAAATCACCGTTGACCGAAACCGATGTCAAGGCCATTTCGGAAGGCTTGCGGCGGGCAGCCGGAACGCGCAGCGAGCCGCTGATCGTCATCAATGCCGATGCCAAGACCACGCACCAGAGCGTGGTCGACGTCATGCAGGCGGCGCAGGCGGCAGGCTACCCGCACATTTCCTTCGCGACCCAGGCGCCTCGCTGATGGTCGGACGCTGGTTACAGCGTCAGTGGTTCGCACAACGCCGGCTTGCGCCGGCGTTGTGGCTTCTGCTACCCGTGTTTTTGCCGCTGAACTGGCTGTTCATTGCCCTCGCGGCGCTCAAACGGCGGCGCACCCAGGCGCAGCGGCTGGACGTGGCGGTTGTGGTGGTCGGCAACATTACCGTCGGCGGCGCTGGCAAGACGCCGCTGACTATCGCCCTGGCCCGCGAATTGAGCTGTCGTGGCTGGCATCCGGGGATCGTCAGTCGCGGCTATGGCGGCTCGGCCAGCGCTCCCTGTGCCGTCAGCCTGCAGTCGCCGGCTGCCGCAGTGGGCGATGAGCCCCTGCTGCTGGCCCGGCGCAGCGGCGTGCCGGTGTGGGTTGGGCGGGACCGGGCAGCGGCCGGCCGGGCGCTGTGTGTGGCGCATCCGGAAGTCGATGTCCCGCTCTGCGACGATGGCCTGCAG
>JAVBXO010000041.1 GCA_030824535.1 Azonexus sp. | reverse complement strand
AAGGGATTGCCAGCTGAAATTGGCCGGAAAATTGCGGTCGACCGCAAAAATGGGGCATTTTCCAGCGTGGCCGATCTGGCGGCGCGGCTTGGGCTGGGGCGGCGCGAACTTGATCTGCTGGCCGCTGCCGATGCCTTGAAAAGCCTGGCTGGCCATCGTCGGCAAGCGGCTTGGGAGGCCACGGCGGCCGTCGTGCAGGGCGATTTGTTCACGGGGCAGGGCGGGGTCGTGGAAAAACCCGTCAGCCTGGCTGCGCCTGATCTTGCCGAAAATCTTGTCGCCGATTACCAGCGCCTCGGCCTGAGCTTGCGCCAGCATCCGCTGTCCTTGCTGCGCGAGCATCTGACGGCGCGGCGGTTTGTCAGCGCCAGAGACATTGGCCGACTGGGCGACCGTGCGCTGCTGCGCGTCGCAGGCATTGTCGTCGGCCGGCAGCGTCCCGGCACGGCAATCGGCATCGTTTTTGTGACACTGGAAGACGAAACCGGCCTGAGCAATGTCGTCGTTCGCCCGGAACTGGTCGACAAACAGCGCCGCGAATTGCTCAATGCGACGCTGCTTGGGGTTTTTGGGCAATTACAACGTGAAGGGGACGTTGTGCACCTGGTCGCCCGCCGTTTGGTTGACCTGTCCCAATGGCTGGGGCGCTTGCCGACGCATAGTCGGGATTTTCATTGAGCGTGTCAGAAAAAAGGCCGGGTCGTCCCGGCCTGGGTGCTGTTGTGCTTTTCGCTTCAGTACCAATGAACCTTACCGTTGGCGGTATCGTACAAGGCGCCAACGATACGGATCTTGCCGGCATCTTCGAGTTCCTTGAGGATGGGGCTGCGCTCGCGGATGCTGGCAATGACCTCCTTGACGTTCATTTCGGTCACATCATCGACGAACTGGTGATTCTTCGAGTTGCGTTCGCCTTCGGTCCTGACTTTGGAAATGGCTGGCTGGAATTTTTCGAGCAAGGTGCTCAGGTTGCCCATCTTGACGCCGTCACAGGCCCCCTTGATAGCACCGCAGTTGGTATGACCCAGCACGACGATGGCCCGCGAACCGGCGACCTTGGCGGCATATTCGAGGCTGCCGAGAATGTCTTCATTGACGGTATTGCCAGCGACGCGGGCGACGAAAAGATCACCAATCCCCTGATCAAAGACCAGTTCCGGGCCGGAGCGCGAGTCGATGCAGGCGACGACACTGGCAAAGGGGAATTGTCCGAGGGCGGTTTCGGAAATATTCTTCCGGATATTTCGGGCAACTGGCTTGCCGGCGATAAAGCGCTTGTTGCCACTTTTCAGGATTTCGAGGGCGCTATCGGGGCTAATGCCAGCCTGGACGCCCCTGGTCATCGTGAGCCCGGGTTTGTAGGGTTTGGGTGTTACCGGGCCGCCGTGGTCGTCGCTGGCCAGGGTGGGGCCGGTCAGCATCAGGGCGAACAGGGTGGTCGCTAACAACTTGCCTGGAAAATGCATTTTTGTCTCCTCGCTTATTGATTGTGGCTCGCAGATTCTAAAGGGCTTTCCCTGAGGGGGTGAAGTCATTCCAGATGACTTTTGGCCGTCCGGTGGGTCGAAGTAAAGCGCTTGCTTCCAGGGTCAAAAGCAGGGAACATTCGGCCCCTTTTGGATTGCGGAGGAAGCATGGGCTTCAAGGATACTGCTGGCGAATTTCGTCTTCTGGACATTGCACTGATCACGCCCAATCCGGCACATCCGCGGCAGAGCAGTGATGAGGCCAGCCTCAAAGGCCTGGTCAATTCGATTACCAAAAAAGGCCTGATTCATCCGTTGATCGTCCAGCCGGCCGATGCTGACGGGCGTTATTTGCTGATTGTCGGCGAGCGGCGGCGACAGGCGGCATTGCTCGCCGGGGAAACGCAGGTGCCGGTGCTGATCCGCGCTTGTACGGCTGACGAGGCGCTGGAAGTCCAAGTCTTCGAAAACCTCGGCCTCGGGCTGCGGGCGGCGCTGGAGCCGCGCGACATGGCCAACGCCATCCAGCGTATTGCCGAACGCTTTGCGTCTTCCGCCGATGCCGCGGAACAGTTTGGTCGTTCCTCGACCTGGCTGAATCAGGCGACGGCCGCTGCCAATCTGTCGCCCAAGGTCAGCGCCTTGCTCGATTCCGGCAAGATTTCCAGTACCACGACGGCCATCCAGCTCGAAAAGCTGGCGCAAAAGGACGAAGCCAGCGCCGAAACGCTGATCGGCCAGATCGAACAATTGCCCGAAGGGGAAAAACTGCCGCGTGAAGTCGTCGATGAGGCCCTGGTCGAAGCCGGCGTTCGTCGCCCCAAGAAGGAAAAGAAAGCGGTGAAGGCAAAGCCGTCGGTGGAAACTTCGTCGGCGCCCGTTGCCGAGCCGTTCTCGACAGCGGGGATTCCGCCCTGGGAAGAAGCACCGGCAGCGGCCCTCGCTAGCGCTCAGCGCCGGGTCGATCCCGGTAAGGTCAAACAGGTGGCAGCCATGCTTGGCCTCGATGACGAAGACGAGGCAACGATTCTCGATCGCCTGATCGACGAATTTCTCGCCCTCAAGGCCGAGGCGCAGACGCCGGATTGAGGCCGTCCCCGGCCCCGGCCGGCTGGCCCCGCCAGTAGGCGGGGCCAGCCGGTTTAGCGGGCAACCTTGAGCAGTTCGACTTCAAAGTTCAGCGTCGCATTCGGCGGAATGACGCCGCCGGCGCCGCGCGAGCCGTAAGCGATTTCCGGCGGGCAGGTGAGCTTGGCCTTGCCGCCTTCACGCATCTTGGCGACACCTTCGGTCCAGCACGGAATGACGCGGTTGAGCGGGAAAGTGGCGGGTTCGCCGCGCTTGTAGGAGGAGTCGAATTCGCGACCATCAAGCAGGGTGCCACGGTAATGCACCTGGACCGTCGATTGCGCCGTGGGCTGGGCGCCCTGGCCGTCCTGCAGGGATTCGTAGATCAGGCCGGACGGTGTTTTTTCCGGGGCGGCGGCTTGCGCCAGGCCGGCTGCAGCGAGCGCGACGGAAGCGAGGCTGGCGATGGCGATATTTTTCCAGAATTGCATGGATGTCTCCGGGTG
>JAVBXO010000042.1 GCA_030824535.1 Azonexus sp. | reverse complement strand
CCGGCATCGCAGGCGCTACGGGTTTGCCCGGATCAAGCGGTGCTGCTGGCGCCGATGGCGCCACAGGCTCTGCTGGAAGCACCGGACTAACCGGCGCCACCGGGCTGGCAGGCACCACAGGAAGCACCGGATTGACGGGGGCCGCAGGCACGCCGGGTACGGCAGGCGCTGCCGGGCTCACGGGTGCCACGGGTTTATCCGGTGCTACCGGTGTTGCAGGCGCAACTGGCTTGACCGGATCAAGCGGTGCTACTGGCGCTGACGGTGCCACAGGCTCTGCTGGAAGTACCGGACTAACCGGCGCTACCGGGCTGGCAGGCACCACAGGAAGCACCGGATTGACGGGTACGGCAGGCGCTGCCGGGCTCACGGGCGCCACGGGCTTATCTGGTGCCACCGGCGTCGCAGGTGCAACTGGTTTGACCGGATTAACCGGTGCTACTGGCGCCGACGGCGCCACTGGATCTTCTGGAGGCACCGGATTAACCGGCACTATTGGACAAACTGGTGTCACCGGTCAGAGCAGCGTAAACGTGCCCACTGTATTGACACCCGAAACTGGCTTGCTAACGAACCCCAAAGCATCTGATGGCAAGCTTGCTGATGCACCGGATCGGCCTGAGATAGCACCGATAACGCAAATTACTGCTGATACGGAGAAACCAGTGGCAACTACGCCACTCCTGGCGCTGCCAGGAACGGTACAGCCTGCCACTGATTTGCCATTGATGACAGTACGCACGCCTAAGCAGGACCGCAACTAAAAGTCGAATTCCCAAGTGGGAGACGGCCGGGTTTGGCTGCAACTGTCGTGAATTTTTTCTTTAACTATTCGATGCTCGGTAATCGGCATGAAATGCTCGTAAGTTCAATGGCCTAGCCTTCAGTGAGGCAAGGAAGGTGCGGAATGCTATGCACCAGACTCCGCCCCTCACGATCAGGCAGCCCTGAAAAATGCTCAGCTAAAGCCGATGACCGGCCCGAAGGTACGATCCCGCGTTGCCGAAGAGGCCCGAAAGCCAGTTCGATAGTGATTTGCCAGACTTCGATGGCCAACGGTGGGCGGGGGAATTTCAGTGCTGTTTAGATAGCCGACAGGCTTCGGGGATGATCAATGAGCAAGCAAAAAGCCGTATTGCTGCTGGCCTTGCTGGCTGGCGGCGCTTGGGCGGACGAGGCGCCGCTTTGTGTCAGGGAAATGGATGAGCGTTTGCGACTGGCGTGTTACGACGCGCTGCACCAACGAATTTCGGCGACTGGCGAGCCGCCCAAGGATCAGCCACAAAGCCTGGCTGGCGGCGAGTCCGGAACTTCGGCGATGTCGAGAGTCTGGGAACTTGATCCGGGTGACAAACGCGCGCCTTTTTCGGCACGCAGTTATCAGCCCAACTTTTTCCTGCCCCTGCATTACAGTTCGGACATCAATCGTGAGCCGAGCAGCCCGACGCATCCGGCCAGGGTGAGCCATCCGAAATACCGCAGTTTCGAGGCCAAGCTGCAAATCTCCCTGCGCGCCAAAGTTGCAGAGGATTTGCTGTTGCCCGGTGCCGATTTATGGGTGGCCTATACCCAGCGCTCACTGTGGCAACTCTGGGATGCCCGGGAGTCGTCGCCGTTCCGCAGTACCGACTATCAGCCCGAGGTGATTTACGTCGTGCCGATCCCGGCACAGATCGGCAAACTGCCACTGGGCTGGAATTGGCGCATGTTGCAGTTGGGCTTCGCGCACCACTCGAATGGGCAAAGCGATCCGCTCTCACGCAGCTGGAATCGCGTCAGCCTCGGGGCCGGGCTTGAGCGTGGTGACTTCAGTGTTCAGGTGCGCGGCAATCAGCGGGTACGCCTGGAGAGCAAGGATGACAATCCCGATCTCACCGACTACCTCGGGCGTGGGGAAATCAACCTGGCGTGGCTATCCGGCAAGTCGACGCTGGGCTTGATCTGGCGCAGCAATTTTCAGGCCTTTGACCGCGGTTCGCTGCAGTTTGACTTCACCCGGCCGGTATTCGCCGATCAGCCTGCCGGGCTGCGCTGGTACCTGCAATTGTTCCATGGCTATGGCGAGACGCTACTCGACTACAACCATCGCCAGACGAGTCTCGGCCTGGGACTGAGCATTCTGCAGTTCTGATCCGGCTGGAGAAATGCGCGATAGCGCATTTCTCCAGCGAGCTTCGTTCATATGTGCGCCAAGGGACAGAGAGGCGCTGGACTAGGCCCTAATCTGCAGTTATCGGAGCCTTCTGCAGCCGCTAGTGCGGGGAGTCTGTACAAGATGCAGACGCCGGTGAAGAAAACGGCATGACCTGCCGTGGCGAAAAAATCATCTCATCGAGGAACACTATGAACAAGCTCAATATCAATCTGATCGCCCTGGCCATCACGCTGGGATTCAGTGCTGGCGCCCTGGCCGACAATCTGTCGAGTAGCGAGTACAAGGCGGCCAACGACAAGATTCACGCTGACTACAAAACGGCCCTGGATACTTGCGCGGCTTTTTCCAGCAATGCCCATGATATTTGCAAGGCCGACGCAAAAGGCAAGGAAAGAGTCGCACTGGCCGAGCTGACAGCGATTTCCCAGCCGACGACCAAGCATCAGTACCAGGTGCAGCTGGCCAAGGCGGATGCCAACTATGACGTCGCTTCCGAGAAATGCGATGACCTGGCCGGAAACGCCAAGGATGTCTGCATCAAGGAGGCCAAGTCGGCAAAAACTGCTGCCATCGCCGACGCCATGGCGTTGATGAAAAGCGCCGATGCCAAGGCTGTGGCTGATGAAAAAACGGCCGATGCCCGCAGCGATGCCAGCAAGAAAACGGCCGATGCCAAGCAGGAAGCTGCCGAAGAGAAGAGCGACGCACGCTACGCGGTAGCCAAGGAAAAATGTGACAGCTACGCGGGCCCAGCCAAGGAAACTTGCCTGAGTCAGGCCAAGTCGCGTTTCGGCAAATAAACGGGCGAATTCCGCTCAGATCTTCAATGCAATATTTCATATAAAGGTAATCCCATGAAAGCAATCCGGAAAATGGCCATGAATGCCATGGTTGTGGG
>JAVBXO010000019.1 GCA_030824535.1 Azonexus sp. | reverse complement strand
ATTTTTTCCAGTAAAGGTGATCGGGGTTTCCTTGCCATCAATAATGGCAAATAGCTTGCGTTCGAGGGTGATCGCAGTTTCGGCACCGTCCGGAGTCAGTACGATAAAAGTGCTGACGATATCAAGCGCTTCACCAGCCTTAACTGTAGAAGGCATGGTGATCTTGGTTGCTAATGTTTTGATCCCTTCGCTCGACTTGTATTTTTGCTCCTTTTTGACTTGAGCATAAGCCTTGGTTCGTTCTATTTTGGATTCGGGAATCCAGCTTGGATTCTGTTTGTAGCAGGTGTCAATTGCTGTGAAGTAGGCAGTAGCGAACCCAGCAGCGCCACCAACGACGGCGCCGATAGCTGCACCTTTAACGGCATCTTTTTTGTTGTTTGAGAACAAGCTGGCACCCAAGCCAGCGATTGCGCCAACGCCAGCACCTTTTGCCGTCAGAATAATTTGCTGTTGGTGTACACAAGAGTCCAGATCAGTGTTGGTGGACTCTTGTGAGTTAGCCGCAAAAGACAGGCACATAAGACAGGCAATTGCACTAGATGTTAATTGACGCATATTTTTCATTTTACGGTCGTACATGGATTTTCTCGATTGAATGAAACTGCACATAAATGACTTTGCTATAAGAGGGGCTGGAAGCAGGGCATCAGTACTCGGAATGCATGGGCCAAAAATTGCGGAGTGCTGCACAAATATTGAACAAAATATGCTCATCAGACATAGCCTGATGAGCATGATCGAACCGCTTGGGCGGACTTCACGGCTCTTCCGGTTGTCTGTCAATCGGTTGAGCTGGGAAATTGCACTAAATTTTGTGCAGTTTTCATGCTTTTAGCTCGTATGCAATCCGAGTGCGGAAACCCTGGGGCTGGAAGCCGTAGCGTCAGTCAAGTTTGACTACTGTTAGACCCCCCCAAAATCCTCAATGGGTTCGCAACTTAATTTTTTGGTAAATGAGATGATCAGGGAATCTGTTTTTGGGTTCCTCCATGCTTTGCATGGCCAAGCTATGATCTAAAATCAGACATAGTCTATGTGCATTTTATTTTATAAAAATATCATAATTTTGTTATCTAGTGCTTTAGCAGGAGATAATGATTGTCCTAGTGTTTTGTATATTGTTCTGTAATGTAGCATATGTCAAAACGTTGATGAACCAATAGTGGCAGTCTTAACTTATTCATAGTCGATCTGCAAGTGTCAAATCATATAAGATATTTCAACACCTGACCTGTTCCATGTCATCGTCCGCTTCGGCCGGGAGGTGGTGGATCGGGTTTGAGTCGATCAGGTGAATGCGCTGAAAAGAAACAAGCCTGAGTCTATCTCCTCAAGACGGCTCTCAAGGAAATCTGGTTCGCAGCCAACGTCAAGGAGAGTTTCCAGCGACGGCGAAGTTGGTGTCGGATGGCCATGGAGAGTGAATTACCTGCCGCCATCCAGTTCGCCCGCCGCCTGCGAAAATACCAGCGGGGCATTCTCGCATCTACCATCTACCCAATGAATTCCAGCATCCTCGAAGGCGTCAATAACAAGATCAAAGTCATCAAGCGCATGGTCTACGGATTTCGTGACTCCGCCTATTTCTTCCTGAAAATCAAGGCAGCTTTCCCCGGTAAAGCGCGATGAACCAATAAAAAACCCGCGAGATCGCGGGTTTTTTATTGGGGCAAAGGGCCGTGCTCAGGCGCGCTTGTTGCCGGTGAGCTTTTCGTATTTGACCCACAGGACATCTTCGCTTTCGACGACGTCCGGGTTCTTCGGGATGCAATCGACCGGGCAGACCTGGACGCACTGCGGTTCATCGTAGTGACCGACGCATTCCGTGCACTTGTTGGGGTCGATGACGTAAATTTCTTCGCCCTGGGAAATCGCCTCGTTGGGGCACTCCGGCTCGCACACATCGCAGTTGATGCATTCGTCGGTAATCATTAGAGACATAGCTGTTCCTCTCTCGGTTAAGCAGTGGTTTTCGCCCGCAGGCGCTTTTCGACACAAGGTTGCACAAATTTGCTGACATCGCCACCCAGGCGGGCGATTTCGCGCACCATGGTAGCGGATATGAACATGTATTGCTCTCCCGGGGTCAGGAATACGGTTTCGACCTCGGGATAGATGCTGCGGTTCATCCCGGCCATCTGGAATTCGTATTCGAAGTCGGAAATGGCGCGCAGGCCGCGCACGATGACCTTGGCGTCCATCTCGTGCACAAAGTTCATCAGCAGGGTGTTGAAGCCGACGATCTTGACGTTGGGGACGTCACCCAGGACTTCCGTGGCCATTTCCACCCGCTCGGCCAGCGTGAAGCGCGGTTGCTTGGCCGGGCTTTCGGCGATGGCCAGGATCAGGCAATCGAACAGGCTCGCGGCGCGGCGGACGAGATCCTCGTGGCCACGGGTGATCGGGTCAAAGGTGCCCGGATAGATCGCTACGCGATGATTGAGTTTCTTCAAGCTGTCGGTCGCCGCAATAAGTGGAAATGGACTTCGCCCGCTTTGCCCTGGCGGATGGTTTGCCAGTCGCCAAGCGTGGCGATTTCGTGTTCTGCTTCGATGTACAGCGCCCCATCTTCCTTCATCACGCCGGGAAGAAGCGCTTCCAGGCGGGAAATCCAGCCTTTTTTGTAAGGCGGATCGATGAAGATCAGATCGAACCTGGCTTTGGTCGAAGCCAAATATTGTAGCGCATCCCCGCGAATGATCTCCACTGCTGCCGGTTTATGCAGCAATTCGTGGTTTTCATGCAGGGCCGCCAGCACCTTGGGCGATTTTTCGATCATCACCACGCGTTCGGCGCCGCGCGAGGCTGCTTCAAAGCCCAGCGCGCCGCTGCCGGCGAAAAGGTCCAGGCAATGCCAGCCGTCGAGTTCCTGGCCCAGCCAGTTGAACAGAGTTTCGCGGACACGGTCCGGGGTCGGGCGCAGGCCTTCGCTATCGGGGAAGCGCAGCACCCGGCGGCGGAATTCGCCGCCGACGATACGCACTGAGTTCACTCTGCCGCCACCGCAACGGTCACCAGGTCGGCCATGCGGATATGGCGGGAAAATGCCTGTTT
>JAVBXO010000336.1 GCA_030824535.1 Azonexus sp. | reverse complement strand
GCAATACGCCCAGGAGCAGGGAAGGTTTCATCGGGGATTTCCTTTTTATCGAAATGACCGGTGCAGCGGTCGGATGCCATGATGAAGAGCCGCTTGCCCGGCGGCAAACGAGTAATTATGATGCGACGCTTTAGAAAAACTTAACCATCAATGGCTTATCGTTTACCGCCCCTGGCCGCTTTGCGGGCCTTTGAAGCGGCCAGTCGCCACCTCAGTTTCAAGCAGGCGGCGGCCGAGCTGCACGTCACACCGGCAGCGATCAGCCAGCAGATCAAGGCGCTTGAAGACTATCTGGGCGTCAGCCTGTTTCGTCGCCTGACGCGAGCGCTGGAAATCACGCCGCTAGGGCTGGCAATGTTGCCCAAGCTGCGCGAAGGCTTCGAATGTTTTGCGGCGGCGCTGGAAACTACCCGCCAGAGCGACGAAGGCGTGCTCACCGTGACCGCGCCGCCATCCCTGGCAACGCGCTGGCTGCTGCCCAGACTGCCGCGTTTCGCCGCGCTGCATCCCGAGGCCAAGTTGCGACTGGCCAGCGAGAGTGCTGCGGTCGACCGCCGTGGCGGGGCAAAAATGGGTGCTGACACGGCGCTGGACATGCGCGATGCGGCAAGTGTGTTGGCGATTCGTTACGGTCTGGGCAACTATCCCGGTTATCAGGTCGAACCGATTTTCGCGCCCGACTGGGTGCCGGTGTGCAGTCCGCGCCTGGCGACGGTGGAACGGCCGCTGGCGACGCCGGCCGACCTGCTGCATCACGTGCTGATCCACGATGAAACCATCGCCGATGAAGAGCGCCAGCCTAGTTGGCAGGAATGGCTCGCCGGCGCTGGCGTCAGTCACTTGCATGCCGAACGCGGGCCGCGTTTTTCCAATGCTGTGCTGGCGGTCGAGGCGGCGCTCGACGGGCAAGGCGTGGCGCTGGCCCTGAAGCCCCTGGTCGAGGCCGATGTCGCTGCCGGCCGTCTGCTTATTCCCTTTACCCATGCCGTAGCCTCGCCTTACGCCTATTTTCTGGTCATGCACAAGGCGCTGGCCGGGCGTCCGGCGGTCGCGGCCTTTCGCGACTGGCTGATGGCCGAAGCCGGCGCCGCCGCCGGAGTTGCAGCCAAAGACGTATAATTCGCGCCTCTTTTTTAATCGCGGACTGTCGTGAGCACACTTTCCTGGATCATTGCCGTATCACTGGCCGGCGGCGTGCTGAGCGTTCTAGCAGCGGCGGCCTTGAGTGTGGCTCTGGGCGTGCACCGCGTCAGCATGTTGATTTCCTATGCCATCGGCGCCTTGCTCGGCGCTGCCTTCCTGGAAATCCTGCCGCACGCGCTGGAACACGGCGAACCGCACCGCATGGCGGCGACCGTGCTGTTCGGCATCATGGTCTTTTTCGTGCTGGAAAAGCTGGTGCTCTGGCGGCATTGTCACCACGACCATTGCGAGGCGCACGAAGCGCATGCGCCGGCCCACGACCATGGCCGTTCCGGCCTGCTGATCCTGGTCGGCGATACCTTCCATAATTTCGTCGACGGCATCCTGATTGCCGCCGCCTTTCTCGAAAGCACCGAGCTTGGCATCGTCACGGCGCTGGCGATCATTGCGCATGAGATTCCGCAGGAAGTTGGCGATTACCTGATCCTGCTGCATTCCGGCTACAGCCGCGTACGGGCGCTGGCCTTCAACCTGCTGTCGAGCCTGGCGACACTGGTCGGCGCGATGCTGGCCTATTTTGCGCTGTCCGAACTGACCGAATGGATTCCCTCGCTGCTCGGCCTGGCGGCAGCCAGCATGATCTACGTCGCGGTGGCCGACCTGATTCCCGGATTGCACAAGCGCACCGATCTGGCAGCGACCCTGCAGCAGGTGCTACTGATCTGCCTTGGGATCGGCTCCATCGTCCTGGTGCGGGCGCTGGCTGGCGAGTGATTCGCGATAGCGCTGGCGTTGCCGCCGGACCTTGCTGCCCGACATCCAGATCAGTAGTCCGCAGGGCAGCAAGCCATAGAAAAGAAAAGAAATAATGCCCGCCACGACGGTCGCTTCGTTCGCGGCGACGAGCAATGTTACGTAAAGCCAGCCAATTGCAATAATGTACATAAGGAACTTCCGATGAGTCCCTTATTATGCATTCAAATGCATTGACAGCCATCGGGCCGGTATGCAGAATCCAAAGGCTAAAACCCCCCGACAACAACGAGAGACATCAGGCCATGACGCAGGAATCGAACAACAAAGACGCATTCTTGGGTTCTGCTACGCAGTTCATGCAGGCGGGTCAGGGGATGATGCAGCAGTTCATGGATTTTCTCGGCAAGGCCGGTGGGCAAGCTGCCCCGGTGCCCCTGCCCGAGGTCGATCCGCAGGCGCTGACGGCGCTGCAGAAGCAGTACATGGATCAGCAGATGTCCCTGTGGCAGGCTGTGCTGGGCAAGCAGCAGGGCGAGGTACCGAATTTCAAGGTTACGCCGGAGCCTGGTGATCGCCGTTTTTCGGCCCCGGAATGGCGCGAAAGCCCGATTTACGATTATCTGCACCAGGCTTACCTGCTCAATACCCAATATCTGAAGCAGGTCGTCGAATTAACCCCGGCAGAAGATGCCAAGGCCAAGGAGCGCATGCGTTTCCTGGCGCGCCAGATGACCGACGCCCTGGCGCCGACGAATTTCGCTGCGACCAATCCGGAATTCATCAAGCTGGCGGTGGAAACCAAGGGCCAAAGCATTACCGACGGCATCAATAACCTGATCAAGGATCTGGAAAAAGGCCGGATTTCGATGACCGACGAATCGGTTTTCGAGGTCGGCAAGAATATCGCCAATACCGAAGGCGCCGTTGTCTTTGAAAACGACGTGATGCAGCTGATCCAGTACGCGCCGCTGACGGCCAAGGTGGCGACGCGGCCGCTGCTGGTCGTGCCGCCCTGCATCAACAAGTTCTACATCATGGACCTGCAGCCGGACAATTCGCTGATCCGCTACATGGTCGAGCAGGGCAATACGGTTTTCCTGGTTTCCTGGCGCAATCCCCAGGATGAGCAGGGCGTGCTTGGTTGGGATGACTACCTCGAACATGGCCCGATCACTGCCT
>JAVBXO010000009.1 GCA_030824535.1 Azonexus sp. | reverse complement strand
CTCCCCTTGAAGGGGAGGGAGTGAAAACCGGGCTCTTCCTCTAAATTGGGGTCAGACTCCATTTTTTCTGGATTCCCGCCTTCGCGGGAATGACAGGCGGTGAGAGGTTCTACTTCTACCCCATCAACCCGCGCCAGCGGCGGTAGTTCCTGTGGCAATCGGGCAATGAATTCCGCCACTTTTTCGCCGTCGACCGCAATCGTCACCCCCGCCCCGTCGTTTCTCACCCAGCCGCGCAGGCCGAGTTCCTTGGCCAGGCGCCAGACGTAGGGGCGGAAGCCGACGCCCTGGACGAGGCCGCGGACGCGCAAGATATGGGCACTCATGCTCTTTCCCAAACAACGCAAAAACCGCAGCTTACGCCACTCCGTAATCAGTCCGCAGCCGGCCCGAAGCTGTCCGGCATGGGCGGCCACGCATTACAATGAAAAACGAATATCGACCGACCGCCGCCAGAAAACACTTACGCCGTGCCGCTTTCCCCCGCCCCCGAGGCCAGAGCCCTCAAACCGCAATGCCTGAGCATCGATCTTGAAGTCGGGCGCCAGAGCAGCGTCATTCATCAACTGGCCGCGCTGCGCGGCGACAGCGGCGAGCAGCTGAGTTACCCGCCCGGCACGCTGGCTCAGGCACTGGCGGGCATGGAGCAACTGGCCGCAGGCGCGCGCTTTCTGCTCGGCCATAACCTGATCGCCTTCGACCTGCCGCAACTGCGCGCCGTGCAGCCGAATCTGCAGTTGCTGTCGATGCCGGTCATCGACACCCTGCGCCTGAATCCGCTGGCTTTCCCGAAAAACCCTTATCACCACCTGATCAAGCACTATCAGGACGGGCAATTGCTGGTCAGCCGCAAGAACGACCCCATGCTCGACGCCGAGCTGGCCTTGCAGGTTTTTTGCGAACAGGAAGAAAACCTGAGCCAGATGCAGCAGGACAATCCCGACCTGCTGCTCGCCTGGCATTGGCTGACGACGCGCGACGAGAGCGTTTCCGGGCTGAACCGCCTGTTCATGATCATCCGCCGCAAGAGCCTGCCGCATGACGACGACGCCCAGGCCGCCCTCGCCCGCCTGCTCGCCGGGCAAAGCTGCGTCAGCGCCGCGCAGGCAATCATCGCCAATGCCGCCAACCACGCCTGGCCGCTGGCTTATGCACTGGCCTGGCTGTCGGTCGCTGGTGGCAATTCGGTGATGCCGCCGTGGGTGCGCTACCAGTTTCCCGAGGCCGGCCACCTGATTCGCCGCTTGCGCGACATGCCGTGCAGCGCGCCGGACTGCCGCTGGTGCCGCCGCGAACACGACGCCCTGCAGCAACTCAAGCACTGGTACGGCGCCGATTACGACTTCCGCCCGCAGCCGATGGATAAAGATTCGGGCCGGCCGCTGCAACAAGTCATCGTCGAAAGCAGCATGCGCGGCGAGCACAACCTCGGCATCCTGCCCACTGGCACCGGCAAATCACTGTGTTACCAGATTCCCGCCTTGTCACGCTTCGCCCGTACCGGCGCGCTATCGGTGGTCATTTCGCCGCTGGTGGCGCTGATGGAAGACCAGGTCAAAGGCCTGCAAGCGCGTGGCATCGACTGCTGCACGGCAATCAACGGCCTGCTGTCGATGCCCGAACGCGCCGACGTGCTCGAACGCATCCGCCTCGGCAACATCGGCATCCTGCTCATCGCCCCCGAGCAGTTGCGCAACCGCAGCGTGCGCAAGGTGCTGGCGCAGCGCGAGATCGGCGCGTGGATTTTTGACGAAGCCCACTGTCTGTCCAAATGGGGCCAGGATTTCCGCCCGGATTACCGCTACGTCGCCCGCTTCATCGACGAAAGCTGCGCCGCCGCGCCGGACCAGCGGCTACCACGGATTCAATGTCTGACCGCCACGGCCAAGCCGGAAGTCGTCCAGGACATCATCGGCCACTTTCGCGACAAACTCGGCGTCACCCTGCGTCTGCTCGACGGCGGCGCGCAACGCGACAACCTGCGCTTTGACGTCATCCCGACCACGATGGCGGAAAAATTCGACGCCGTCAGCCGCCTGATCGCCCAGGAACTGCCGCCCGAAAGCGGCGGCGGCGCCATCGCCTACTGCGCAACGCGCAAGCAGACCGAAGAACTGGCGCAATTCCTGCGCGACAAGGGCCTCGCCGCCGCCCCCTACCACGCCCGCCTGCCGCCGGAAACCAAGAAAGAAACGCAAAAAGCCTTCATTCACGGCGAACTACGGGTCATCGCCGCGACCAACGCCTTCGGCATGGGTATCGACAAGCCCGACGTGCGCCTGGTCGTGCATGCCGACATCCCCGGCTCGCTGGAAAACTACCTGCAGGAAGCCGGACGCGCCGGCCGTGATCGGGCGGCGGCGCGTTGCGTGCTGCTTTACGTCGCCGACGACGTCGAACGCCAGCACAGCATGTCCGCCGCCTCGCGCCTGTCACGCCGCGACATCCAGAGCGTGCTGCGGGCGCTGCGCCAGTTGCAGCGCAAAAAGAAACGCGACGAAGCGCTGGTCGCCACCGCGGGCGAAATCCTCGATGAAGACGAGGAAGAGGTCTTCAAACGCGACATCGCCACCGACGACACGCGTGTGCGCACCGCCATCGCCTGGCTGGAAGAAGCCGGACTGGTGCGGCGCGAGGAAAACAATGTGCAGATCTTCCCCGGTTCGCTGCGCATCAAGGATCTGGCTGCCGCCGAGCGCAAATTGGCCGAACGCATCGATTCTGCGGTCGACCGGCAAAAATACCTGAATTTGCTGCAAATCCTGATCTGCCTGCCAGCCGACGAAGGCATCACCACCGATGAACTGATGGCCAGCGCCGGCTTCAACGCCGACGCGCTGCGCCAGGCACTGCATCTGTTCGACCACCTGGGCATCGCCAGCAACGATACGAGCATGACCGCCTTCGTCCATGTCGGCGTCGAACAGGCGTCGAAAAAGCGTTTCGAACAAGCCGCTGCGCTGGAAAAAGCCCTGATTGCCACGCTGCGCGAAAGCGCGCCGGAGGCCATGGCCGGCGACGGCTATCCGCTGAATTTGCGGCTGTTGGCGCAGCAACTCAAGGACCAGGGCTACGCGCAAGCCCTGCCGCAA
>JAVBXO010000109.1 GCA_030824535.1 Azonexus sp. | reverse complement strand
GGTGGTCGGCGAGGACGGGCGAATCACTCGCCTGGAGGCGGTGATGCTCGATGTTTCGCCACGCAAGCAGGCCGAGGCGCGCGTGCAGGAATACCAGAATCATCTCGAGGCGATGGTCCATGTCCGGACGCAGGAGCTGATCGTCGCCCGGGATCTGGCCGAGGCCGCCAATCGCGCCAAGACGATTTTCCTGGCCAACATGAGCCACGAGCTGCGCACGCCGATGAATGGCATCATGGGGCTGACCCGCCTGGTCCTGCGCCGCAGCACCGAGGCCAAGGCGCAGGCGCAACTCGGGCAGGTGCTGGAATCGGCCGAACGGCTGATGGCCTTGATCAACGACCTGCTCGATATTTCGCAAATCGAGGCCGAGCGGCTGACGCTGGAGCGGCTGGACTTCGGGATGGCTTCGGTGCTCGACGATCTGCGTCACCTGCTGGCGCCGAGGGCGGCAGAGAAGGGGTTGCAGTTCACTATCGATGTGCCGGCAGCGATCAGTGAGGGCGTCTTTTGCGGCGACCCGGCGCGCCTCAGCCAGATCCTGCTGAATTTGCTGGGCAATGCGGTGAAATTCACGGCGGCGGGCGCGGTTGGGCTGACGGTGAAAGTCATCGACGAAAATGCCAGCGGCTGGCTGCTGGCATTCGCCATTCACGATACCGGCGTCGGTATTTCCCAGGTCGATCAACTGCGGCTCTTCCAGCCTTTTGAGCAGGTCGACGGCTCGCTGACCCGGAAATTTGGCGGTACCGGGCTGGGGCTGGCGCTGTGCCAACGTCTGGCCGAACTGATGGGCGGCAGCATCGAGGTCGCCAGTCAGCTGGGGGTGGGCAGTCTCTTTACCCTGAGGCTACGTCTGCCCAAGGTCGGTGATTGACGCGGGCGCTTGCGATGTCGGCGCTGAAAATCGGGTCAATTTTGCGGTCGACCGCAGAATTGACCCGATTTTGCTTTTTCAGTGTTCGCGGCCGTCGATGCGTGGCTGCATGAGCCAAGGGATGTAGCGCCAGGCGAGGATGCTGAAGGCGAGCAGCCAGCACGTGGCGGCGGCGTGGATGCAGGCGAGGTAGGCGCCTGGCGCGAGTTGCGGGATCATGACGCGAACCAGCAGCGCCGTCAGCATGAGGTAGAGCACGGCGCGGTCGAGCGCATCGAACACCACCTTGCGCCCGGTGTGCCCCTTGGAGATGCGGATGATCATCGCCGGGATGATGCAGCCCATGGCGCCGAAGCTGAACAGATGCACCGAGAGCGCGCCGACCCAGACGACATTGCTGACGTGGCCGATGGCCTCGATCAGCAATTGGCCGACGATGGCCAGGTAGCCGGCGTACATGATGCCGATGTCGATGCGGCGGAAGGCCAGTTGCGGTTTCCAGAACATGAAGCGGATCGCCAGCAGCGTCGCGAGAGCAAACGCCAATCCTGCGGTCAACGCCCGTGGCAGGGCAAATTCCACGACCAGCAGCAGGCCGAGCAGCTTGATCGGCAGGTCGAGTTTGGCCGTGCGCAGGATCTGCACCTGAAAAGCGCCTTTCATGAACGGCGTCAGCGTGCGTTCGAGCATGACCAGGAAGGCCAGGCGGAACAGCGCCAGGGTCATGCCATAGCCGGCACTGAAATCATCTCCGTAGAGCAGCAGGGTTTTGGCGACCAGGAAGGCCGGCAGCATCAGCATGAAAAAGGCGTTGTCGCGGTAGCTGTCCTGCGTCCGGTAACGGATCAGCGTCCATAACAGCATGGCGGCGATGCTGCCGAGAAACAGGTAGTTGGCGACGAGGCTGATTGGCGCCGGCCAGTGCGCGCCGAAAGTCATCGCGAGGCGTTCGATGATCCAGGCGCCGGCCAGCAGCATCAGCGCCGGGCCGTGGTAGCCGCGGATGTTGACCCAGTTCTTGGTCGAGGTCAGCAAAAAGCCGCCGAGCACCGCCCAGCCAAAGCCGTAAAACATTTCGTGGGCGTGCCATTGCAGCGGCGAAAAAGGCGAGGCGGGGGCGGGCAGGAGGCCGCTGAAAATCATCGCCCAGGTCAGCGGCAGGATGATGCCGGCGAGGCAGGCCAGGCTGAAAAAGGGGCGGAAGCCGACGAGCCAGAGTGGATGTGGAGTTTGCGGCATGCTGAACCTTTGCCTGGTGCGGTGGGTCGAAAAGCCGGAGTTTAGCCATGCTGCGGCCCGCCAGGCTTTGATTTATCCGGCCCGGATCAAGCAAGGCCCCGTACATTGACGTAAAATTGCCCCCTTGGCCGGAGAGAGGGGTAGTCGGCCGGTTTCCATAAGGACAATGATGAAACGCGTGGATGATTTCCGCTTGCAACTGGGCAAGCACGAGCTGGTGCCGATCATGATCGGCGGCATGGGAGTAGACATTTCGACGGCTGACCTGGCGCTGGAAGCAGCAAGGCTCGGCGGCGTCGGCCATATTTCGGATGCGATGATCAATACCGTTTCCGACCGCCGCTACGATACCAAACACGTCAAGGAAAAGCTCGCGTTGTACAAGTACAACGTCCTCAACGAAGACAAATCCTCCGTCAAGTTCGACCTCGGCCGCGTTGCCGAAGCGACCAAACTGCACGTTGAAGCGACGATGACCCGCAAGCAGGGCAGTGGTCTGGTGTTCATCAACTGCATGGAAAAGCTGACCATGAATGCGCCGAAAGAGACGCTCAAGGTCCGCATGGAGGCCGCGCTCGACGCCGGCATCGACGGCATCACGTTGGCCGCCGGTCTGCATCTCGGTTCCCTGGCGCTGATCGCTGATCACCCGCGTTTCCACGATGCCAAGATCGGCATCATCGTTTCCTCGGTGCGCGCCCTGCAGTTGTTCCTCAAGAAAACGGCCCGCCTTGGCCGGCTGCCGGATTACGTGGTGGTCGAAGGCCCGCTGGCCGGTGGTCACCTGGGTTTCGGCATGGATTGGGCGGAATATGACCTGGCGACCATCGTCGCTGAGGTGATGCAATACCTGCACAACGAAAAGCTGGCAATCCCGGTGATCCCGGCCGGCGGCATTTTCACCGGCTCCGATGCCGTGGCCTTCCTTGAAGCGGGCGCGGCCGGCGTGCAGGTGGCCACGCGCTTTACCGTCGCCGAAGAATGCGGCCTGCCGGCCAACGCCAAGCAGGAATATTTCAAGGCCAGCGAAGACGACATCGAGGTCAACCAGATTTCGCCGACCGGCTACCCGATGCGCATGATCAAGAAGAGCCCCGGCATCGGTTCCGGCATCCGCCCGAATTGCGAAGCCTACGGCTATCTGCTCGACGCCAACGGCAAGTGTTCCTACGTCGCGGCCTATAACCGCGAAGTGCTGGCGCATCCCGAGGCACGCAAGATCAAGGTCATGGACAAGACCTGTCTGTGCACCCACATGCGCAACTTCGACATCTGGACCTGCGGCCAGCTGACGTGGCGGCTCAAGGACACGACCAAGGTCCTCGCCGATGGCAGCTATCAGGTGCCGAGTGCTGAACATATCTTCAAGGATTACCAGTTCAGCACCGATAACCAGGTGGCCCTGCCCGATACGCCGGCCGCCTGAGTTTGCCAGACCCAACGGGGAGATCACTGATCTCCCCGTTTTTACATTCGCCCTGGCGAAATCCACCCATTTCCTGTCCAACGATGCGTCCAAGCAATTTTGCGGTCAACCTCCTGCGTCGCCTGATTTTGCTGGCGGGTCTGTGCGGCTTGCTGCTGCCGCCGGCCCATGCTGAATCCGCGACGGATTTCTCAGTGCGTGGTTTTGGTACGCTGGGCATGGCGCGAACGAATAGCGATGATGTCGAGTTCGTCCGCGATCTGTCGCAGCCGCAGGGCATCAAGAAGTCCTGGAGTGGCCAGATTGACAGTGCGCTGGGGGTCCAGGCCAACTGGCGTTGGTCGCCGCAGCTCGAAGTCGTGGCGCAGGGGCTCAGCCGCTATCGTTTCGACCACAGCTTCCGGCCGGATCTGGCCTGGGCCTACATCAAATATGATCCGACGCCAGCCCTCAGCTTGCGTGCCGGTCGCCTGGGGACCGAGTTTTTCATGCAGGCCGATTCACGCTGGGTCGGTTATTCCTTTTTGACCGTCCGCCCGGTCGGTGACTATTTCTGGTATCTGCCCTTCTACAGCATCCATGGTGGCGATGCGGCGCTGACGATCCCGCTGGGTGAAAGCATTCTGCGCAGCAAGCTGTTTTTTGGCCATGCCAGCGGCTCGATTCCGCTGGCGGGCGAGCAGTGGGACATTGCCGGATCGCCGATGGGCGGTGGCTACGTGGAACTGCTGCATGGTCCGTGGCATCTGCGTGGCAGCTACGCCAATATCCGCTTTGCCCATGATTTGCCCTTGTCGCCGGTGGTGGCGCCAGTGATCGGACGCGGATTGACTGCGGCCGAGGCTGATTACCTGGCGACGGAAAATCGCCGTACGCATTACTACTCGCTGGGCCTGATTTATGATCGCGGACCGTGGCAGGCGCAGTTGATGCTGAATCACATCGAGCAGGGGAGTCATGCCCTGGAAAATTCGGCAGGAGGGTATGCCCTGCTCGGCTACCGCATCGGTCAACTGACACCTTATGTTGGCTATTCCTGGATAAAGTCGCAGCGGAATGGCGCGCCGCTGAATGCGATTGCGGCTTATGTGATCTCCGACTCGCACTCCGACCAGAAAACAAGCATTCTCGGCTTGCGCTGGGATCTGGCCCGGGACATTGCCCTGAAAACGCAGTGGGATGCGATACGCGGCTCATCGAGCTCGGTTTTCCCCTACCGGATGGAAAATCGCCAGACTTGGCAGGGAAATCTGGACGTGTTTTCGCTTACCCTCGATTTTGTGTTCTGAAATCATGCGCTACCTCAGGCAACTTTTCCTGCTGCTTTGCCTCTCGCTTGGTGGTGGGCTGCTGGCAGATGATGCGCAGGCGGAGCTGGTGGTGATCGTCAATGCCCGTGCCGGGGTGGCGACGATGACCCGGCTTGAAATTGCCAACCTGTTTTTTGGACGTTCGCGGCAATTTTTCAATGGCCAGGAGGCGCAGCCGGTCGATCTGGCCGAGAGTCATGCAGATCGGGCACATTTCTACCAGTGGCTGGTCAACCAGGATCTGGCGCAGGTTGATAGCTACTGGTCGCGCCAGATCTTTTCCGGCAGCATGCAGCCGCCACCACGGGTGGCGACGCCGGAAGAAGTCATCAAAAGGGTGGTTGCCCACCCCGGCGGCATCGGTTATGTCGATACTTCGCGCGTCGACGCCAGGGTGCGGGTGGTTCATGAATTCACCCATTAAAGAATTTTAAGGAAAGCGGTTGAATATTGAGCTGATTGGCATGATCATCATCTTTGCAGCCATCGTCGTTGTCGTGATCAAGTCCTGCTAGCCGGGAGCATGACCCGGCAGACATGGCTGCGCCATTCGATGACAATAAGGAGACAGACATGCCCGCAAGAAAAATTGCCAACATCATCCAGGGCCGTCCCCTGGTTTCTGCCGAAAAAAACATGACAGTCAGGGCTGCTTGCCAGCTGATGACGGGAAAAAATATCGGTGCGCTGCTGGTGCAGGAAGCCGGAAAAATCATCGGCATCTTTACCGAGCGCGATGTGCTGAACAAGATTATTTCAGCCAGTCTCAGCCCCGATGAGACGACGCTGGAAAAGGTCATGGCGCACAATCCGCAGAGTATCCGCGCTGACAAGCCCCTGGCCTACGCGCTGTACATGATGGCCGAAGGCGGCTTTCGCCATGTGCCGGTGGTCGACGCTGATGGTGTGCCGGTCGGCATGGTTTCTGCCCGCGATGCACTGGGGCAGGACATGCTGGAACTGGAGCGCGAACTCAATCACCAGCGCGAGCTGGAGTCGTCCATCGGTTATTGATCCTGCGTTTCTGGCTGCGGCCAGCCAAAGCGCGCCAGCAAGGCGGCGAATTCGCCGCTGACTGGCGCGTTTATTTTTAGCCGGCGGCCATCAATCGGGTGATCGAAAGCCAGTTCGGTGCAAGCCAGCAAAAGGCGGTGGCAAGCCAGGTGCTCGGCAAAGTAGCGGTTGTGGATGCCCTTGCCGTAAGTCGCATCGCCGATGATCGGATGGGCAATATGCTTGAGATGGCGGCGGATCTGGTGGCGCCGACCGCTGACCGGTTCGAGCTCAAGCAGCGCATAGCGGCTGTGCGGGTAACGATCAACCGCTACTGGCAACTCGATTTCGGCGAGTTTGCGGTAGTGAGTCAGCGCCGGCTGGGCTTCCTGGCTGCTGCGCTCCCCTTGGAATTCATAGGCATCGCGCTGCCGCGACAGCGCATGGTCGATGCTGCCGCTGCCGGGCGGATGGCCGCGAACGACGGCCCGGTAACGTTTAGCGACAGTGCCGGCCTCGAACTGCTTGCCGAGGATGCTGGCGATTTCCGCGCTCAGGCCGAACAGCAGCACGCCCGAAGTGCCGCGATCCAGGCGATGCGCCGGCCAGACCCACTGGCCGATCTGGTCGCGCAGGATCTGGATGGCAAAGCGCGTTTCGTGGCGGTCGATTTCCGAGCGATGGACGAGCAGGTTGGGCGGCTTGTCGATGACGACAATATGCTCGTCGCGATACAGGATGGGCAGCGGTGCTTCGATTTCCGGCTCGCTGCTGCGGTCGACCGCATTTTCAGGCAAAAAATCGTTCCCTGGCGGCGCTCGGAATGTCCATACCGGTTACGTGGGCGCGATCCAGCAACTCCCAGTAGTAGCGGTAGGAGGCGCGGTCGTGCAGCTTGCCGGCGTGCTGGATCGGTCCCCAGTCCTTGTCCTGGGCGGCGATGAGGATCTCGGTGGCAGCCTGGACTTCCGAGAAATCCGGGCGCATCGCTTCGACGATGGGCAGGATCTGGTTCGGGTGAATGCTCCACATGCGCAAGTAGCCGAATTCCGTGCGGGCGCGCCGGGCGTCGTTGCGGATGGTGTCGAGATCCTTGAGCTCAGTCGTGACGTTGTGCGAGGGCACGATGCCGTTAGCCAGTGCTGCGGCGGTGATTTCGCACTTGGCGCGGGCGATCAGCGGGTGCTCGAACTGGCCGGGGCTTTTCATCGCAGCACCGGGAATCGCGCCGTGGTGGCCGGAAACAAAATCCATCAGACCAAAATCCAGCGATTGCACGCCAGGCAACTCGGCAATTTCCCAGACTTCGCGCAGCGCACCATGGGTCTCGATCAGCACATGCACCGGAATTCTGCGGTCGACACCGAATTTGCGCTCAATTTCACGCAGGGCTTCGATCTGCACGGCGACATCACCAGCGCTGCAGGGCTTGGGCAGGGTAATGAAGGGCAGACGGCTCCCAGCCTGGCCAACGAGGATTTCCATATCCTGCCGCCAGTGCGGGTGAGTCACATCATGCACCCGGGCACCGACGCGGTTGAACAGATTGTCTTCGCTGTTGATGACAGCAGCAGCCATCTCGGCATGCTCACGTTCAGCGCCGGCATGGGCGCCATCTTCGCAGTCGCAGGTGATATCGAAAATCGGCCCGAGTTCCTTTTGCAACTGCAGGGCCTTCTTCATCAGCTTTTCCGACCCGGCATAGTGATCAACCGCAGGCAGCACCGGGAAAGGCTTTTCGCCGGAGAAGAGAACGTTTTTGGGATGACGCATGGAGCTAGCCATTAGGATTGAGATGTTAGGAGTTTGAGTAGAAAAGAAAAAGGCCGCGGTATTTTACCGCGGCCCTTACTTGCTTTTGCTAGCAGCTAATAACTACCAGCTAATAGCTAGTCTTACAGCATGTCCTTGACGGCTTCGGCTTCGTCGGTCAGTTCCTTGAGCGTGAAGTTGATCTTCTCGCGGCTGTACTCGTCGATTTCCAGGCCTTGGATGATCGTGAAGGAACCGCCCTTGCATTCGCACGGGAAACCGAAAACGATGCCGGCGGGGATGCCGTAGGAGCCGTCGGACGGCACACCCATGGTGACCCATTCGTCGGAACCGAGCACCCAGTCATGGATGTGGTCGATGGCAGCGTTGGCAGCGGAAGCAGCCGAGGACAGGCCACGGGCTTCGATGATGGCGGCGCCGCGCTTGCCAACGGTCGGCAGGAAGACGTCGTTGTTCCAGGCGTGATCGTTGATCAGGTCCTTGACGCTGTCACCGTTGGAGGTGGTGTAGCGGTAGTCGGCGTACATCGTCGGGGAGTGGTTGCCCCAGACGACCAGCTTCTGCAGCGAAGAAACGTCACGGCCAGCCTTGCCGGCGAGTTGCGACAGGGCACGGTTGTGGTCCAGACGCAGCATGCCGTGGTAGTTGTTCGGATTGGTGCGACCAACCTTCTTGGCAGCAGCAGCGGCGATGAAGGCATTGGTGTTGCACGGATTGCCGACGACCAGAACCTTGACGTCTTCCTTGGCGTTCTCGGCAATGGCCTTGCCTTGAACGGTGAAGATGGCGCCGTTGGCGGTCAGCAGGTCGGCACGTTCCATACCCTTGGTACGGGGGCGGGCGCCAACCAGCAGGCAGACGTCAGCGTCCTTGAAGGCAACGTTCGGGTCATCGGTGGCGACCATGCCAGCCAGCAGCGGGAAGGCGCAGTCTTCGAGCTCCATCATGACGCCCTTGACGGCTTGCTGAGCCTGCGGCAGGTCGAGCAATTGGAGGATGACCGGCTGATCCTTGCCGAGCATTTCGCCGGAGGCAATGCGGAACAGCAGGCTATAACCGATCTGGCCGGCGGCGCCGGTTACGGCGACGCGCATGGGGGCTTTGGACATGTATCGCTCCTGAATTGAAACAGGTTGGTTGAAATTGTTGATTTGCATCTGCTCAGTGGGCAGCCAGTGAGGCATTCCTTGCGCAAGCTGTCCCGACAGACTGACGATGTTAGAAGTTAGCTGATTCCCTGTCAATTCATCATCTGTCTTATATAAGACAACTTTTCGTGGACGCTACCGGTGAAATGTGCTGAAATTTAAGTATGACCCGTGATGCAACCCGCTCTCCCGTTCGTTCTACATCTCCGACCTTTAGCCCACTTTATCGTCAGATCAAGGATTTTCTGATCCGTAGTCTGCAGGAAGGTGAATGGGGGCCAGGTGATGCAATTCCCAGTGAGGGGGAGTTGGCGGGGCGCTTCAATGTCAGTCAGGGAACGGTGCGCAAGGCAATCGATGAAATGGCGGCGGAGAATTTGCTGGTGCGCCGTCAGGGAAAAGGGACCTTTGTTGCCTCGCACGATGATCCACGCTCCTTCTATCGATTTTTGCGTCTGGTCCCCGATGGCGGTCGGCCAGCGCAGGCAGTCAGCGACCCTTTTTTCTGTGAAATGGTCGAGGCCACGCCGGAGGTTGCCGGGGTGCTCGGTATCAAGGCGCGGGATAGGGTCATTCTGGTCAAGCGCTTGCTGCGCTTCAGCGGTGAGCCGGTGGTTTTTGATCAGATTTATCTGGTGGCAGAGCTTTTTAATGGTCTGGCGCTGGAAAGTCTGCACGGCGGCGAGCGTTCGCTCTACAGCCTGTTCGAGAGTGACTACGGCGTGCGCATGATTCACGCCGAGGAACATCTGCGGGCGGTGGCGGCGGATGTTGAAAGTGCCACCTTGCTGGGAGTTGAGCCAGGGGGGCCGTTGTTGCTGGTTGAACGTACGGCCTACACCTATGGTAATAAGCCGGTTGAGTGGCGGCGAGGGCTTTATTGCACCCATCATCACTACTACCGGAACGATCTGGGGTGAGAGAAAAGCTACTTCGGGATTAGGCCGGAAATCGCCCGCAGAGGCGTGTCCGTCCGGGTTTTGAATGTATAATTACGGTTCTTTTCAATCCACGTACAAGCGGATAAACCGCATCTTTACGCGAGGGATGACGTTCATGGCAGAAATGACCATCAAGAAACGTCCAAAAAACTTGGACTTGACCACTATCAGGTTGCCTTTGCCGGGCAAGGTTTCAATTCTTCATCGCGTCAGCGGTGCCGGATTGTTTCTCTGTTTTCCGGTAATGCTTTGGCTCTTCGGTGCCAGCCTGGGATCTCCTGAAAGCTTTGCTACCTTCAAATCAATTGCCGGGATGTTGCCGGTCAAGGTGATTCTGGCAGGTTTGCTCTGGGCTTTTGTGCATCACTTTTGTGCCGGTATTCGCTTCCTGCTGCTTGATCTGCATGTGGGTATCGAAAAAGAAGCAGCCCGGCAGTCTGCGGCTGTTGTCTTCGCCGTCAGCATTCCGCTGACCCTGATCCTGTGGGGGGTTCTGCTGTGATCAACCGTATTGTTGTCGGTGCCCATTACGGTCTCAAGGACTGGATCGCCCAGCGCGCAACCGCCGTCATCATGGCGGTTTATTCTGTCCTGATGGCCGCAGTCCTGTTGATTGTTCGTCCTTCAACTTTTGAAGCCTGGCAAGGCGTCTTTGCCAATGGCGTCATCAAGTTCCTGACCTTCCTTTTCTTCGTCAGCCTGTTCTATCACGCCTGGATTGGTATTCGTGATATCTGGATGGACTACGTGAAGCCGACGGGCCTGCGCCTGACCCTGCACGTTGTGACCATTGCTGCGCTGGTGGGCTACACCGCGTGGGCTGCTGCGATTCTCTGGAGGCTGTAAGCGTGAGTATTCCTGTTCTGAAATTTGATGCGGTGATCGTTGGTGCCGGCGGTGCCGGTCTGCGTTCCGCGATCCAATTGTCCGAAGCCGGTCTCAAGACCGCTGTTCTGTCCAAAGTCTTCCCGACCCGTTCGCACACTGTTGCGGCGCAGGGTGGGGTGGCGGCGTCCCTCGGTAATTCCGAGCAGGATCACTGGACCTGGCACATGTACGATACCGTCAAAGGGTCCGACTGGCTCGGTGACCAGGACGCGATCGAGTTCATGTGCAAGAAGGCCAACGAAGTGGTCGTCGAGCTTGAACACTACGGCATGCCGTTTGACCGTACCGACGACGGCAAGATCTATCAGCGCCCGTTCGGTGGACACATGTCCAACTTCGGCGAAAAGCCGGTGCGTCGTTCCTGCGCAGCCGCTGACCGTACCGGTCACGCCATGCTGCACGCGATGTACCAGCGCAACGTCAAGGCCAACACCCAGTTCTTCGTTGAATGGATGGCCCTTGATCTGATTCGTGACGAAGAAGGCCACGTCCTCGGCGTCACCGCGATGGAAATGGAAACTGGCCAGATCGTGATTTTCCACGCTCGCGCTACCATTTTCGCCACCGGCGGTGCAGGTCGTATTTTCTACTCTTCGACCAATGCCTTCATTAATACCGGTGATGGTCTGGGTATGGCGGCTCGTGCCGGCATTCCACTCGAAGACATGGAATTCTGGCAATTCCACCCGACCGGCGTTGCCGGCGCAGGCGTGCTGATTACCGAAGGTGTTCGCGGCGAAGGCGGTATTCTGCGTAACAGCAGCAAGGAGCGCTTCATGGAGCGTTACGCACCGAACGCCAAGGATCTGGCTTCGCGTGACGTGGTTTCCCGCGCCATGGCTACCGAAATCAAGGAAGGCCGTGGTTGTGGCGTCAACAAGGACTACGTCCTGCTCGACATCACCCACCTCGATCCGGCCACGATCATGAAGCGCCTGCCGGGCATCCACGAAATCGGCCTGCAGTTCGCCGGCGTTGATTGCCTGAAAGAGCCGCTGCCGGTCGTTCCGACCTGCCACTACCAGATGGGCGGTATTCCGACCCATTATTCCGGTCGTGTCGTGATGCCCAAGGATGGCGACATGAGCAGTGTCGTTCCCGGCTTCTACGCCGGCGGTGAATGTGCCTGTGCTTCGGTCCACGGTGCCAACCGTCTCGGTACCAACTCCCTGCTTGACCTGCTGGTGTTCGGCAAGTCGGCAGGTGACTCTGCTGTGGAAGATCTCAAGGCGGGCAAGGCTCACCGCGATCTGCCGAAAGACGCTGCTGACAAGTCCCTGGCACGTATTTCCGCCATTGACAACCGCAAGGGCGGTGCCAACGTGCACGAAACCCGTCTGGCCATGCAGCGCACGATGCAGGACCATGCTGGTGTGTTCCGCTTCGGCGACATGCTCAAGCAGGGCGTCAGCAAGATCCTCGAAGTCGAAAAGGCTGCTCGCCAGCTCGAAATCAAGGACAAGTCGATGGCCTGGAACACGGCTCGCACCGAAGCGCTCGAAATGGAAAACCTGATCGAAGTCGCCAAGGCCACGATGATTTCCGCTGAAGCCCGCAAGGAGTCCCGCGGCGCTCACGTCCGTGACGATGCCCCGGATACCGCCGAGTTCCCGAATGGTCGTAATGACAAGGAATGGCTGAAGCACACGCTGTTCTCGCCGGTTGATAATTCGATCAGCTACAAGCCGGTCAACATGCAACCCCTGACCGTCGAGCCTGTAGAGCTCAAGACGCGCTCGTACTAATCGGAGTCCAGAATGAGCAAACGCATGGTTCAATTCAGCATCTATCGCTACGATCCGGACAAGGATGACGCGCCGTACATGCAGGATATTTCGGTTGAGCTTGAGCCGACCGATCGCAAGCTGCTGGATGCGCTGACCAAGTTGAAGGCCAAGGACGACGCGATTTCCTATCGTCGTTCCTGCCGCGAAGGCGTCTGCGGTTCCGACGCGATGAATATCAACGGCAAGAACGGTCTGGCCTGTCTGACCGACATCGACAGCTTGAAGCAGCCGATCGTGCTGCGTCCGCTGCCCGGTTTGCCGGTCATTCGCGACCTGATCGTCGATATGACCCAGTTCTTCAAGCAGTACCACTCGATCAAGCCCTACCTGATCAACAACGATCCGCCGCCGGAACGTGAGCGCCTGCAGTCACCGGAAGATCGTGAAGAGTTGAATGGTCTGTACGAGTGCATCCTCTGTGCCTGCTGCTCGACATCTTGCCCGTCCTTCTGGTGGAACCCGGACAAGTTTGTCGGCCCGGCTGGCCTGCTGGCGGCTTACCGCTTCATCGCCGATACCCGTGACCAGGCAACCAGCGAGCGTCTCGACAACCTCGAAGATCCGTATCGCCTGTTCCGTTGCCATAGCATCATGAATTGTGTTGACGTGTGCCCGAAGGGTTTGAACCCGACCAAGGCCATCGGCAAGATCAAGGACATGATGGTTGCTCGCGCCGTCTGATGGAACGAAAGGACTACGAACGCCTGCGTTGGCGCTGTATCCGTCGCGCACTGCTCGAACTCGACATCACGCTGACACGTTTTCTTGATGACGGGTTCGATAAACTGACCGACGAGGAACAGCAGGTGTTCGTGGAACTTGCCGATTGGGAGGATCACGAGCTCTGGTACTTGATCAGTGGCAAGACCGAGTGCGAGGATCCTCGTTTCGCGCCTATCGTGGCGGCGATACGTAAGAGTTGAGTAAGGTTGGCGGAGTAATTTAGGAACGTTAACCGTTTTTTGGCATTGCAGTGATAACCAACACCTGTAAAGGGAAGACACCATGACGACCGAACGCAAGGCAACTATGAACATCGACGGGATAGCACCTGTCGATTTCCCGATCATGTCTCCGACGCACGGCAACGACTGCGTCGATATCCGCACCCTCGGGGGCAAGACCGGTTTGTTTACCTACGACTCCGGTTTCCTCTCCACCGCCAGCTGCAAATCCAAGATCACCTTCATTGACGGTGACAAGGGCGAGCTGCTGTATCGCGGTTACCCCATTGAGCAACTGGCTGAAAACTGCAACTTCCTCGAAGTGACCTATCTGTTGAAGAACGGCGAGTTGCCGAACGCTTCGCAGAAGGGCGATTTCGAAACGACCATCAAGAAGCATACGATGGTTCACGAGCAGCTGTCCAAGTTCTACTCCGGTTTCCGTCGCGATGCTCATCCGATGGCTGTCATGACCGGTGTGGTTGGCGCGCTGTCCGCCTTCTACCACGATGCGATGGACTTCTCCGACGCTGAGCACCGCAACATCAGCTTCAACCGCCTGGTTGCGAAGATGCCGACCATCGTGGCGATGGCTTACAAGTACAACACCGGCATGCCGTTCATCTATCCGGATAACGAGCTGGATTACAGCGCCAACTTCATGCGCATGATGTTCGGCAATCCGTGCGAAAAGTACGTGCCGAATCCGGTGCTGGTCAATGCGCTGGACACCATTTTCACGCTGCACGCCGATCACGAACAGAATGCTTCGACCTCGACCGTCCGTCTGGCCGGTTCGTCGGGTGCCAATCCGTTCGCCTGTATCGCTGCCGGTATCGCTTGTCTGTGGGGCCCGGCACACGGTGGCGCCAACGAGGCCTGCCTGCAGATGCTGGAGCAGATCGGCGACGTTTCCAAGGTCGGTGAGTACATCAACCGCGCCAAGGACAAGAACGACTCGTTCAAGCTGATGGGCTTCGGTCACCGCGTGTACAAGAACTTCGATCCGCGTGCCAAGCTGATGCGCAAGGTCTGTTTCGATGTGCTGTCCGAACTCGGTCTGGAAAATGATCGCCTGTTCAAGCTGGCTATGGAACTGGAAAAGATCGCTCTGGAAGACGACTATTTCGTTGAGAAGAAGCTCTACCCGAACGTCGATTTCTACTCCGGCATCGTCCAGAAGGCCATCGGCATCCCGACCGAAATGTTCACCTGCATCTTCGCCCTGGCTCGTACCGTTGGCTGGATGACGCAGTGGGAAGAAATGATCACCGATCCGGAATACAAGATCGGTCGTCCGCGCCAGCTGTACATGGGCGCTGCACGTCGCGACGTCGTGCCGCTCGCCCAACGCGGCTAAGAAAAAAACTGGGCGGCTCCTTGGGCCGCCCTTTTTTTACCTGCGGAGTTTTGCGAACTAAGGGTTCGCAGCCAAATACAAAAAGACACCCTAGAGGGGACGCCTATGACAACGATGAATCAGCTGTTTGACAGCACCATGTTCTTCGGCGGCAACGCGCCGTTTGT
The DNA here is from genome assembly GCA_030824535.1 of Azonexus sp. Taxonomy (GTDB): domain Bacteria; phylum Pseudomonadota; class Gammaproteobacteria; order Burkholderiales; family Rhodocyclaceae; genus Azonexus. The sequence continues at coordinate 10,406 of JAVBXO010000109.1, read as the reverse complement.
TGAAGAACTTTACGAAAACTATTTGCACGATCCGACTTCGGTTCCGGCCGAATGGCGTGATTATTTTGACCGCTTGGCGCAAATGCCGGGTAACGTTGCCCGCGACGTTGCGCACGCGCCGGTCATCGCCGCTTTCGCCGAACTGGCCAAGGATGGTGGTTTCCGTCCGGCCGCACCAGCATCCGCTTCGGTTGAACACAAGAAACAGTCGGCGGTCGGCCAGCTGGTCACCGCCTACCGTTCGCTGGGTACGCGCTGGGCCGATCTGGACCCGCTGAAGCGCTTGCCGCGACCGAAGATCGTGGAGCTAGAGCCGTCTTTCTACGGTTTCACCGATGGCGACCTGAACCAGACCTTTAGCGTCGGTTCCTTGAAGGGCCTGCCAGAGAGCGCCAAGCTTGGCGATATTCTGGAAACCCTGAAACAAACCTACTGCGGCACCGTCGGTGTCGAGTACATGTACATGACGGATTACGACGAGAAGCGCTGGTTGCAAGAGCGCCTCGAAAGTATCCGTTCGCGCCCGAGTTACGGTGCCGAGCAGAAAAAGCGCATTCTGGAGCGGTTGACCGCAGCAGAGACGCTGGAACGTTATCTGCATACCAGGTATGTCGGCCAGAAGCGTTTCTCGCTCGAAGGCGGCGAATCGTTGATCGTTGCTATGGATGAAGCCATCCGCGCTGGCGGCAGCATGGGTGTCGACGAAGTCGTCGTCGGCATGGCGCACCGTGGCCGCTTGAACGTCCTGGTCAATACCCTGGGCAAGGCCCCGTCGATGCTCTTCGCCGAATTCGAAGGCAAGAAGAAGAGCGACCTGTCGGCGGGTGATGTCAAGTACCACATGGGCTTCTCGTCCGACGTCTCCACCCCGGGCGGCCCCTGCCACCTGACGCTGGCTTTCAACCCGTCCCACCTCGAAATCGTCAACCCGGTCGTTGAAGGCTCGGTTTACGCCCGTCAGGTGCGTCGTGGCGAAGGCAGCAAGCAGAAGGTCATGCCGATCATCATCCACGGCGACTCCGCTGTGGCCGGGCAGGGCGTCAACCAGGAAATGCTGAATTTCGCCCAGACCCGTGGTTACGGTACTGGCGGCACGCTGCATATCGTGGTCAACAACCAGGTCGGTTTCACCACCTCCGATCCGCGCGACTACCGCACCGGTCACTACTGTACCGACATCTTCAAGATGGTCGATGCGCCGATCTTCCACGTCAATGGTGATGATCCGGAAGCCGTCGCGCTGGTTACCCAGCTGGCGGTCGAATATCGCCAGAAGTACGCCAAGGATGTCGTCATTGACATCATCTGCTTCCGCAAGCTCGGCCACAACGAGCAGGACGAGCCGATGGTCACGCAGCCGCTGATGTACAAGATCATCAGCAAGCATCCGGGTACGCGCAAGGTTTACGGTGATCGCCTGATCGCCGAAGGCCTGCTGCCGGCCGATGGTCCGGACCAGATGATCGCCGAATACCGCGCTCACCTCGACAAGGGCGAACTGCTGTACAACCCGGTTCTGGCTGGCTACAAGCATCCCAATACCATCGACTGGACGCCGTACCTGACCAAGCAGTACATCGAAACCTGCGACACCACCGTGCCGGTTGCCGAACTGCAGCGTCTGGCCCAGCGCCTGTCGACCATCCCCGAAGGGTTTACGCTGCACTCCCGCGTCAAGAAGATCGTCGAAGATCGCGCCGCGATGGGTGAGGGCAAGATCCCGGTGGACTGGGGCATGGCCGAGAACCTGGCCTACGCCTCGGTACTGGTTTCCGGTTACGGCGTGCGCATCTCCGGTGAGGACGTCGGTCGCGGCACCTTCTTCCACCGTCATGCCGCTTTCCATGACCAGAACCGTACCAGCTGGGACATCGGCACCTATCACCCGCTGAAGAACCTGCAGGAAAAGCAGGCCGGCTTCCAGTGTTATGACTCGGTGCTGTCCGAAGAAGCCGTGCTCGCCTTTGACTACGGTTACGCCTCGGCCAACCCGTACGAGCTGGTGATCTGGGAAGGTCAGTTTGGCGACTTCGCCAACGGCGCCCAAGTGGTCATCGACCAGTTCATCGCTTCCGGCGAAGCCAAGTGGGGCCGCGCCTGTGGCCTGGTCATGCTGCTGCCGCACGGCTACGAAGGTCAGGGTCCGGAGCACTCTTCCGCCCGTCCGGAACGCTTCATGCAGCTGTGCGCTGAAATGAACATGGAAGTCTGCATGCCGACGACGGCTGCCCAGGTCTTCCACATGCTGCGCCGTCAGGCCGTGCGTCCGCAGCGCAAGCCGCTGATCGTCATGTCGCCCAAGTCGCTGCTGCGCCACAAGGATGCCGCCTCGCCGCTGTCCGATCTGGCCACGGGTGAATTCCAGCGCGTCATCGGTGAAGTCGATCAACTCGACGCCGCCAAGGTCAAGCGCGTGATCCTGTGTTCCGGCAAGGTCTATTACGACCTGGTCAACGCCCGTCGCGAACGCAAGATCGACGACATCGCCATCGTTCGTCTGGAACAGCTCTATCCCTTCCCGAAGGATTCGCTTGAGAAGGAACTGAGCAAGTACCCGAACGCGAGCGAAATCGTCTGGACGCAGGAAGAACCGCGCAACCAGGGCGCCTGGTACTGGATCGCCTCGCGTCACCACCTGGATTCGCAGATCAGCGGCATGCAGAAACTGCTGCTGGTTTCCCGTCCGGCCTCGTCGTCGCCGGCAGTTGGCTACCTGGCCAAGCACAATGAGCAAACCAAGGCTTTGATCGAGTCCGCACTGGGCCAGATCGAGTACTGATAAAACAACAGAGTGGAGTCAAAAATGATCATCGAAGTACAAGTTCCGCAACTCTCCGAGTCCGTTGCCGAAGGCACGCTGGCATCCTGGAAGAAAAAGATTGGCGACGCGATTGCCCGCGACGAAATCCTGATTGATATCGAAACCGACAAGGTCGTTCTCGAAGTCCCGTCACCGGGTGCTGGCGTCCTGGTTGAAATCATCAAGGGCGATGGCGAAACCGTCGTTTCCGGCGAGCTGATTGCCCGCATCGACACCGAAGCCACCGCCGCTGCGTCGGCACCGGCCGCCGCCGCACCTGCTGCTGTTGCTGCACCGGCCGCTGCTGCCGCCGCGCCGGCTGGCACCGCCAGCCCGGCTGCGCGCAAGATCCTCGACGAAAAGGGTGTTGCTGCTGCTGACGTCGCCGGTTCCGGCCGTGGTGGTCGCGTGACCAAGGAAGATGCCGTCGCCGCCCAGCCGAAGCCTGCCGCCGCCAAGCCGGCTGCCCCGGCCGTCGAGATCGCACTGGGTGATCGCACCGAACAGCGCGTGCCGATGTCCCGCCTGCGCGCCCGTATCGCCGAGCGTCTGCTGCAATCGCAACAGACCAACGCCATTCTGACCACGTTCAACGAAGTGAACATGGCCCCGATGATGGCGCTGCGCAAGCAATACGGTGAAAAGTTCGAAAAGGCCCACGGCGTTCGCCTCGGCTTCATGGGCTTCTTCGTCAAGGCTGCCTGCGCTGCCCTGCAGAAGTTCCCGATCCTGAACGCCTCGGTCGATGGCAGCGACATCGTCTACCACGGCTTCATCGACATCGGTATCGCTGTCGGTTCGCCGCGTGGGCTGGTCGTGCCGATCATCCGCAATGCCGACCAGATGAGCATCGCCGAAATCGAAAAGAAGATCGCCGAATTCGGCGCCAAGGCCAAGGATGGCAAGCTGTCCATGGATGATCTGACCGGCGGCACCTTCTCGATCTCCAACGGCGGCATCTTCGGTTCGATGATGTCCACCCCGATCATCAACCCGCCGCAATCGGCGATCCTCGGCATTCATGCCACCAAGGACCGCGCCATGGTTGAAAACGGTCAGGTCGTCGTGCGTCCGATGAACTACCTGGCCATGTCCTACGATCACCGCATCATCGACGGCCGCGAAGCCGTCCTCGGTCTGGTGACCATGAAGGAAGCCCTGGAAGATCCGGCTCGCCTGCTGCTCGGCGTCTGATCTAGCTATCAGGATTTAGGTGCCTGGGATCGAGTGATGGAGCGCTTTTGCTCGATCCTCGATCCTATTTGCTAATTACTCGGAGTTTTTACATGTCCAAGCAATTTGACGTGCTCGTTATCGGTGGTGGTCCTGGTGGTTACGTGGCTGCGATTCGCGCCTCCCAACTGGGTTTTTCCGCTGCCTGCTGTGAATCCAATCCTTATGCTGACCCGAAGGGTGAACCGCGCCTTGGCGGTACCTGCCTGAACGTTGGCTGCATCCCGTCCAAGGCCCTGCTGCACACTTCCCACCTGTTTGAAGAAGCCGGTCATGCCTTTGCTGGCCAGGGCATCAAGATCGGTACGCCGGAAATTGACGTGCCGGCCATGAAGGCGCGCAAGGATGGTGTGGTCAATCAACTGACCTCCGGCATCAAGGGCCTGCTGAAGAAGAACAAGGTCACTTTCCTCGCCGGTCACGGCTCCTTCGTCGCCAAGGAAGGCGATTTCTGGAAGCTCAAGGTTGGTGAAGAAGAAGTGCTGGCCAAGCAGGTCATCGTCGCCACCGGCTCCAAGGCCCGTCACCTGCCCAACCTGCCGGTCGACAACAAGATCGTCATGGACAACGAAGGCGCGCTGAATCAGGAATCCGTGCCGCAGAAGCTGGCGATCATCGGCGCTGGCGTCATCGGTCTGGAAATGGGCTCGGTCTGGCGGCGTGTGGGTGCCGAAGTCACCATCCTCGAAGCCATGCCTGACTTCCTCGCCGTTGCCGACCAGGATGTCGCCAAGGAAGCGCTCAAGCTGTTTACCAAGCAGGGCCTGAACATTCAGATGGGCGTCAAGATCGGCGAGATCAAGGCCGACGACAAGAGCGTGACCATTGCCTATGAGTCCAAGGATGGCCAGGCCGAGACGCTGACCGCTGACCGCCTGATCGTTTCCATCGGCCGCAACCCGAATACCGATGGCTTGAATGCCGAAGCCGTCGGCCTGCAGCTCGATGCCCGTGGCTTTGTCGAAGTCAACGGCCATTGCCAGACCAACCTGCCGGGTGTCTGGGCGATTGGCGACGTCGTGCGTGGTCCGATGCTGGCCCACAAGGCTTCCGAAGAAGGCGTCATGGTTGCCGAACTGATGGCGGGTCAAGCCGGTCACTGCAACTTCGACACCATTCCCTTCGTCATCTACACCGCGCCGGAAATTGCTTGGGTCGGCAAGACCGAGCAGCAGCTGAAGGCGGATGGCGTGGCCTACAAGGTCGGCAAGATGCCGTTCATGGCCAATGGCCGGGCGCTGGGCATGGGCGAGCCGAACGGCTTCGTCAAGATGCTGGCTTGCGCCCAGACCGACCGCATCCTCGGCGTGCACATCATCGGCGTCAATGCCTCTGAGCTGATTTCCGAAGCCGTCGTGGCCATGGAATTCGGTGCTGCCTCCGAAGACCTGGCACGCATCTGCCACGCTCACCCGACCCTGTCGGAAGCAGTGCACGAAGCGGCCCTGGCCTGCGACAAGCGCGCGCTGCACTTCTAAGCACGCTTGAAATCAGCCGAAAGGCGGGATGCGGCGACGCACCCGCCTTTTTTATTTGCGAAAATACGCGCTTTCCCAACGCAGAACGCCAACAATGCCCCACAAGAAACTGAATGTCGCCGCGCAGGGCATGCTCGACGCCTATAAAAACCTGCTTGATGCCCGTGGTTATATCGCCGACGCCGCCCAGTTGACGGCGGCTTCGGCCTTGCAGTCGCTGTATTCCAATCTGCTGTCCTTCAAGGTGCATCGTGGCAGCACGCTCAAGCGCCTGTTGTCGCCGCCCAAGCCGCCCAAGGGGGTGTATTTCTGGGGTGGGGTCGGACGGGGCAAGTCGTTTTTGATGGATTGCTTTTACGATTCGGTGCCGTATCGGCGCAAGCGGCGTATTCACTTTCATGCCTTCATGCAGCAGATTCACCGCGATCTCGACAAATACAAGGGTGAAGCTGATCCGATGTTGAAGATTGCCGAGCAGGTGGCCAAGGAAGTGCGCCTGCTGTGTTTTGACGAATTCCACGTCTCGGACATTGCCGATGCGATGATTCTCGGGCGGCTGATGCAGGGCCTGTTCAGCCAGGGCGTGATCATTGTCATGACCTCGAATTACCCGCCGGACATGCTGTATCCGAACGGCCTGCACCGCGAGAGCTTCCTGCCGACCATCGCGCTGCTCAACAAGCATCTGGATGTTTTCGAAGTCGAGGCCGGCATCGACTATCGCCTGCGGGCGCTGGAGCAGGTCGAGATTTACCATTACCCCTCGGATGCCGCTGCCGAAAAGAAGATGCAGGAATACTTCCGCATGGTCGCTGGCGAAGAGGGCAAGAAGGGCGGCCATATCGCGGTGCTGGGGCGCAATATCGACACCCTGCGTCGGGGTCATGGGGTGATCTGGTTCGATTTCCGCACCTTGTGCGGCGGCCCGCGTTCGCAGAACGATTACCTGGAAATTGCCCGCGCCTATCACACGGTGCTTTTGTCGCACATTCCGAAAATGACCGTGCATCAGGCTTCCGAAGCGCGTCGCTTTACCTGGCTGGTCGATGTTTTCTACGACCACAAGGTCAAGCTGATTGCCACCGCCGATTGCGCTGCCGACGATCTTTACACCGAGGGCACGCAGGCCAGCGAATTCAAGCGCACGGTGTCGCGGTTGACGGAAATGAATTCGCGGGAATACCTGGCTTTGCCACACATTTCGTCGGAGTAAGCAGGTTTTGAAAATTGCCCGGCCAGGGCCGTCGACCGCAGAATTGCCTTGAGGAAACACGGATTACTTAAGAAATGTCATTCCCACGCAGGCGGGAATCCATAAAAATCAAGGAACTGGATCCTCGCCTACGTGGGGGGATGACAATTCAATCAGCGTTTCCTCAGAGGTGGCATGAACATGCAAAGCAGGGCAATGAGAAAAGCACGTCACATTGGGCACAAGATCGCCCTGGCCTGCGCCGCAGTCTGCGCCTTGCTGATGCTGCCGGCCTTCGGCGGCTTTGTCTGGCTGTGGCAGACACGTGGCCTGGGGGATACCTGGACGCCCAGTTTGCTGGCTGTCGTGGCTTTTTTTGGCTGTTGCGCCGGTGTGCTCTACGCCACCAGTATTCCCCAGCCTATTTTGCCGCGCCTCGACGATTCTGCGGTCGACCACTGAAAAATGCCGATTTTCAGCCAGCGCAGGGCATCGCGCTGGCTGAAAACCTTTAGTCGACGAGCGGCGTATGCTCGTTGTAGCGCTGGCGAATTTCCTGCAGCGTGGCGATATTGGCCATGAAACAGTCGACCAGCGCCGGGTCGAAATGGCTGCCGCTGGCGTCGCAGATAAAGCGGATGATCTCCGCCAGCGGCCAGGGTGCCTTGTAGCTGCGGTGGCTGCCCAGCGCATCGAAGACATCGGCGAGCGCGCCAATTCGCCCGTAAATGTGAATTTCCTCGCCCTTCAGGCCGGCCGGATAGCCGCTGCCGTCCCATTTTTCATGATGCTGGTTGGCGATGATGGCGGCGATGCGCAGCACCTGACGGTCAGACTTGGCCAGAATGCGATAGCCGAGTTCGGGATGCTTGCGCATTTGTGCCCAGTCATCGACATCGAGTTTGCTGTGCTTGTGCAGTACCGCATCAGGAATGCCCAGCTTGCCCAGATCGTGCAGGGGCATGGCCCGGTGCAGCAACTCGCAATCCCGTGCTGACAGTCCGGCGGCCTTGGCCAGCGCGAAGGCGTATTCGGCAACGCGGCGGACATGAAAACCGGTTTCCGGCGAGCGGGTCTCAACGGCTTCCGACAGCAGGTAGATCAGTTCCTGCTGGGTGGCGTCGATGTCCTCGCGCAATAGCAGATTGTCGTGGGCAATCGAGACATTGCGGCAAAACAGGTCGATCAGGCGGCGGTTATCTTCGTCGAGCGGGTGATGGCTGCTGACCAGCAGCGTCGCGGTTTCGTTGTTTTCGGTGCGAAAGACGCCGACATAATGCCGGCTGTCCGGGACTTGCTGGTCAGTCTTCAGAACCTGGCGAATGGCTGCGATGGCGCCGTCCGGCGGCAGTTCGGCGAGGCGCTGGCCGATTTGCTCGCCGTAAATGCCGGTCGCGGCGACGACGCGCAATTGTTCGAACGTGTCGCCGCTGCTGGCGACGATGGTATTGGCGTAGAGCGCATCGACGTCGAGAAAGAGCAGCGCGGTCAGTTGTTCGAGCACGCCGGACGCAAAATTGGGCAGCGCTGAAATGCGGAAGACGTTGGCCGAGCTGTCGATGACCTGCTCCAGCCCGCGCCGGTTGTGGTCCAGCGCCATGATGTCGCGATACGAGCGCAAGCCGGTGCACACCGTCGAATACAGTTTGTCGGCGGTCAGCTCGGCTTTTTCCTTGTAATCATTGATGTCGTACTCGCGAATCACCAGGCGTTCCGGCGCTTGCCCCGGCTGGCCGGTGCGCAGCACGATGCGCAGGAAACGGTTGCCGAGGGTTTCGCGGATATGGCGCACCAGCAGCAGGCCGGCGTGTTCGTCCTCCATCACGACATCGATGAAGGCCAGCGCAAAATCGTTTTCACCGGCCAGAACTTCCCGCGCCTCGGCGGCGCTGTAGCAATGGCGGATTTCCAGACCACAGCCGGCAAATTCGAAATTGCGCAAGGCCAGGCGCGTGACCTGATGCACGGCCTCGTCATCATCGACGACCAGGATCTTCCACGGATGCTGCTCGGGCTGCGCGCCGTCGGCTGGGCCTTCGTCGGCAAACAGCAATTCATCATCGTCCGGGAGGGTATCGGGCATGCCATTCATTCCTGCAGGTTGGAGGGGAAAGTCAGGTAAAAGCAGGCGCCGTGACCGGGTGTGCTGTCGACGTGCAGCCGACCTTTGAGTTTATTGACCACCAGATTGTGCACAATGTTCAATCCCAGTCCGGTGCCGCCCTGGCCGCGCCGGGTGGTGAAGAAAGGATCGAAAATCTGGTGCAGGTGGGCCGGGTCTATGCCCCGGCCGTTATCGCAAAAACTGAAGGTGACCCAGCCATCGGCCTGTAGCGTCGCGGTCAGCCGCAGCTGGCCGGCAGTGCCGTCGGGGAAGGCATGGATCAGCGTATTCATGACCAGGTTGGCGATGATCTGGTAAATCGCCCCCGGATACGTGGTCAGCATCAGGGGCGGGCAATCATTGATGATCTCGATGCCGGAATGCTTCAGGCGCGGGCGCAGGCTGGTCAGGATTTCCGCGCAATAGCTGCGCAGATTGATGTCGCGCAATTCATCGCTGGTCTGGTCGGCCGCCACCTGCTTGAAACTGCGCACCAGCTCGGTGGCGCGTTGCAGGTTGGCAAACAGGATGTCGGCGGCTTCTTCGGCATGACTGAGGAAATTCAGCAGATCCGATTTTTTCATCGTACCGCCGTCGAGCTGCGCCCGCAGCTGCCGGATATCGCCGCGCAGCATCGTCGAGGCGGTGACGCCGACGCCGACCGGCGTATTGATCTCATGGGCAATGCCGGCGACCAGGCTGCCCAGCGAGGCCAGCTTTTCTGCCGCGACCAGTTGCGCCTGCATGTCGCGCAGCATGCTGATCGTTTCCTGCAGGTGCTTGTTGGCGGCCAGCAAGGCCGTGGTGCGCTCGGCAATGCGCTGTTCGAGCTGCTCGTTGAGTTCGCGCAGCTCTGCTTCGGCACGTTTGCGCTCGGTAATGTCCTGCAGGGTTTCAATGGCGCCGACGACCTTGCCAGCGCGGTCGCGCAGCGGTGCGGCGGTGAAATACAACCAGCGGCCGCCACTGGCAAATTCCGGGAAATAATCTTCCGCTTCAAACGCGCCGGCTATCAGCGGCGAGCGGCGGTATTTGCCGGCGTAGTACGCGGCGACCGAGTTTTCCAGCGCGCCATCGACAATCAGGTCGGCCATCACTGGCCGGGCTGCCGGGTAAAAAGCCCGCCATTGATCACGGCTGCCGACCATCTGCGCCGCCAGCGTACCGATGATCGCCTCGCAGGCCCGGTTCCAATGCACGACGACATGCTGGTCATTGATGACAAAGGCCGGCACCGGGTTGCCGTCGAGAATCTGCGCCAGCAGTTCAGCGCTTGCCCCGGAAAGACTTGCGCCGAACCACTCGCTATTCATCGCCTCAGGCCGCGTTCAAAGCCTGCTCAAGATCGGCAATCAGGTCATCGATATGCTCGATGCCGACCGACAGACGAATCATGTCTTCCGACACGCCGGCCTTGACCAGCTCGGCCGGCGACAGCTGACGGTGCGTCGTCGAAGCCGGATGGCAGGCCAGCGACTTGGGAACGCCTACGAAATAATTTCCCGTTTTTGGCAAGACAAGGCAGCCCAACAAGTGTTTAATTTTGGGATCTGAAAACGGCGAGAGAAGAGTGGCATGGACTATTACGGCAAAGCAGTA
>JAVBXO010000080.1 GCA_030824535.1 Azonexus sp. | reverse complement strand
CGGTCGTACCCTGCTTGGGATCAGCCTGGTCATCTTCATTGAGCAATTCAAACTTGACCTTGGCACCGCCGATTTCCAGGGCCTTGGCGTTCAGTTCCTCGATGGCCAGCATCGCGCCATTTTCATTGTCCTTGCCGAGGTGGGCTTGCGGACCGGTCATCGGTGCGACATGGCCGAGCTTGACGACAATTTCCGGCTTGCTGATCGGTGCTGCCGGAACGGGCGCTGGCGCGGGAGGGGCTTCCTTTTCACCGCATGCAGAGAGTGCAAAGGCGGCGACAACGGACAGGGCAACGACGGAAAGCTTGGCGTGCATCGACAAATCTCCTGATTTCTGAACGGGATAGACAAATAGGACGGATTGATTGTCCGGAGCCATCCAACGCCTGTCAACCGGCGTTTTTTCCACTTCGCCTGCGCTTCCGACTCGTCATCCGTGCCAATCGGGGGCATACTTTCCAGTCTTCATGCCAAGGTTTCTCCAAGCGCCCCCGTTTCGCGCCAGGCTGAAGCAGCCGATATCCAGCCCCAGTCATCATGCCAACCTATAGCCTCAAACTAAAACTGACCTTGGGCGCGATCATTCTCGGTGCCCTGTTGCTGTTTGGGCAATCGGTCATCCAGTTCTATTCGCTGCGCAGTGACCTGGTCAGGCGCGTCGAAACCGAGCAGTTCACGCTGCTCTCGGTACTGGCCGAACAGCTTGATGAAAAAATCAGCGACCGCTTGCACGCGCTCAGCGCCGCAGCCCCCTCCTTGCCCCAGGAACAGCTCGGCGACCTGAATGACCTGGAGAAGTACCTCAGGAGCCAGACGGCCTTGTTGTCCTTGTTCGACGATCTCTACGTTTTTGACCGCCATGGCACGCTGCTCGTCGACTGGCCGGTCAAACCGGGACGGCGGACCCTGGACATGTCGGAGCGGGACTACATCAAGAACGTGCAACGAACCCTGCGTGCAACCATTTCCCAACCCATCCTCGGGCGGGCAACGCGTCAGCCGATCATTGTTCTCGCCGCCCCGGTCCTTGATGCCCGGGGCGAACTGGTGGCCATCCTTGGCGGCGTGCTGAACCTGCACAAAGCCAACCTGATCGGCGAACTGGCCAAGCGCAGGATCGGCGAAGGCGGCTATTTCTATCTCGTCTCGGCCCAGCGCCAGTTCATTTCCCATCCCGACCAGAGCCGCATTCTGCAAGCCATCCCGGAAATCGGCATCAATCCGGCCCTGGACCGCGCCGTGGCCGGTTTCGAGGGAACGCTGGAGGGCGTCAATAGCCGGGGACTGCGCGGACTGTTCACCTTCAAGCGCCTGCAAACCACCAACTGGCTGCTGGCCTCGGTCATTCCCAGCGACGAGGCGATGCGCCCGGTCGTCGCCGTCCAGCGCACCATGGCCGCCGTGACCCTGCTGCTGATTTTCCTGCTGACGCCGATGCTCTGGCTGATCGTCCGACACCTGCTGCGCCCCCTGGGCGAACTGGCCAAAGCCGTGCGCAGTCGCGCCGAAGCACTGCATCCGGAAAAATTCACTGAGCCCGTGCCGGAAAGCGGCAGCAGCGAAATTCGCACAGTGGCGGCCGCCTTTAACGACTTCCTGGCAGCGCGCAATCATGCCCAGACCGCCCTGCTCGCCAGCGAGCATGAGCGCCTGCGAATCATGGAAAACCTGGAGAAGGCCAAGCAGGCTGCCGAAAACGCCAATCAGTCCAAGAGCCGCTTCCTGGCCAACATGAGCCACGAAATCCGCACGCCGATGAATGGCGTGATCGGCATGATCACCCTGGCGCAAATGAGCCCGCACGACGCGGAAACCACCGAATACCTGAATGCCGCCCACGATTCGGCGGAAAACCTGTTGCTGATCCTGAACGACATCCTCGATGTATCGAAAATCGAGGCCGGGAAACTGAGTATCGAACACAGCCTGTTCGACCTCACTGACCTGCTGCGCGAAAGCCTGGCGCTGCAACAGCCCGAGATCGCTGCCAAGGGTTTGACGAGTCGATTGTCGCTACCGGACGAACTCCCGGAAATCCTGCTCGGCGATTCCCAGCGCATCCGTCAGGTGGTGCTGAATCTGCTGGGCAATGCCGTCAAATTCACCGAGCGCGGCACGATTGCGGTCGACGTCAGCATCGAGGAAGAAAACGCCAGCGAGCTGCTGCTCAGCATCGCCGTCAGCGACACCGGCATTGGTATTCCCGCCGACCGCCTGGACAGCATCTTCCAGCCCTTCACCCAGGCTGATGCCTCGATGACCCGACGTTTTGGCGGCACCGGACTGGGCCTGACCATTTCGCGGCAACTGGTCGAGCTGATGGGCGGCAGCATCAGCCTGAGCAGCGACGAAGGTGTCGGCAGTCGCTTCTGCGTCAACCTGCCGCTGGCCGTGCCCGTAGACCTCCTGGAACACAGCGCGGGAAATCCCGCATAGCCGGAACCCCCGGCCCCGGCCAGACTCCAATCTCCAAGTCCTGCGTCATCACCACCCCCGCTGACGTCAGCTATATCCACGCTCACAAGGCGTAAAAAACGGAGACAGATCATGAGCCATCCCGCCCCCCCGCCTGCCATCAGTGCCGCGCTCGACGACAAATACACCCGTCACCATGGTCGCGTTTTTCTGACCGGCACCCAGGCGCTGATCCGCCTGCCGATGCTGCAGCGCGAGCGCGATCTCGCCGCCGGACTCAACACCGCCGGCTTCGTTTCCGGCTACCGCGGCAGCCCGCTCGGCAACCTTGATCTCGGTCTGTGGAAAGCCAAGGAGCACCTTGCCGACCACCATGTCACCTTCCAGCCCGGCATCAACGAGGACATGGCCGCCACCGCCGTCTGGGGCAGCCAGCAGGTCGGCCTTTTTCCCGGTGCCAACTACGACGGCGTTTTTGCCATGTGGTACGGCAAGGGCCCGGGCGTAGACCGTTGCGGCGATGTCTTTCGCCATGCCAATGCCGCCGGCAGCGCCCAGTTCGGTGGCGTGCTGGTGATCGCTGGCGACGACCATGCCGCCAAGTCTTCAACCCTGCCGCACCAGACTGAACATATATTCAAGGCGGTGCTGATGCCGGTGCTGTACCCGGCCAATGTCCAGGAATACCTCGACTACGGCCTGCACGGCTGGGCGATGAGCCGCTATTCCGGCTGCTGGGTGGCCTTCAAGGCACTGGCCGATACCGTCGAGACCTCGGCCTCGGTCAATATCGACGCGACTGCGGTCAACATCGTTTTACCGAGTGATTTCAGCTTGCCACCCGACGGCCTCAATATCCGCTGGCCCGACCCGCCGCTGCTCCAGGAAACCCGGCTGCTCAATTACAAGCTCTACGCCGCGCTGGCCTATTGCCGCGCCAATAAGCTTGACCGCCTGATTATCGATTCTCCACAACCGCGCCTCGGCATTCTGACTGCCGGCAAAAGCTATCTCGATGTGCGTCAAGCGCTCGACGAACTGGGCATCGACGAGGCGCTCGCCGCCGCCATCGGCATTCGCCTGTACAAGGTCGGCATGGTCTGGCCGCTGGAACCCGAAGGCGTGCGCCACTTTGCCGAAGGCCTGGAAGAAATTCTCGTCGTCGAAGAAAAACGCCAGTTGCTGGAATATCAGGTCAAGGAAGAGCTGTACAACTGGCGCGAAAACGTCCGCCCGCGCGTGATCGGCAAATTCGATGAAAAAGGCGAGTGGACCGCCGAAGGCGAAGGCGGCTACCTGGCACACAGCGACTGGCTGCTGCCGGCGACGGGCGAGCTGCCGGTGGCAAGCATCGCCCGCGTCATTGCCCAGCGCATCGGCCGCTTCTTTACGTCGCCGACCATCGCCGCCCGCCTCAAGCTGATCGAGGCCAAGCAGCAGACGGCGAAGGCGCCGATCATCCTCGCCGAGCGCAAGCCGCATTTCTGCTCCGGCTGCCCGCACAACAGTTCGACGAAAGTCCCGGAAGGCTCACGCGCCGTCGCCGGCATCGGCTGCCATTACATGGTGACCTGGATGGACCGCAGCACGGCCACTTTCACCCACATGGGCGGCGAAGGCGTACCCTGGGTCGGCCAGGCGCCCTTCACCGAAGAAAAGCACATCTTCGCCAATCTCGGCGATGGCACCTATTTCCACTCCGGCCTGCTGGCCATCCGCCAGGCCATCGCCGCGAAAGTGCCGATTACCTACAAGATTCTCTACAACGACGCCGTGGCGATGACCGGCGGCCAGCCCGTCGATGGCAATCTCAGCGTCGCCCGCATCACCCGCCAGCTGGAGGCCGAAGGCGTCGAAAAAATGGTCATCGTCGCCGCCCAGCCCGAGAAATACGCCGACATCAAGGATCTCGCCCGACCGCTGGGCTACGTGGTGCCGGTGCGCCACCGCGACGAGCTCGATACCGTGCAGCGCGAATTGCGCGAATATCCCGGTGTTTCAGTGTTGATCTACGATCAGGTTTGCGCCACTGAAGCGCGCCGGCGCAAAAAACGCGGCAAGATGCCGGCCATCAGTCAGCGCGTCTTCATCAACGAAGCCGTCTGCGAAGGCTGCGGCGATTGCTCGGTGCAATCCAACTGCCTGTCGGTGACGCCGGTCGAAACGGCTTTTGGCACCAAACGGCGCATCGATCAGTCGGCCTGCAATCAGGACTTCTCCTGTCTCAAGGGTTTCTGCCCGAGCTTCGTGACGATAGAAGGCGGCCGCCTTAAAAAAGGCGCTGCTGCGGTAGACGCTGAAAATTGGTCAATTTTGCCGGCCCCGCAACTGCCGGCCACCGCCCAGCCGTGGAACCTGTTGATCACCGGTGTCGGCGGCATGGGCGTCATCACCCTCGGCGCGCTGATCGGCATGGCCGCCCATCTCGACGGCAAAGGCGTTTCCGTGCTCGACATGACCGGCATGGCGCAAAAATACGGCGCGGTCTTCTCGCACCTGCGCATCGCCGACCGCCCGGAAGACATCCACGCCGCGCGCATCGCCACCGGCGAAGCGCATGCCGTGCTCGGTGGCGACCTGGTCGTCAGCGCCAGCAGCGAAGCCTTGGCCAAGATGCTCGAAGGGCGCACGCGTGCGGTCGTCAGTTGCACCGACACGCCAACCGCCGAATTCACCCGCAATCGCGACTGGAAATTCCCCCTGGCCGGGCTGCAGCAACAGCTGACCGACAGCCTCGGCAGCGATGCCGTGAATTTCATCGACGCCCAGCACCTCGCGGCCAGGCTGATCGGCGACGCCCTCTACGCCAACATGCTGCTGCTCGGTTACGCCTGGCAAAAAGGCCTGGTACCGGTTTCTGCCCAGGCGCTGGATCAGGCGATTACGCTCAATGGCAGCGCCGTCGACACCAATCGCCTGGCCTTCCTGTGGGGCCGCAGAGCTGCGGTCGACGGGCAAAAAGTGGCCAAAATCGCCGGGCCGCTACTCGGCGAAATAGCGCTCGAAGCCACACTCGACGAACTCATTGCCCAGCGCGGCACGCATCTGCGCGACTACCAGGACGAAGCCCTGGCCGAACGCTATCGCCAGCGCGTCGCCGCCATTCGCGCCCTCGGCGACGACCTGCTGACGCGCACGGTCGCCACGCAATACGCCCGCCTGCTCGCACCCAAGGACGAGTACGAAGTCGCCCGCCTGTACACCACTGGTGATTTCGCCCGGCAACTCGGCGAAAGCTTCGAGGGCGAATTTCAGTTCAGCTTTCACTTCGCCCCGCCGCTGTTTGCCCGCCCCGGCCCGGATGGCCGGCCGAAGAAAATCCGTTTCGGCGCCTGGCTTCTGCCCGTGCTGCAAGGCCTGGCGAAAGCCCGTGGCCTGCGCGGCAGCTGGCTTGATCCTTTCCGTTTTGGCCCCGAAAAAGCCGTCGACCGCAAATTGCTCACTGACTACGAAAGCGACCTCGATTTGCTGCTGCGTAGCGGCGAAACCGGGCAAAGACGGCAACTGGCCGCCTGGCCCGAAGCGGTTCGCGGTTTTGGCCCGGTCCGCCAGCTGGCCGCAGGCAAGGCTGACGCAGAACGGACGCGGCTGCGGAGTGCGCTGATGGCATAATTGGCGGATGTCACCAAGCCTCTCCCGCCATTTCGCCCTGCAAGGGGCCGCTGCCTTTTTCGTGCTGTCCATCGCCTGGCCCTATTACGGCTGGATCGGCGAGGCCATGCCTTGGCTATCCACCAGCCTGACCATCGGCGGCGTCGCCCTGTTGCTGGCCACCCTGGCCCGCCAGGCCTGGTGGTGGCGCGTACTGCACGCCAGCTTCATGCCCTTGATCTGGGGCACGCACGAACTGGCGCTCGACCCCGGCTGGTTTCTGCTAGCGGCGATAGTCTGCCTGCTGGCCTATCGCGGCCTGCTGTCCGGGCAAATCCCGCTGGCGCTGGCCGACCGTCCGACCCTGAGCGCGCTCGGTGAAATACTCGTCGCCCGTGGCCCCTGCCGTTTCATCGAACTTGGCAGCGGCATCGGCCGAACGACAATCCCGCTCGCCGACGCCCTGCCCGAACACCATTTCACCGGCTACGAAGACGCGCTGCCGCGCTGGCTGATCGGCCTTGTTCTGAGTATTGGCCACACCAACCTGCGCTGGCGCTGGGATGATCTCTGGCAAGCCCGGCTCGGCGACTACGATGTGGTCTATGCCAGCCTTTCTCCGGCGCCCATGCCACAACTCTGGGCCAAGGCCTGCGCCGAAATGGCGCCCGGCAGCCTGCTCATCAGCCAGCGCTTTCCCATTCCCGGCCTCAGCCCGGAACGCATCGTCGAAACCGAAGCGCAGCCCTCCACCCCACTGTATTGCTATCGAATCCATGCGCCTCAAGTGGCAAAAAACGCCTGAAAACCTGACCGTTGTCATCGCCATCGCCAGCGCCCTGGCCATCGCCTTGATATTTGCCGTCGAATTGTATGTGGCGCGCAACCGCGCGCTGGAAGAAGGCAATAACCGCTTGCAGCATTTTGGCCTGATGATGGCCGAGCACACATCCCGCACTTTTGGTGTCGTCAATGTGCTGCTGCGCGAAATGGCCACAGACCTCTCCGGCAGCCGCCGCGACTGGCCGGCGTGGGATGCCAGCCAGGGCTGGGAATATCTGGCACAGCGCCAGTCCCGTGCGCTGCCCCAGTTGCGCAACCTGATCCTGATCGACAACCAGGGAAAGCAGCGCTTTGTTTCCACGCGCTTCCAGCCGCGCCAGGAAAACTTCAGTGACCGCCCCTATTTCGTCGCCGTGCAAGGCGGTGCCCAAGTCTCGCATTACGGCCCCTTCGTAGGTCGCAACATCCCTAAATACACCTATGGCATGGCCCATCGCCTGACGGATGAAACAAACAGTTTCGCCGGTGCCATCTTCGCCGCCATGGAACCCGCCCATTTCCAGGAATTCTGCTGGCCCAATCGCCTGAACGAAGACTTTGAAGCCTTCCTGACCAACGCCCAGGGGCAGATCGTAGCCTCTTGCCGCCCGGCTGACCTCAGCCGGCAATCAGGCACCCTCGGGGAAATTGTTGGTGATGTCATTTACGACGGAAAGCTCAAGGGGCATGTCATGGGCAACGGCATGCGTAAAGAAAACGAGTTTCATCTGCTGGAGCTGACTGTCCCGGAGTTTTCCGACCTGCACATCTTTGCCGCCATTCCCGAACAGTCACTCCTGAGCAGTTGGCGCACCCATCTGCTCGAACTGGGCCTCCTTTGGCTCGCGCTCACCAGCCTGCTTTTCATCGGCACCTGGCTGATCCTGCGTCAGTTCAGAGCCATTCATGAAGCCCATGCCGAAATGCATCGCGCCCACGCCGAACTTGCCAACAGCCGGCAGCAGCAGGATGAACGGGTCAGCAATGCCACCAGCGAGCTCTCGAAACAAAAGGAAGCCGCCGAACGCGCCAACACCGCCAAAAGCCGCTTCCTGGCCGCTGCCAGCCATGACTTGCGGCAACCCCTGCATGCCTTGGGGCTGTTTGTGACGGACCTGCAACACCAGGTGCAAAGCGGTGAATTCAGCGATCTGCCACGCCTGAGCAAGCAGATTTCGGTGACCACCCACACCCTGGGAGAGCTACTCAACTCGCTGCTCGACATCTCGCGTCTGGACGTCGAAGGCGTACGCCCCGAAATCCGGGCATTTCAGCTGATGCCGCTGTTTGATCGCCTGAGCCATGTCTTTCGCCGGGCCATTGATGAAGCGCAACTCAGCCTCTTCTTCCGGCCCAGCAATTACTGGCTGGAAAGCGACCCTGCCCTGCTTGAGCAAATGCTCAGCAACCTGATCGCCAATGCCATACGCTACACCCCGAAAGGCGGCAGGATTCTGGTTCTTGCCCGATGCCAGGGCGATAAAATTCGCCTGGAGGTCCGCGATAGCGGCCTGGGCATCTCCGAGGAACATCAGCAAGCAATTTTCAGCGAGTTCTACCAGGTCAATAACCGGGCACGTGAATCCGACAAGGGCCTGGGCCTGGGTTTGTCCATCGTCGAACGCCTGGCCAGTGCGCTCGAGATCCCGGTCCGGCTGCGCTCACGGATCGGCGAAGGCAGCACCTTCAGCCTGCTATTGCCCCGTGCGGTGCCGATCCGGACGACAAATGTTGCACCTCCAGCCAACACTCAGCAGATCCACGTCCATTGCATCGGCAGTTCGGAAGACTTGCAGGAGTGCCAGGGACTGATTGTGCGCTGGGACTACCACGTGACGCATGCCGAGACACTGGATGCACAGCGACTGCCGAGCAATGCCCTGCTGCTCGTCGATCAGGAACTGGCCGTCGACGTCCGCAACCTGTTATTGCCCGATACCCCGTTGATCGTACTCAATCGCGGCGACGGCAGCCTTATACCGGGCGACGCCCACAGCCTGCCGACCCCGGTCCGTCCGGCCAAGTTACGGGCGCTGCTGGCCCAGCTTCAGAAAACCTTGTCCAGGACCAATCCGTAGCGGTTCACCGCCACCAGTGCCTGGGTCCGGCTATTCACATTCAGGGTCTTGAACACGGCCGTCGCGTGTATCTTCACGGTCCCTTCGGTCAAATTCAGTTGCTCGCCAATCTCGCGATTGGACATGCCGCGGACCATCAGCGCCAGTACCTGGGTCTGCCGGTCGGTCAGCCCGACCTCGGCCGGTGGCACCCCCTTGGTCACGGGCGGCAGGGGAATCACGTCGTCCAGCGCCGCCTGCGAGCTACTACCCGGCCGAAAGATATTACCTGCCAGTACCTGCTTTACCGCCGCCAGGGTTTGCTCGCCGGAAAATCCCTTGGGAATGAAACCGGATGCGCCCAGCTTGAGCGCACGATTGACATTCGGAATATCGTCATAGGCAGAAACAACAATGACCGGCATAGCCGGATAACGCCGCCGCAAGATGTCGAGGCCGGCAAAACCGTCGATTCCCGGCAAGGCCAGATCGAGCACCAGCAGATCAAACTCGGCTTCATTCTCAAGTATGGTCAATGCCGACTCGAAGTCGGCGGCGGCAAACACCCCAACCTTCGCTTCGACCTTGGCCAGCAGGCGCACCAGTCCATCGCGGACCAGTTCGTGATCATCAACCACCAGTAATTTCAACATAAAACCCCCATGTCATCGATAGGCGTAATTTAGCATCAAGCCCGGTAAAGTGGTTTAAGATGCAACGATCCAATAAGAGGAGAGAGAAAAAATGTCCAACCAACAGGTACACGATCCGCTGAATTTCATGCGCAATATGTGGAGCAACATGGGTTTCTCGCTCCCCGGCATGGTCGCCCCGACGTTCGACCTCGAAGAACTCGACAAACGCATCAAGGATATGAAAGCCGTCGAAGGCTGGCTGCGGATGAATCTCTCGATGCTGCAAATGACCATACAAGGTCTGGAAATGCAACGCACCACGGTTTCCGCCGTCCAGACCATGGGCCAGATGGCCAGTGATACGGCGCGCAAAATGACTGGTGAAGCAGCCCCCGCTGCGGCGGTCGACCCAAGCCAGACGGCGTTTTCCGAAGCGGCGATGTGGCCGTGGCAGATGATGCAGCAAATGCGCGAACAAATGCAGCAGATGCAACAAACTGCCGAAGCCGCCGCGCAAGGTGGCGCTGAAGCGCCGGGCGCAACGCGCAAGAAATAATCAGCTGTCGAGCAAACACGCTGCCCAGAGCGGCAGCGTGAGCATCGAGCCCAATGTCGTTGCTGAAATCAGCCAGGCAACGCTGCGCCCGTCACCCCCCATGCGCATCGCCAGAATATAAGCCGACGACGCCGTCGGCATCGCGGCAAACAAAACCACGATCTGCAGATTCAAACCCGACACCCCGAACCAGCGGCCGACAACCATGGCGATCAGCGGCAAGGCCAGCAATTTGACCGCCACCAGCCAGGCAGCAAATTTCCTGACGCCGGCAAAACCATCAAGGCGCAAGGCCGCGCCAACAGCGATCAGGCCGAGCGCAATCGAGGCGTCGGCGAGACGCCCGAGAAAAGCCTGGAGCGGCGCCGGCGGCACGAAACCGGCGAGATTCAGCAGAAAACCGGTCGCCGTTCCCCAGATCAAGGGATTGCGCGCCACCTCCCGCCACAGTCCGACCTCACCATGGCGAGCCAGCATCCACACCGACACCAGATTGGCCAAAGGCACGGCAGCGCCAACAATCAGCCCCATCGTGGCAATTCCCGGCGCACCGAAGAGCATGCCGGCCACCGCCAGCGCGATGTAGGAATTGAAGCGGTAGGCGCACTGAAACATCGAGGCATAAGTCAGCGCCGGCATGTTCAATAACAGGCGCGGCAACAGCCCGAGCAGCATGCCGCCGGCCATCGCCGCGAAGGCGGTGCCGAGCAGCGGCAAGGCCGCCAGCAAGTCGAGCCGGGTGCGGACGATGGCATTGATCAGCAGCGCCGGAAAGAGAATGAAATACACCAGCTTTTCAACGCCATTCCAGAAATGATCACCAAGCTGCATCCAGCGACGGATGGCCGCTCCCAGCAGAATCAAGGCGAAGTCCGGCAGCAACAACAGGGCGGTAGTCATCGTTGTATTGTAATTGCTGCGGTCGACCACCTGAAATCAGTAAAAACCACAGTACGCCTTGACCCTGTCACACAAAGCCGAAATACTGGCTGCAGCAAGGAGATCGACATGCAAGCAGAATGGTGGCACTGGATCGTCGGCGGCATTGCGCTGATGCTCGCCGAACTGGCAATTCCCGCATTTTTCATTATCTGGTTTGGCCTCGGCGCATTGCTGGTCGGCCTATTGCTATTACTTCTTCCCGATCTCTCCGAGACCACCCAGTTGATGTTCTGGACGCTCACCTCAATCGCCATGGTCGTGCTGTGGTTCCGGGTATTCAAGCCGAAATTCGACAAGACCCGCAGCGGCAGTGCCGATGGCGAGGCAATCGGCGAAATCGGCCTGTTGGTCAGCGCCGTCGCCCCCTTCGAACGCGGCAAGGTGCGCCTGCAGCGTCCGGTGCTCGGCGCCGAAGAATGGGCCTGTCTGGCCAGCGAAGCGATTGCGGCCGGCGAGCGGGTCCGGGTCGTGGCCGTCGAAGGCAATTACCTCAAAGTTGCAAAAACCCAGGAGAAATAACATGAGTCCAGGATTCATTGTCGCTGTCGCACTACTGATTTTTGTCGTCATCACCATCGCCAAGGGCGTGCGCATCGTGCCGCAAGGCGAGGAATGGATTGTCGAACGGCTGGGCAAGTATCATGGCACGCTCAAGCCCGGCCTCAATCTGGTCATCCCCTATCTCGACCGCATCGCCTACCAGCTGATCACCAAGGACATCATCCTCGACGTCCAGGAGCAGGAAGTCATCACCCGCGACAACGCGGTGATCCTGACCAATGCCATCGCCTTCATCAAGGTCACTGACCCGGTCAAGGCGGTTTATGGCATCACCGATTTTTCCGAAGCGATCCGCAACCTGATCATGACCACGCTGCGCTCCATCGTCGGTGAAATGGAGCTCGACGAAGCGCTCTCCTCGCGTGACAAGATCAAGGCCCGCTTGCGCGAAAGCATTGCCGACGAGGCCATCGATTGGGGCCTGACCGTCAAGTCGGTCGAAATCCAGGACATCAAACCCTCGGAATCGATGCAACGGGCCATGGAAATGCAGGCCGCCGCCGAGCGCGAGCGCAAAGCCGTGGTGATCCGGGCCGAAGGGGCCAAGCAGGCGGCCATTCTCGAAGCCGAAGCCCGACTGGAGTCGGCCAAGCGCGACGCCAACGCCCAGGTCATGCTGGCCGAAGCCTCGGCCGAGGCGATCCGCCGCATCACCGTCGCCATTGGCGAAAACACCGGGCCGATGTCCTACATGCTGGGCGAAAAATACATCGCCGCCCTCGAACGACTCGGCGAATCGGGCAATGCCAAACTGGTCGTGCTGCCGGCAGACCTGCAAGATGCCGTCAAGGGGCTGTTCGGCCGCAAGGGCTGAAATGGCCTCAGGCCTTGGCCGCGAGAATCGCCAGGGCCTGCTCAAGGATGCCGGCATTGATCGCCATTGCCGTCGGACGATTGAAGCGGCGCGGCAACTTGTCGCGCGCGCACCAACGAAAATCGGAATGCTCGAAATTCAGCCGGGGCACAAAGGTCCGGTCCAGGCAATAAAGAAAGTAATGCAGGTAGCGCACGGATTGCGTATCGCTGCCCAGGCTGTTCTTCATGCCGACAATGCAGGCGACTTCAAGCAGATCGTGCGCCTCGATCAACAGTCCGGCTTCCTCCAGCAACTCCCTGGTCAGGGCCGCGCGCGGCGTCTCACCGGCATCGACGCGCCCCCCAAAAAAATTCCATGCCCCGCCCTTGTTCACCGCCAACGAACGTTTCCCGAACAGAAAAGTCGCGCTGCTCGAACAGTAAATGACAGCCCAGGCACCGGACTGGACGGAAGTATCAGGCAGAGGCGACAGCATGGGTGGATGCATAAGGTTTCGAAAGGAGCAAAACACCATGCGGCGAAGCTGCCTGGTGCAGGAAAAGCAGAGACGATTATTTCAATTATTACATATTTGTGACAATCGCTCGCCAACCCTTGGAACTTAGTCCGCCGCCTCATCGTATTGCCGCCGCAGGCGTTGCAGCCCCTGTTTGAAAGCCTCGCCATCGCCGTAGTCAAAAAATTGCGGATAGCGATCATGCGCAGCGCGCAGCCGCCGCGCATGCTTGATCGGGCACCAGTACTGCTCGGTGCGGGCAGCCACCTCCCGAACATAAGCCGCAACGCCATTGCCATAGGAGCAGTAAAAACAGTTGAAACGCTCGATCAGGTTCAGATACGGCAAATCAGCCCGGTCGAAAACAAAGTAGTCAGCACGCCGGACACGGGGAATGCGGTAAATCGGAAAGCACACGAACTGAAAGATCGTCACGAACAAATCGATCAGCAGGAAGGGAAGCCAACCGGCGTAGATGATCGGCGCGGTCAGCAGCACCAGGAAGCGCGAACGAACCAGAAAGCGGAACAGGCCGGTCTTGTAACGGCGCTGCTGGCGGGCAAACTCCTCGGCCAATTCGGCCCGCTTCCCGGCCCAGTCTTCCCGCGCCCGCCGATATTCCTCTTCAAGCTCGTCCTGCAACAGATTGATGCGGGCGAGCAATTCGTCGATGTGCGTCTTCATGGCGGCTTTCCGGCGACTTCATTAAGTGAGCGGGGAGTGTGCCTCAAGGACTCCCGCCGACTCAAGGCAAAATATCGCAAGCGAATGCCGACGCCGCCGGCTCATGATTCGCAGTCCGCGAGCAGATCGGCTTCGAGTTCGATTTCCATGTTCTTTTCCAGTTTGCGGTCGAGGAACATCCCACGATACAGACGTCCGAGATTTTCCGCCCGGCGTTCGTAGGGCGTTTCCCAATCCTGGGCACGCAGGCGAACGATGCCGATACGCTGCTCGCGTTCGGCAGCCGGATTGCTGACGCAGGGATGCGCCAGGACATGGCGGACGAACTCCTCGCGGCTATAGCGATGCAATTCCGCTTTTCCTGGAATCACCGGGCAAGTCCCAAGATGGCGCTGACGGATTTCACTGCTGCTGACCACGCCTTGCAGGTAATACACCGGATCGGTTCGCAAATGACCACGCTCGCGGTAAATAACGCAGCGACCGGGCGAAAAATCGGCGCCATCTGACAGCAATCTGGCCGATGGCCGCCAGACGGCATCATCGGCCAGCACTGCCCCGCTCAGCATGAGCAGGGCAAAACACAGGCAATGGGGCATCAGGACAATCGGATTCAATAGACCCGGCTATCTTCGATGACCTTTCCATCGTTGGGCAAGCCGCCCGGCGCGGCAAAAGCCACTTCCCCACGCAATTTGGTCACATCGCGCAAGCTGGCCACGACCGCCTGGTCGAGCACTTCACAACCCGCCTCGATCTCGCAATGCAGCACCATCCGGTCCTGGCCGCCGGGATTGTCGACGACCAGGCGCATGCGGTGAATTTCCGGATGCCGGCGAGCAATGTCGGCAACCTGCTCGGGATGCACGAACATGCCCTTGATCTTGGTGGTCTGGTCAGCCCGCCCCAGCCAGCCCTTCAGGCGGACATTGGTCCGGCCACAAGGCGAGCGTCCCGGCAGCATCGCCGACAGATCGCCGGTGGCAAAGCGGATCAGCGGATAGTCGGGATTGAAGGTCGTCACCACCACCTCGCCGACCTCGCCGGGCTCGACCGGATCACCGGTGCCGGGGCGGACGATTTCCAGCAGCAACTCTTCCTCGACGACCAAGCCAGCGCCGATCTCGGTTTCGTAGGCAATCGCACCGATGTCAGCCGTGGCATAACACTGACGCACGCTGATGCCTCGCTCGGCCAGATAGTCACGGGTCACGCCGGGCAAGGCTTCGCCGGACACCAGGGCTTTTTTCAGCGAGGAAATATCGGCCCCCAGTTCTTCAGCCTTCTCGACAATGATGCGCAGGAAAGACGGCGTGCCGACGTAGGCATCCGGCCGCAGATCGACCATCGCCTGTACCTGCTGCTCGGTTTGCCCGGTGCCGCCGGGGAAAACGGCGCAACCCAGCTTGCGCGCGCCGCCCTCCATCAGGAAGGCGCCGGGCGTGAAGTGATAGGAAAAACAGTTATGCACCAGATCGCCGTCGCGGAAACCGGCAGCGTAAAGCACACGCGCCATCCGCCAGTGGTCCATCTCCAGCCCCTGCAACTCGTAAATCGGCCCCGGCGACGCGAACACGCGCTTGGCCCGGCCCCGCGGCAGGGAATTCAGGCCACCGAAAGGCGGTGTCTTCTTTTGCAACTCGATCAGGTCGCGCTTGCGCGTCAGCGGCAACTTGGCCAATGCCTCGCGCGTCGTGCAGCTAAAGGGATTAATGCCGGCCAGGGTCTGGAAATAGTAATGCGTCGTTTCCTTGGCATGCGCCACCTGACGCGCCAGCTTGTCCATCAGGTCGGCTTCGCGCTCATCAGGATCGCGGGTTTCGAGCGGGTCGTAGTAGCTCATTTCATTTTTCTCCGTTTTTCGCGGTCGACCGTAGCAATTCAGATTTCGGTTTTTAGGCGGCCAAACATGGACAAGCTAAAGCTTGCAAAGTAGGCCATCAGGGCAAGGCGGAGGCCGGCGCCATTTGCTCCCGCAAACAAGCCGGCCGACAACGCCGCCCTGGTGGCCGCACTGCGACCTTTCAGGACAACCAACGCTTTCTTCTGCGGTAATGTTTGATGTCCTTGAAGGATTTCCGCCCTGCCGAACTCAGCCCCAGGTAGAACTCCTTGACGTCCTCATTGGTCCGCAGCCCTTCGGCGTCGCCTTCCATGACCACCCGCCCGTTTTCGAGGATGTAGCCGAAATCGGCGTACTTCAGCGCGACCATGGTGTTTTGCTCGGCGAGCAGGAAGCTGATGTTTTCGCGGGTATTCAAGTCCTGGACAATCTCGAAAACTTCCTCGACGATCTGCGGCGCCAGGCCCATCGACGGTTCGTCGAGCAGGATCATTTCCGGCTTGGCCATCAGCGCCCGGCCGATGGCGCACATCTGCTGCTCGCCGCCGGAGGTGTAGCCGGCCTGCGAAGTGCGCCGCGTCTTCAGGCGCGGGAAGTAGTGATAGACCTTTTCCAGACTGTCCTTGAGTTCAGCCCGCGAAATCGAGCGCGTGTAGGCGCCGGTCAGCAGGTTTTCCTCGATGGTCAGGTGGCCGAAACAATGACGACCTTCCATGACCTGGATGACGCCACGCTTGACCAGTTCATTGGGCGTCAGCTGATCGATACGCTGGCCCTTGTACTCGACCGAGCCCTTGGTGACGTCGCCGCGTTCGGCATGCAGCAGATTGGAAATCGCCTTCAGCGTCGTCGACTTGCCGGCGCCATTGGCCCCCAGCAGGGCGACGATCTTGCCCTTGGGCACATTCAGCGACACGCCCTTGAGCACCAGAATCACGTGGTCGTAAATAACCTCGATGTTGTTGATGGCAAGGTAGTGATCGCTTGCGGCGGTAGTGGTTTGTGTAGTCATGGCGGTCCTGGTGTTCTTTAGGATCGAGGATCGAGGGGCTAGAGCTGTTAGCTGATATTTACGCGCCTTCGGCGCGGATGCTTTGACTCAATCCTCGATCCTGGCTCCTCGATCCTTATTTCTCTTTCGAGCAATCACGCGGGGTGATGCCCTTTTCCTTGGCGTACTGCTTGGCCGAGGCCTGGAAGAGCGGGTGGATCAGCGCCTTGTTGCCTTCGATCCAGCTGGACACCGGCACCCACTTGGCACCGTCCCACTGCTGGATCTTCACCTTGCCCGAACCTTCGTGGTTGTCGCAGGAGGTCTTGATTTCCGGCAGCAGGTCGGTCGCGCCCAGGGCCTTCAGACGGGCATCGTTGATGTTCAGGTTTTCCAGCGCCCAGCGCACCTGCTCACCGCTCATCGCCTTGCCCTTGCCGTATTTTTCCTGGGCCTTGCGGATCGCTTCGACCGACAACACGGCAGCGGACACGCCACGGTTATAGAGGATGGTACCGAGCTTGCTGGTGTCCTGCAGGTTGCCCTTGCCGGCGCCGTAAACCGTTTTCTCGATGTCAGCGATGACCGGCACCGTCTTGCCGGCGACGTTCCAGGTCGCGGCCATATAGCCCTTGGCGGCATCGCCGGCCGGCACGACGTCTTCTTCCGAACCGGTCCACCACGAACCGATCATCTTGTCGCGCGGGAAACCAACCTTCTGCGCGGCCTTCAAGGCGGTCTGGTTCATCACGCCCCAGCCCCAGAAAATCACGTAGTCCGGCTTTTCCTGGCGGATCTTCAGCCACTGGGCACCCTGCTCGTTACCTGGGTGAGCGACCGGAATCTGCACCAGGTCGAACTTGTTGAGGCGCGACTCGGCTTCGAGAGCGATGATCGCTTCCTTGCCGTAGGCTGAGTCGTGATACAGATAAACGATCTTCTTGCCCTTGAGGTCGCCAGCCGCCTTGTCCTTGAGGAACTTGACGATGGCCGAGGCCTGCATCTGATAAGTCGTGACCAGCGGGAAGGCGTAAGGGAAGACCGAGCCGTCGACGGCGTCGGTGCGGCCATAGCCCATCATCGCCAGCGGCAGCTTGTCCTGGGCCGACTTGTCGATCAGCGCATAGGAAATGCCGGTAGACATCGTATGAATCGGACCGGAAGACTTGGCGGCCTTGCTCTTCATGCGCTCGTAACACTCGACGCCCTTGGCGTTGTTGTATTCGGTTTCACATTCCTCGTAGGTCAGGGTCACACCATTGACGCCTTTTTCCTTGAGATTCACGTAATTCAGGTAATCGATGAAACCACCGTAGAAGGCCTGGCCGTTGGCGCCGTAAGGGCCGACGCGATAGCCGGGAATCGGGAAGAACTGCTCTTCGGCAGCCACCGCGCCTTGAGACAGCACGGCCAGTGACAGCGCGACGGCGCTCAGGGCAGGTTTGAAGTTTTTGATCATCATTTGTCTCCTTTAGTTATTAATCTGGCACAGCCCGGCATTAGTGCGGGAAGGGCCAAAGGCGCAGCTTTTCCTTGGCGATTTGCCACAGACGGGCCAGCCCGTGCGGCTCAACGATCAGGAAGAACATGATCAGCGCCCCGAACACCAGAATCTGGATGTGCGACACGGTAGCGCTGGAAAAAGGCAGGCCGAAGATACCGGCGAGGAAGGGCAAAGCCACATCGAGGAAAATCGGCAACAGCAGGATGAAGGCTGCGCC
This sequence comes from Azonexus sp., assembly GCA_030824535.1. Lineage (GTDB taxonomy): Bacteria > Pseudomonadota > Gammaproteobacteria > Burkholderiales > Rhodocyclaceae > Azonexus. The sequence goes on along the minus strand of JAVBXO010000080.1, from coordinate 7,194 downwards.
CATGAAGCTGCCCATGATCGAACCGACACCGCCGATGATGATCATGAACAGGATCTTGAAGGACATTTCCAGCGAGAAGCCATCCGGCTCGACCGAACCGAGGTAGCAGAACGCGTACAACGCGCCGGCAACGCCGCAGTAGAAAGAGCTGATGGCGAAGGCCAGCAATTTGGTCGGCATCAGCTTGATGCCGATCACCGAAGCCGCCACGTCCATGTCGCGCACCGCCATCCAGGCCCGGCCAGTCGAGGAACGCACCAGATTTTTGGCGGCCAGCGCCAGCACCACGACGATCGACAGCACCAGCAGATACTTTTCAACCGGCGTCTTCAGCTCGTAACCGAGGATGATCAATTGCTGCGTCGAGATCACGCCCGAAGACGAGTTGTTCGACAGCCAGGGGAACTTGGTCAGACACCAGACGATGAAGAACTGCGCGGCCAGGGTCGCCACGGCCAGGTAGAAGCCCTTGATGCGCAAACTGGGCAAACCGAAGAGGATGCCGACGCCGGCTGCGGTCAACCCGCCACAAATGAAGGAAAGCAGAATCGGCATGCCCTCGATGCGCAGCTGGAAGTTGTAGGCCGCGTAGGCGCCGACCGCCATGAAGGCCGCCGAACCGAGCGACAGCTGGCCAGCGTAACCGGTCAGGATGTTCAGACCGAGCGCGGCCAGGGCAAAAATCAGGAAGGGAATGAGGATGGCCGAGAACCAGTATTCACTGGCCAGCAGCGGCACCCCGAAGAAAGCGACGGCCAGCAGCACGAGCACGCCAATACGGTCCTGGCGAATCGGGAAAAGCTGCTGGTCGGCGGCATAAGTGGTCTTGAATTGACCGGCTTCACGGTAAAGCATGTTTTTTAGTCCTTAGTCGCTAGTCGTTAGTCAGGAGCCGAAGCACTAGACGCGGTCAATGTGCTTTTCGCCGAAGAGGCCTTCGGGGCGAACGAGCAGGAAGAGCAGCGCCAGGACGTAAGGGAACCAGCCTTCGATACCGCCGAAATTGCCGCCGAAGAGATCCTGCATGACTGGCGGAATATAGATTTCGGCCAGTTTCTCCGAAGCACCGATGATCAGGCCGCCGACAATTGCCCCCGGCACCGAGGTGAAGCCGCCGAGAATCAGCACTGGCAGCGCCTTGAGCGCAGTGAAAGTCAGCGCGAACTGAACGCCGTTGCGCGCACCCCACATCATGCCAGCGACCAGGGCGACGAAACCGGCGACGCCCCAGACGATGGCCCAGATGTGCTGCAGCGGAATGCCAATGGACAGCGCGGCCTGGTGATCGTCAGCCACCGCCCGCAGCGCCCGGCCGATCCGGGTGTATTGGAAGAACAGCGCCAGCGTTGCCACCAGCACGGCGGCGACACCGGAAGCCACCAGGTCGAATTTGGAAATGACCATGTTCCAGTTATCGAGAATCCAGGGAATCGGCTCATCGACGATGCCCAGTTCCAGCGCCCGCGGCTCGCTACCGAAAATCATCGGTGCCAGGCCTTCGATGAAGAAAGCCAGACCAATGGTCGCCATGAACAGCGCAATCGGCGGCTGATTGACCAACTTGCGCAACACGAACTTCTCGGTCGCGATACCGAAAGCGGTCATGATGGCAAAGGCCAGGATGATCGCCAGCCACAGCGGTGCGCCCTTCTCCATGCAGCCAACGACCGACAGTGCGGCCAGGTAAACCATCGCCCCCTGGGCAAAATTAAAGACCCCGGAGGCCTTGTAGATCATCACGAAACCGAGGGCCACCAGCGCGTACATGACGCCGGATAGCAGGCCACCGATCAATACTTCCAGAAAGAAATTCATCTCGCCCGCTCCTTAGTGTCCGGCGCCGAGATAGGCGCGGATCACGTCTTCGTTGTTCTTCACCTCGTCCGGCACGCCATCACCAATTTTCTTGCCGTAGTCGAGAACGACGACGCGGTCGGAGATGTCCATGACGACGCCCATGTCGTGCTCGATCAAGACGATGGTGGTGCCGAACTGATCGTTCACGTCGAGGATGAAGCGGCACATGTCCTGTTTTTCCTCGACGTTCATGCCGGCCATCGGCTCGTCGAGTAGCAGCATCGACGGCTCGGCGGCCAGGGCGCGACCGAGTTCAACGCGCTTTTGCAGGCCGTAGGGCAGACGGCCGACGGGCGTCTTGCGGATATGCTGGATTTCGAGGAAGTCGATCACTTCCTCGACCTTTTTGCGGTGTTCCAGTTCCTCGTTCTTGGCGCGACCGAACCACAGCGCATGCTCAATGAAGTTGGCCTTCATCTTGGTGATGCGCCCGGTCATGATGTTGTCGAGCACGGTCATGCCCTTGAACAGCGCGATGTTCTGGAAGGTACGGGCAATGTTCTGTTGCGCCGCCATGTGCGGTTCCATGCGCTTGCGTTCCTGGCCGTGCCAGAAAATCTGCCCTTCCTGCGGGTGATAGACGCCGTTGATGACGTTGAGCATCGAGCTCTTGCCGGCGCCGTTCGGGCCGATGATGGCGCGGATTTCGTGCTGGCGGACGTTGAAGGAAATATCGGTCAGCGCCTTGACGCCGCCGAAGCGCAGGGAAATGTTCTGCAGGTCGAGAATGACGTCGCCTATTTTCTTGGACATGTCAGGCAGCCTTTTTCACGATCGGGAAGGTCTTGGCATCGATGATCTTCAGATCGGCGGAAACCTTGCCGCGCCGACCATCCTCGAACTTGACCTCGGTTTCGATGAACTGATTCGCCTTGCCCGCATAGAGCGCGTCGATCAGCACCTTGTATTTTTCGGCGACGAAATTGCGCCGCACCTTGCGCGTGCGGGTCAGTTCGTCATCATCCGGGTCGAGTTCCTTGTGCAGGACCAGGAAACGGTGAATTTGCGAATCGGCAACCATGCTGTCGTGAATCAGGTTGGCATTGATCTGCTCGACACATTCGCGGATCAGTTCCAGCACTTCCGGCTTGCCGGCGAGATCGGCATAACCGGAATAGGCGATGCCGCGGCGCTCGGCCCAGTTGCCGACGGCACCGACGTCGATATTGACGAAAGCGCAGACCATGTCACGGTCGTGACCGAAGCAGACGACTTCCTTGATGTGCTGGAAGAACTTGAGCTTGTTCTCGATGTAATTCGGGGCAAACATCGCGCCGTTCGACAGTTTGCCGACGTCCTTGGCGCGGTCGATGATCTTCAGGTGGCCGTCTTCATCGAGGAAGCCGGCGTCGCCGGTCATGAAGTAGCCATCGGCATCGATAGCCTCGGCAGTGGCATCCGGGCGCTTGTAGTACTCCTTCAACAGCATCGGTCCCTTGACCAGCACTTCACCGTTGTCGGCAATCTTGATTTCGACGCCCGGGGCGGGTGGACCGACGGAATCAAACTTGATCGCGCCATCCGGCTGCAGACAAACGTAGGCGCAGGTTTCGGTCTGGCCGTAGAACTGCTTGAGGTTGATGCCAATCGAGCGATAAAACTTGAACAGATCCGGGCCAATCGCCGCGCCGGCGGTATAGGCGACGCGGATGCGGCTCATGCCGAGAACGTTGCGCAGCGGGCCATACACCATCAGGTTGCCCAGCCAGTATTGCAGGCGCTCGCTGAAAGCCACCGACTTGCCATCGAGGATGTCGGCGCCGCAACGCTTGGCGACATCCATGAAGTGGTGGAACATTTTCTGTTTGAACTTGCCGGCGTCTTCCATGCGAATCATCACCGAAGTCAGCAGGCTTTCGAAAACGCGCGGCGGGGCGAAGTAGCAGGTCGGGCCGATTTCGCGCAGGTCAGTCATCACCGTCTCACCCGATTCTGGGCAATTGATCGTGAAGCCGGCGACCATCGCCTGGGCATAGGAAAACAGGTGATCGCCGACCCAGGCCATGGGCAGATAGGACAGGATGTCGCCATCGGCCCCCAGCCGGTCGACCTGCACCCCGCCCTGGGCAGCGGCGATGAAAGCGGCGTGCGTCTGGCAGACGCCTTTCGGCTTGCCGGTGGTGCCGGAGGTGTAGAGCATCACCGAGGTATCGTCGAAATGCCCGCGCTCGATTTCGGCATTCAGGAAGTCAGCATGGTTGCGGTCGTGAATCCGCCCCATTTCCATCAGTTCATGGATATCGTGCAGGAAGGGCTGGTTGTAATGGCGCATGCCGCGCGGATCGTCGTAAATGACATGCTCCAGCGTCGGCACCTGCGGCAGCACTTCGAGCATCTTGTCGACCTGCTCCTGGTCTTCGACCACGGCGAAACGAATGCCCGCATCCTGCAGCACGAAAAGCATTTCGGCGGCGACGGCATCCTGATACAGCGGCACCGGCACGCCGCCCAGGCATTGGGCGGCGGCCATCATCATGTACAGGTGCGGGCGGTTGTCGCCGATGATCGCCAGGTTGTCGCCGCGCTTGAAACCCAGCGACGACAGGCCGCAGGCCAGCGCCCGCACGCGCTCGGCGACATCGGACCAGGTCCAGGTTTGCCAGATACCGAGGTATTTTTCGCGCATCGCCGGCGCATTCGGCCGGATCGTGGCGTGATGGAACAGCAAGCGCGGGAAGGTGTGCAAACCATCCAGCGACGCGTAATTCGCCTGCGTGGGCATTTCTTGTCTCCTCCGCCGCGACTCATGGTTCGCGGTCTAACGTTCGTTTGAATCATTGTGCGCCCCGGCAGCTTACGCCAAGCTTGCACCGCAGCACAGCCTATCCTTTGTCTGCCCGCCAGTGTAGGCAGTGGGCCTGCGTATAATTGTCACTCGGCAGACAATCCGGAAAATATTTTGAAAAACGCTGAGGAACTGCTGCGCACGTCACTCTGGGGGCAGTCGCTGACGGCCGAAGAAATGCACAAGGCCCTGGCCGGCACCTTTGAACGCAGTTTTGCGCCGGGCGCCTTCATCTGCATGAAAGGTGAGCCGGTCGACTACTGGATGGGCATCATCGATGGCTTGGGCAAGATGGCCAGCCACTGGACCACCGGCAAAACCACCTCGCTGACCGGCATCAGCACCGGCGGCTGGTTCGGCGAAGGCTCGCTGCTGAAGAAGGAAGCGCGCCGCTACGACGTCATGGCCATTCGCGAAACCCGCGTCGCCTTCATGAGTCGCAGCACTTTCCTGTGGCTGCTCGATCACAGCATTCCCTTCAACCGCTACCTGGTCGCCCAACTCAACGAGCGCCTGGGCCAGTTCATCGGCATGATGGAAAACGAGCGCCTGCTCAACATCGACACGCGCATCGCCCGGGTGCTGGCGGCGCTGTTCAATCCCGTGCTTTACCCCGGCACCAACCGCCTGCTACAGATTTCCCAGGAAGAGTTGGGCTATCTCGCCGGCGTCTCGCGTCAGCGTGCCAACCAGGGGCTCAAGGTGCTGGAAGACGCCGGGCTGGTGCGCAGCGAATACGGCGGCATCAACGTCATCGACCTCGACGGCCTGCGCAGCTTCGGCGACTGAATTCTGCGGTCGACGGCTGCCGGGGGGCAAAATTGCTGCGCCCCCCGGAAACGAAGTTTTGCAATTTGTCACCCGCTCCGCCGGTCAAAGCTACGCATAATCAGCTGACTTTTTCTTGTGAGGCCAGTATGCATTTACGCCCTCTTTTACTGCTGCTGGCGTTGACAACAGTGTCGGCAGTCCAGGCCCAGACGCTGAATTCGGCGCTCGACTCGCCGCTGGATCACAACACCGCCCGCAGCCTGCTCGGGCGCTTTGGCTACGGCCCCACCCCCGACAGCATCCGTCTGACCGCCGGCCTGACACCGCGCCAATACCTGCGCCGGGCCATCGACAAACCATCCAGCTACCCGATCAGCATCAATAACGATATCGCCGCGCTGTCTGCCAGCGAGCCGCTCAGCGACATCTGGTCAATTTATGGTTTTGGTGCCAGCAAAGACCTCAAAAACACCGAAGAAAGTCGCAATGAGTTCACCAAGGCTGCTAACCGCTACTTCAACGAGGCGACCCAGATCCGCCTGCTGGAAAGCGCCAACTCCGACAACCAGGGCCATGAAGTGCTGCTCAATTTCTGGCTGAATCATTTTTCCGTGCATGGACAAAAAGGGCACAACCGTTTCCTGGCTCTCGATTACGCGCGCAATCTGGAAAAAGCCATGGCGGAAGACAGCTTCCTGGCGCTGCTGCGCGCCAGTTTTTTCCATCCGGCGATGCAGATCTACCTCGACAACAACCAGTCGGTCGCCCCCAACTCGACCCACGGCAAGTCGGCGGCGGCCAAGGGCAAAAGCATCGGCCTGAATGAGAACCTCGCCCGCGAGCTGCTCGAGCTACATACCCTGGGCGTCGATGGCGGCTACAGCCAGCAGGACATCATCGCCTTGGCCCGGATCATCAGCGGTGCCGGCGTCTATAACGTCCAACATCCCCAGGTCGTCAGCGCGCCGGGGGCGCTACGCCTCGGCGCCTTCCATTTCAACCCGGCACGCCACGACTTCAGTGAAAAACAACTGCTCGGCCAAGCTTTCCCGGCCGGCCAGGGGCTGGCCGAAATTGACGAAGCCCTGCGCCAGCTGGCCAGCCATCCGGCAACCGCAAACCACATTGCCGGCAAGCTGGCCCGGCGCTTTCTTGCCGACGAGCCCCCCGCCGACGTGCTCAATGCCATGACCGTCGCCTTTCTGCGCTCCGGCGGGAAGATTTCCGAAACCCTGTATCCGCTGCTCGATTCGCCGGCTTTTGCCGAGTCGCTACGCCGTCCCGGCAAGTTCAAGGAACCCATCGACTACCTGCTTTCCGCCGCCCGCGCCGCCTGCGCCGGGCAGCCCATCGGCAATGCGCAATATTTGCTGGCCGCCGCCAATGACCTCGCTCAGGCCCCCTTCATGCGCACGACCCCGGATGGCTATGGCAGCCAGCAAAAGGACTGGCTGTCGGCGGCAGCGATGGCCAAGCGCATCCGCCTGGCCCGCAACATCGGCGAAGTGCGGGTGGCGCTGGCCGCAGCCCCCACGCCAACCAGCAAGGCCATCAGTTGCCGGCCACAGCCCGAAATCCTGCAGCAACTCATGCCGCCACTATCGGACAGCAGCCGCGCCGCCCTTGCCGGCCTGAGCTTGAACGAAGAAATCACCGTGCTGCTGGCCAGCCCGGAATTCATGCATCGCTAGGGTAAAACCATGAACACTCGCCGCCATTTTCTCCAGACCACCAGCGCCCTGTTCGGCGCCTGGGCCTTGCCCGCCTGGGCTGCGCCACAC
>JAVBXO010000256.1 GCA_030824535.1 Azonexus sp. | reverse complement strand
ATCAATCTGACCGGCGATTACCTCTGGCGCAGCAGCACCAAGGTCGGCGCAGGCAAGTTCAGACCGTTGCGACCACTGCCACCGGCTTAACGTGCTTTATTTTCCGTTTTCTGAGACGATCCCATGCCTGCACACACCACTCACGGCGACGATCCGCATGCCCTCGCCGAATGCATCGCCACGCATGATTTCTGCTTCCTGCCGGCCGATCACACGAAAAATGGTCTGGCCAGCCTCGAAGCGGGCTGGAACAGCGACTGGGAGCGCTTTGCCGCCAGTTGGGGCTCGCTCGAGCGCGATACCTACATGGCGGACGGTGGCCGCTACCGCCGCCGGCGTTATGCGGTGCTGAGCGCGCCGGCCGACCGTCTCGATGCGGTGCTCGAGCCACATCAGCCGCATTACCAGAGCCTCGACTACAACAACCTGAATGGCGGCGTCGCACGCCATTTCGCACCGATCGCACCCGAGGTGATGCAGGGCGCGACCATGCAGACCGCGATCCGGCTGGGTCTGGGCGTGTTCCAGCGCCTGCATCCGGGTGCGCCGGCGCACATCGAGGTGCACCAGTTCCGCATCGAGGCGCTGCCTGACGGAGCCGGCAAGCCGACACCGGAAGGCGTGCATCGCGACGGGGTCGATTTCGTGCTGGTGATGATGGTGCGGCGTGAGAACGTCGAAAGCGGCACCACCGAAATCTTCTCGCCAGAAGGCGATCCGCTGGACAGCTTCACGCTGACTGCGCCGTGCGACGCCGCGCTGGTGAATGACCAGCGCGCGCTGCACGGCGTGACGCCCATCCATCCGCTGGACCCGTCGAAACCGGCCTGGCGCGATGTGCTGGTGGTGACCTACCGGCGCGCGATGCGCTGAACGGGGCCGGCGGCGGTCACCGACCCGCGATACCACTCATCGAAATCATCGGCCGGCATGGGTCGGCCGAAGTGATAGCCCTGCGCCTCGTCACAGCCAAGGCGGATCAGGGTCTGGCAGATGTGCTCGTTCTCGACGCCTTCGGCGACCACCTGCAGGCCGAAGTTGTGCGCCAGCTCAATTGTCGAGCGCACGATCATCGCGTCGCCGCTGTCGCGGTCGAGGTTCATCACGAAGGAGCGGTCGATTTTCAGCTCCTGCACCGGAAGCTTCTTCAGGTAAGCAAGCGACGAGTAGCCGGTGCCGAAATCGTCGATCGACAGCCGTACGCCCATTTCGTTGAGCCGTGACAGCGAGGCCAGCGCCAGCGTCGGGTCGCCCATGATGGCGCTTTCCGTGATTTCGAGGCAGAGCAGGGCAGGGTTCAGCCCCTGGCGTGCCAGCACGCCGGCCACCACCGACGGCAGGTCCATGCTCACCAGATCACGGGTCGATACATTCACGTTGATGCCCAGCGGACGGCCGTCGCGCGCCCAGGCAGCCGCGGTGGCACAGGCGCTTTCGAGCACCCAGCAGGTGATGTTGCGGATGAAACCGGTTTCTTCGGCGAATGGAATGAACTGGTCCGGCGGAATCATGCCGCGTGTCGGGTGCCGCCAGCGCACCAGCGCTTCCACCGATCCGCACGTTCTTTCCGGCAGCTTCATCTTGGGCTGGAAATGCAGCGTCAGTTCGTTGCGGTCGACCGCGCGACGCAGGTCGCTGAGCAGCGACAGCCCCTGGTCGGTGCTGCGCTCCAGCATGCTGTCGAAACACACGAAGCCGTCGCCACCCTGTTTGGCGACGTACATGGCGAGGTCGGCACGCGACATCAGCACGTCCGCGCTGTCGCCATGCGCCGGAAAGCTGGCGATGCCCACGCTGGCGCTGACGTCGATCGCCTGACCGTCGAGTTCGATCGGCTCGTGTAGCGCACCGATCAATCTGCGCGCGACGTCGACAGCCTGATTGACGTCCTGGGTGGGCAGCAGCAACCGGAACTCGTCACCGGCGATGCGTGCCAGCAGGTCCGAATCGCGCAGGCTGGCCGACTTCAGGCGCTCCGCGATCTGTACCAGCAGCCGGTCACCGACCGGGTGACCGAGCACGTTGTTGACCGTCTTGAAGCGGTCGATGTCCAGCACCAGCAAGGACAGCGGATGCGCGCTGCTGCGCGCCGCCTCCAGCGCCTGACGCAATCGATCGATGAACAATGTGCGGTTGGGCAGACCGGTCAGACTGTCCTTGAACGCGAGGTCGGCGATCCGCGTTTCACGAGCGGCGATGCCGTGACGCATGTCGTCCAGCGCGCGGATGAGCCCGCCGACCTCGTCCTTGCCGGCGAGCGGCAGCATGCTGCCCAGTTCCCCGGCTGCAATGTCGCGCGCGAGCTTTTCGGTCTGTGCAAGCGGCCGCGCAATCGAGCGTGTGATGGCCAGTGCCGACAGGCAGGCCAGCAGCACAGCCACGCCGCCAAGCGAAAGAATGGCATCACGGCTTTCCGCCTTCAGCGTGTTGATGCCGAGCAATTTCAGTGTGGCACGCTCGGACTGCGCGGTGACCAGGGCATCAAGCGCGGCCAGCATGTCCTCCAGTGCCGGCATGGTGTGCGCGATCATCTGCGCACGCGCCACGTCGACGTCCAGTTCGACCGCCTCGACGGTTGCGTCGAAGGCATTCACGTATCGGTCGCGGTAATACACCACGCCATCGAGCTGGCTGCGATAGTGCGGCGCATCCTCGGCGGCGAGCAGCGCGGAAATCGCCGCTTCGCGCTTGCGCGCCTGCGCGTCGATCGTGGTGTAGACGGGAATGCGTTGCGACTGGGCCGGCAGCATGAACAGTTCATGCAGATGCACGGCGCCGGCCTGTGCGGCCGCCTGCGCGTCGCGCGCCAGCGTGACGGTGTTCAGGCTGGCGGTCGCCAGCCGCTGGCTGGATCCGGTGGTGTTTTCGATCTGACCGAGCGAAAACAGGATCATGAAGCCCATCGTCGCCAGCACGGCGCCGAAGGCGAGTGACAGGCGGGTGGCGATCCGGGTGTTCGACAGAATGCGCATGGTTTGCAGTGCTGCCGAAAGGTGTCAAGGGTTATCACTCCAATGTTCTTTACGACACGCAATGCCATGCACTTGAATGACGAGCGTTCCATGCACGCACTGCGCCGCAGAAGGACCGCGCAGCGGGCGCCGGCTGCCCACGCCGGCAGGTAAGGAAATCGACCGCGCCCGGGTCTTTTTCCCACCGGGCGCCCGTCCGGAACCAGCGAAACGGATCCGCATGAAACGCACCCGCAGAAACCTGTGCCAGATGCTCGGGCTGGCCGGCCTGCCGGCTTCTGTGCTGGCAGCGGCGCAGACGCCTTCCGCCTGGCCGTCCGGAACGCTGTCCGGTGCCGGCATGCCCTACGACGCCTTCGATACGATGCCGGGACGGGCGCTTGACGTGCCGGGCGGCGTCATCCGGTGGGCCGTCGCGAGCGATCTGCCGGACGCGCAGCGTGCAGTGATCGAGCGCTGGGTGGCGCACAGCGCCCGTGCGATTGCCGATTTCTACGGGCGCTTCCCGGTGCCGCACACCCGATTGCTGTTCATTTCGGCGGATGGCAATCGTATCCGCGGCACCACCTGGAGCTACCGTGGCCCGGCCATCCGCATTCCGGTCGGCCGCTCGGTCATCCCGGCGGACATTCCGGACAGCTGGGTGCTGATGCACGAAATGGCGCATCTGGCGCTGCCGTCGCTGGCCGACGATCAGGTAGCGCGTGCTCATTATTTATGTCCCCGCCCCTGGCGAGGCGAAGGCCCCGCATGTTTGCGTATGGTGTCGCGGGCGACACCCGTCATTTGGCTGATTTGCACATGCGTGTGCTGGCCAGCCTTGGCCAGTTCAATCGCCAGCTGCAATCGCTCGGCTTTGCTCAGTGCTTCTTGCCGTTGCCCGATCACGCTACTGATCAGCTTCTCTGCCGGCGCAGTCTGCAGGACATGGCCACGCCGCATCGTATTGATGCTGCGCTCCACATCCGACAGGGATTGACCTTGCATGCCTGCGGCCAGCACATCCAGCCAGGGGGCAAAGACCTTCAAATCGTCCCCTAGGAAGCGCTTGATCGCCATGGCGATGGCTTCGGCATCGGGGGCCTCGAATTTCAGCACCAGGTCAAAGCGCCGCCACAAGGCCGGATCGACCAGTTCCGGATGGTTGGTTGCCGCCAGCAGCAGGCCGCTGTCCGGCCATTGATCGACCTCCTGCAGCATGACGGTGACCAGCCGCTTCAATTCGCCAATGTCCGATTCGTCGCTCCGGCGCTTGGCCAAGGCATCGATTTCGTCCAGCAGGAGGACGGCGCCGTGCGTCTTGGCGTAGTCGAGTGCTGCGCGCAGATTGTTGCCGGTCCGGCCCAGCAAGCTGCTCATCACCGCGGTCAAATCGAGCACCCACAAAGGCTTGTCGAGGGCGCTGGCGATCCAGCGGGCCGATAGCGTCTTGCCTACCCCGGGTGGCCCGACCAGAATGGCCGAGCGCGTCGGGCTGATGCCATGGGCGGCCAGGCGGTTGCTTTCCTTGCGTTCCTGGATGATGGCGCCGATCGCATCCTGCACGCTGGGCGGCAGGATAGGCGCGGCCAGCCCCTTGCGGTCATCAAAAACTCGGATCAAGGCCAGGCGAGAATCGCCATCCACCGGCAGGCTTGTCTCGCCAGTTACAGGCGAGGCACCACGCCGCAGGATATTGTTGCCTACCGAACGGGTCTGCGATGCCTTCAGGGACTGATCCAGGAGTGCTGCCAGCTCGGGGCGTTGCTGACGATACTTGCGCACGAGTCGCGCCAGCAACAGACGGGTATCCTCGAGCGAATCGCTCGCCGCCAGACGCGCCAAATTGGCGAAATCCTTTTCTACTTCGCCGAGATCGTCGGCTACGACATTTTTCGCCACAAAAGCCCTTTATTCGCCCGTTATATTTTATGGCGAATATTATGGCGAATATTTGTTCCTGTCAATAAATCCAGTAGGCCATGTATTTTTAGGCTGTTTCAGGTTCATTTTTTTGGCGATTTGAGATGAACCCTATACACGCCCAAGAGTATACGCCCGCCGTTGCAATGCGGATGAATCGATGTACGGCAGTGTTTTGCACATAGGAATTCGTGGTCTCAGGGATGACGCAATCGTAATGCTGGGGTCAGGCGTTTGTGGGGATCGGATTTCTAAGATGGCATCACGGTTCGGCGACATGCCGGGCTGATCAACCCACCTTAGGAGCCTTATCATGCGCAATCTGATCATCAAGACCGTTTTTGCCACCACGCTGGGAGTTGCTGCCATCAGCAGCGCATTTGCATATGCCGACGATGAAAACACCCGATTCTCGGCAAGCGCCTCCGAGCCGAGTGCCAACGAGCGTGCGCCCTACGGCTATGTAGCCAATGGCCAGCCCGACCGTATCGTGACCCTGGGCAAGGACACGAAGTATCTGAATGTCACCCGGATGGAGACGGTGCGCATTATTGTGGCGGGCAAGACGGTCACCTGGAATTTCGACACGCTGGGCACCCCGACTTTCTTGTTGTCGGACATCACCCCCGAAGCCAAGGGCGTCCGAGTCTATGTTTCAGAAAACTCGATGTATCTGGGCGGCTAAACGCGGCACAGGGAGGGAGATCCCTCCCTGGCTTACCGATAGGCCCCGTGCTTTTTCTTCTTGCGTGTGTCTTTCTTGCCTTTGCGCTGAGTATGCAGTCGATAGCTGATGAGGAGCACAGCGATGCCAATGATCAGGACCAGTACAGCCCATGCCGATACCATTGCATCGAGGGCCGCCTCTGGCAGCCCCTTGGGATTACCATGAGACATAGGCCATTAATGCCGGGCGTAAACTCGATGGCTACCGTCTTTTTGAACAAGTAGCGTTTCGTAACTTACTGGCTGGGGGCTCTCCATGCCAGGCGAGCCCGGTGGCATGGAAGGCACGCTGATGCCGATGGCCTTGGCTTTTCCTTTCAGCAGGCGCTGAATGTCGGCGGCGGGTACATGGCCTTCTACCACATAGCCACCGACGCTGGCCGTATGGCAGGACGAATACTGCTCCGGCATGCCCAGACGCTTGCGTTCGGCATTCACATCCGATACATCGTGGGCATTGACCTTGAAGCCATTACTTCTCAGATGCTCTACCCATTTGCTGCAGCATCCGCAGGTCGGGCTTTTGAACACCTCGACAACCGGGTAGGTTTGCGCCAACGCCGTACTGGCCCCAGCAGACAGAAACAGGAACAAGCCGAGTACCTCTTTCATGATGATTCTCCGTATTGCGATGAGGCCAGTTTGGTACGCGCCAACCAACAGCTTTCTGACATAAAGATTACATTTCTGTCATCAAACACCAGTGCGGTGAAAATCTGCGCAGAATGCACCTAGACCTGTTCCAAGGCTATTTCGTGAAAATCTTGATCGTTGAAGATGAGCTTAAAACCGGCACCTATGTCCAGCAAGGACTGGTGGAGGCAGGCTTCGTCGTCGATCTGGATCGAGACGGCACGGATGGTTTGCACCATGCCCTGACCGAAGCATACGACTTGATTGTCCTCGATGTGATGCTGCCGGGCATGACTGGCTGGCAGATTCTCGAAGGCATTCGCCGAGCAGGCAAGGATGTGCCGGTGCTGTTCCTGACCGCCCGTGACCATGTGGATGATCGCGTCAAGGGGCTGGAACTGGGCGCAGACGACTATCTGGTCAAGCCCTTTGCCTTTTCGGAGTTGCTGGCGAGGATACGCACGCTGCTTCGACGGGGCACCCGCAATAAGGAGGCGGAGGTTCTGCGTGCAGCCGATCTGGAGCTTGATCTACTACGTCGGCGGGTTAGCCGAGGTGGCAAGCGCATTGAGCTGACAGTCAAGGAATTTGCCTTGCTCGAACTCCTGCTGCGACGCCAAGGTGAGGTGTTGCCGCGTTCCCTGATCGCCTCCCAAGTATGGGACATGAATTTCGACAGCGACACAAACGTCATTGATGTGGCCGTGCGGCGTCTGCGGGTCAAGATTGACGATGATTTTGAGGCCAAGCTGATCCACACCGTGCGCGGTATGGGCTATGTCCTGGAAGTGGCGTTCTGAGCCATGGCACGCCGCTCGCTAACCTTTCGCCTGACGCTGCTGATTTCTATCGCAGCAACAGCCATCCTGTTGCTGCTTGGCATTCTCATCAGCACCGCCGTTGAGCGACATTTTCGTCACCACGACATGGAGATGCTGAACGGCAAGATGACGCTGGCGACCCATGCCATTGAGAATGCCGCCATGGGTGATGTAATGGTGGTAATTCCACGCCAACTAGGCGACGCCTTGGTCGGACATGACGACATCGAGATACTGGTAAAGCAAGCGGACGGTACGACTGTTTTTGCAAGCGCACATGCGAACTTCCCCAATCGCCTACTGGCGCGCCAGCCAGCCTCGGCTGAACTGAGCGCGGCAAGTTGGCGCACGGAAAACGGACGCTTGTACCTAGGCATTGCGCGTGAAGTCCGCTCCCCGGCCAAACCCGATACGGCATTTCAGGTGATGGTTGCCACCGACATTACGCACCAGGATAGCTTCATGCAGGCTTTCCGCTGGACGCTTTGGTCCGCGGTTGCCTTGGCAGTGCTCCTTACGGGCGTAGCTACCTGGTGCATAGTGCGTCGGGAAATGCAGCCCTTGCAGGCGATTCGCCAGGAGGCCTCCGGCATTACTGCGCGGCGGCTGGATCAACGCCTTTCTTCCGATGCCGTGCCGGCCGAGCTGGAGCCGCTGGTTGCAACGCTGAATGAAATGCTGGCACGCTTGGAAGGCTCTTTTCAGCGTCTGACCGAGTTTTCTTCTGATCTGGCGCATGAACTGCGTACGCCGGTCAGCAATCTGCTCACGCAGACCCAGGTGACCTTGACCAAGGCGCGTAGCGCAGACGAGTACCGCGAGGTGCTGGCCTCGAACACCGAGGAATTGGAACGCCTGTCGCGCACGATAAGCGACATGCTGTTCCTTGCCCAGGCAGATCATGCGATGGTCATTCCGACACGGGAGCCGTTTGATTTGTCCAGCGAAACCCAGGCTGTGCTCGACTTCTATGAAGCGCTAGCTAGCGAAAAGCGCATCGCTTTGTCACTCGCCGGCACGGGCAGCATGAGTGGTGATCGGCTCATGCTGCGCCGCGCACTCAGCAACCTCTTGTCAAATGCCATCCGCCACACGCCGGAAGGCGGAGCAATCAAGGTCGTGCTGTCTACAGCCGAACACGCCGTTCAGGTAAGTGTCAGCAATACGGGCGACCCCATTCCCGCCGAATTGCATCGCCGTCTGTTTGACCGCTTCTACCGCGTGGATGCCTCGCGCGAACGTATGGGGCAAGGTGCCGGACTTGGATTAGCGATTACCGACTCTATCGTGCGTGCCCATGGGGGCGAGATCAAGCTATTTTCGGAGGGCAACATGACGACATTTACCCTGATATTCCCGGAGCTTGACATGGCGTTGGCCGCTTCCTAGACTGACCTCCACTGCACCTCCCTTATGTTCAGGCGCCTAATCATCTGGATCATGCTGATTTCACTGCCGTTGCAAAGCTATGCAGCGGCCAGCATGCTCTATTGCGCGCCCATGCATCAGGGCATGGCTATGTGGACCATGGTGCCTGCTGATAAGCATGCGATGCATGGCGACAATGCTGATGCCGCACCCTCCCATGCCGAGCATTGCAATAAGGCGATGGCTACTGGCGGCGACAGTGACGACGCCTCCGATCAACCGACCCAACCCCTCAAAGTGGCCGGGAAATGCAGTGCATGCAGCGCCTGCTGCATGTGCACGGCTGCTGCAGCTTCAGCTTCCGCCATCGTTTTTTCCTTTCCCGGTGCCGCAATCATGGCCCCCCATCTTGTCGACACCCTGACCAGCGTTTCGCTCGAAACGCTGCAGAGACCGCCTCGAGCCTCCTCACTCTGACGAGTCTGCGCTTGCAGAGGCTTACGCACGCTTGAAGCGCGTGCCGCCTGCCCGCTGCGTTACCCCGTAACGCCTGCATTCGCGGTTTTCCCGTGGCGGCAATGCCGCTCACTCAAACGACAAGCGACGTGAGGAAATCATGTTCAAGACAATGAAGTCGGTTCATAAGCCGGCCATAGCGCTGACCTTGCTGGTCGGCGTGCT
Source organism: Azonexus sp. (assembly GCA_030824535.1). Taxonomy (GTDB): domain Bacteria; phylum Pseudomonadota; class Gammaproteobacteria; order Burkholderiales; family Rhodocyclaceae; genus Azonexus. Next base: position 16,249 of record JAVBXO010000256.1, on the reverse strand, counting down.
GATCCATTCCCCAACATTTGCAGAAGAAAAAACCATTCCCGCCATGGATCCGCAGGCGGCCGTTCCGAAGGCGCTCTATCAATCGGCCTTCGACGGTTATCAGGCCTGGGACGATGCCCCCATGAAAGGCTGGCGCAAAGCCCATGAAGACGTGATGGGCAGTGGCCACATCGGCCATGACAAGCCTGCCACCCAGAGTGATGTAAGTCCTCGTGCCAGCAAGGCAGACCCGCATGCGGGTCATTCGATGAAGCATAGGGGGCAGCACTGATGAACACACTATTCAAGTCTTCAAAAGTCCGGCTGATTGGTACATTGCTGGCCAGTTCCGTACTGGCTGGCTGTGCCAGCTTCTCGGCCGACGGCGGCTTCGGGTCGGTGGAAAAAACAACCAAAGACCGTATCGGCAAGGATGTGCAATGGTCGCGTTCCGGTGAGGATCAAAACACGATCGACAAGCGGGTGGCTGAGTTGCTTAAACGGCCGTTGAGCGTCGATGACGCTGTCCAGCTTGCCTTGCTCAACAATAAGGGCTTGCAGGCTTCTTTCTACGAGCTGGGAATTTCAGAGGCCGACTTGGTGCAAGCCGGTCGCCTACCCAATCCACGCTTTTCGATGCTGCGTGCCCGATATGAAGATGAATACAAGATCGAGCAGGCATTTACTTTCAATGTCTTCTCATTGATCACCATGCCGCTGGCACAGAAGGTAGAGGAGCGCCGCTTTGCGCAAACACAACGACAAGTAACCTCCGAAGTCCTGCGGCTGGCTGCGGATACGCGCAAGGCGTACTACACAGCTATCTCCGCCCAGCAAACCGCCGAGTATATGGCGCAAGTCAAAGATGCTGCTGAGGCCGGTGCGGAACTGGGCAGGCGCATGGCCAAAGTGGGTAACTGGAGCAAGTTGGCTCAGGCGAAGGAGCAAGGCTTCTATGCTGATGCAGTCGCACAGTCGGCGCGTTCCCGCCAGGCTGCTTCTGCGTCCAGAGAACAGCTCACACGCTTGATGGGCCTATGGGGGCAGCAACTTGAATACAAACTCCCGGAGCGCCTACCTGACTTGCCCAAGATGGCCAGCGATCTACCTGATATCGAATCGCTGGCCATGGAGCAGCGGCTCGACCTACAGGCGATCCGCCTGGAAACCGAAGGTTTGGCCAGCAACCTTGGACTCACCAAAGCGACTCGCTTCATCAACGTGCTGGAGCTTGGCCCTGCACGTGTTCAAGAAGGGCTGCGCTCTGAACCCTACAAGAAGGGCTATGAGATTGGCTTCGAATTGCCGATCTTTGACTGGGGGAGCGCCAAAGTAAGCAAAGCCGAGTCGATCTACATGCAAGCCCTCAATCGCGCCGGTGAAATGGCTGTCAATGCGCGTTCCGAGGTGCGGGAGAGCTATCAGGCCTACCGTACCAGCTATGACATCGCCAAGCACTACCGGGATGAGATCGTGCCGCTCAAGAAGCGTATCTCAGAAGAGAACCAGCTTCGCTACAACGGCATGCTGCTCAGCGTTTTTGATCTTCTCGCAGATGCACGCTCACAAATAAGCACGGTGAACGGCTATATCGAAGCTCTGCGTGATTTCTGGCTGGCACAGGCTGATCTGGATATGGCACTGATCGGAAAACCCAGTTCAAGCAATGTTCCAGCATCTATGGGTGCTGTTGCCGCCAACGAAGGAGGCGGCCACTGAGCCGCTCATAACAAGGAAAATCACATGACCTCACGTAGAGACTTTTTTCTGGGTGCCGGTGCTGTTGCATTGGGAGCAGGACTTGTCAGTAAGGCAGGCGCAGCCTCGTTGCCTGAAGCCCCGACCATGAGCAAGGCCAGTACTCAGGGCCCACTGATTCCGCCCAACGGCCGCCCATACAACCCCGTCGTCACCCTCAACGGCTGGACGCTCCCTTGGCGCATGAAGAATGGCGTCAAGGAATTCCATTTGGTCGCCGAGCCCGTGGTCCGCGAAATTGCCCCCGGTATGAAAGCACATCTCTGGGGCTACAACGGCCAGTCGCCCGGCCCGACCATCGAGGTGGTCGAAGGCGACCGGGTGCGTATTTTCGTGACCAATAAGTTGCCCGAGCACACCAGCGTTCACTGGCATGGTCAGCGCTTGCCGAATGGGATGGATGGCGTCACTGGGCTCAATCAGCGCGGCATCCCCCCTGGTAAGACCTTCATGTATGAGTTCGAGGCTAAACGGCCGGGTACCTTCATGTACCACTCGCACGCTGATGAGATGGTGCAGATGGCCATGGGCATGATGGGCTTCTGGGTGACGCATCCAAAAGACCCCTCCCAATACAAGGCCGACCGCGACTTCGTCTTCTTGCTTTCCGCCTATGACATTGACCCTGGAAGTTTCACGCCCAAGGTCAACACCATGCTCGACTTCAATCTGTGGACCTTCAACAGCCGTGTCTGGCCGGGGATTGACCCGCTGGTCTGCCGTCAGGGTGACCGGGTGCGTATCCGCGTCGGCAATCTGACCATGACCAACCATCCTATCCATCTGCATGGCCACGAATTCGAGGTGACGGGCACAGATGGCGGTTGGGTTCCGCCCGCTGCGCGTTGGCCGGAGGTCACAGCAGACATTGCGGTTGGTCAGATGCGCGCCATCGAATTCGACGCCACCGATCTGGGCGACTGGGCTTTCCATTGTCACAAGTCGCATCACACCATGAACGCCATGGGGCACGACGTACCCACCCTGGTTGGCGTGGATCACAAGGGCGTTGCTGAAAAGATCAACAAGCTTATCCCCGAGTACATGGTCATGGGCGACAAGGGCGGCTCCATGGAAGGCATGGAGATGCCTTTGCCCGACAACACCCTGCCGATGATGACTGGCGAAGGGCCGTTCGGTGGTGTCGAAATGGGCGGCATGTTCACTATCGTCAAGGTGCGTAAGGATCAACCGCATGGCAACTACAAGGACCCGGGCTGGTACCGCCATCCCAAAGGCACCGTAGCGTCCGAATGGAAGGGCAGCACCAAGCAGGACATGCCTGCCGCTAAACGCGCTCCTGATGCAAACACCTCCATCAACCCCGGCGACACCGTCATGAAAGCCCGCAAGGGTGGCGGCAGCCATAGTCATTAATTAGAAAGGAAACACCATGAAATTCCCCAAGCACTTTGTTTTCAGCACGCTCATCTCGGCATCAGTACTGGCGGCAGGCAGCACCATCGCATACGCCGATGCAGGGCACGGCAGTCACGGCGGCCATGCTTCGTCCATTGGCAAGCCCGGTAAGGCCAGCGAAGTTACCCGTACCGTCAATGTCGACATGACGGACAACATGCGTTTCACCCCTGCAAAGATCGAGGTCAAAAAGGGCGAGACCATCAAGTTTGTCGTCAAGAACAGCGGCCAGGTCCGCCATGAAATGGTCCTCGGCTCGGTTCAGGAACTGAAGGCGCATGCTGAGCAGATGCGCAAGCATCCGGAGATGGAGCACGATGATCCAAACCAGGTGCAGGTCGACCCCGGCAAGACCGGCCAGTTCATCTGGAAGTTCGCTAACGCTGGAACCTTTGACTTTGCATGCCTCCAACCCGGCCATTTCGAGGCTGGCATGGCAGGTAAGGTTGCCGTCAAGTAATTCACCCCACTAAAGGAGTCTGAACATGAAACTCATTACTACCACCCTGGTTGCACTGGGCATGGCGTTGTCTTCGTTGGCCTCTGCAGATGATGCTCACCATCCCGAGAAGGCAGCGGCGGCTGCGCCGGCAGCGCTATCAAGCGGCGAAATCAAGAAGATCGACAAGGAAGCTGGCAAGGTCACCATCAAGCATGGCCCCCTAGTCAATCTCGACATGGCGCCCATGACCATGGTGTTCCGTGTCAAGGAAGCCACCATGCTGGACAAGGTCAAGGTCGGTGACAAGGTGAATTTTGCTGCCGACAAGATCAACGGTGCGCTGACCGTAACCCAAATTGAGCTTGCGAACTGAGTACCACCGTAGTTTGTGGCTGGGGCGGGCGCTCCAGCCAGCTCAAGGCTGAAGCCCCAAAAGGCCAAAGCCATCATTCAAGGAGTCTGTCATGAAGAAATCTGTTCTGTCTGTTCTGCTATCCACTGCCATTGTCGTTGCGTTTCCGGCCATGGCTATGGATCACGAAAAGTCCATGGACAAGGAAATGCCAATGAAGAAAGACATGCCCATGAAAAAGGACATGCCGATGAAGGAATGCATGTCGATGAAAGAAGGAATGCCCATGAAGGAATGTCCACATATGAAGGAGGGTATGCCAATCAAGCCGGCAGCCGGGAAAGCTTCGGAAAAATCACCGCGGGAAGATGCTATGCCAGCCCAAGACAAGCACTACCACCCTCGTGACGGCAAATAAGCATACTGAGCGGAGCAGAATGACTCTGCAATGAGTCCATCCGTTCCGCTCTCCACTCTTTTCTGGAGGGCCGTATATGGAACACCCACATGAAAACCATGAAACGCCACCTAGTTTCTGGCGCTCCCGTTTCGCGATTGGCTATCTCGTCATCGGCGCAGTCGCGGCCTATTACCTGCTAACCGAACATCTGGCACACGTCGTCGGTGCCTTGCCCTATCTGATTCTGCTGGCCTGCCCCTTGATGCATATCTTCATGCATGGCGGACATGGGCACGGGAGCCATGGACATCAGCATAGCCAAGATAAGAATGACAAAAATGGTAGCCCATCATGAACCACGCGATCCATGCTTACGGACTGTGGTCTCTGGTCCTGATCAATTCAGCGATTTTCATTTTCTTCGCCTTCAGCTTCTTCAAGCCGCAGACCTCGCGGGACTGGCGTACCTTCGGCGCTTTCTCGGCCTTCATTGTGGCTTTGTTCGTCGAAATGTACGGCTTTCCCCTGACTATCTATGTGTTGTCGGGATGGCTGCAAACCAAGTACCCGGGGCTGGACATCCTTTCCCATGATGCCGGCCATCTGTGGTCGACCTTGCTCGGCGAGAAAGGCGATCCGCACTTCGGCGTCCTGCATATCGCCAGTTATGTATTTCTGGGCTACGGTTTCTATCTGCTGTCGAAGGCTTGGCATGTGCTGTACCACGCGCAGCGCCGACACAGCCTTGCCACGGCTGGGCCTTATTCCCGCATCCGGCATCCGCAATATGTTGCCTTTGTGCTGATCCTGCTCGGTTTCCTGCTGCAATGGCCAACGCTGTTGACCTTGCTCATGTTCCCGATCCTGCTGCTGATGTATGGTCGGCTGGCGATCAAGGAGGAAGAGGAAATGAGTGCGCAATTCGGTGACGAATTTGATCGCTACGCACAAAAAACGCCCAAGTTTATTCCTAGGTGGGACCAGAACGGTATTGGTAGCAATGCAAGCTGATATGCCATCCTGGCAAAACTGAACTTGTCATTGGTATCTCTATGGCAGAGCAGATCGAGCCTAAGAGCTTGATCCTCTCTGTCTATCGTCTTAAACCTGTACGCAAAGGAGTGTTGCATGGAACAGATCGAACTTAACGTAGCGGGCATGACTTGCGGTGGCTGCGCCTCAAGAGTGAAACAAGCCCTACTCGACGTACCCGGGGTTCACAGTGCAGAAGTGGATCTAACGAACGGCGTTGCCAGGGCTCGCGCGGACAATGCTCGCGCCTTGCAGCCTGCACTGATTCAAGCCGTGACGGAGGCCGGCTATCCGGCGACGCCAGTTGGTTCCTCCGCTGGCAGCCCTCGTACTGGCGGAGGCTGCTGCGGGCACTGATTCGCATGTGAACGATCTTGACGGAACTGTTTCTCCTGATTCCCTACAGCCAGTGGATCTGGACCAGCACCGGAATCAAATCTAAACACTCGGGAGAATAATATGGACCACCATGCTCACGGACACGCGCATCACACCCATCCGCCGACTGAACCTAACAGCACGGAACTGAAAGACCTAGTTTGCGGCATGGTGGTCAAGACAGATTCGCCTCACGTCTATCGGTATGTCAATTACGACTACCGTTTCTGCAGCGCCAAGTGCCGCGACAAGTTCGTTGCTGACCCAACAAAGTATGTAACGGACGCCAGTCCTGCTGCGACACAGGTTCATCCGATACCGGCTGGCACGATCTACACCTGCCCCATGCATCCGGAAATTCGCCAGGATCACCCGGGCAGCTGCCCGAAATGTGGGATGACGCTGGAACCCGAGCTGCCTTCGGTGGAGGATGAAGAGGATCCTGAACTCAAGGATTTCACACGCCGTTTCTGGTGGACGCTGCCGCTCTCTATCATTGTCGTCATTCTGGCCATGTTCGGCCACCGCTATGGCTGGCTGGAACCCGCAACCCAGACGTGGGTGGAGCTACTGCTCTCGATGCCGGTCATCCTCTGGGCTGGCTGGCCTTTTTTCCATCGTGGCTGGCTGTCGGTGACGCTGCGCAGTCCCAATATGTGGACACTCATAGGCCTCGGAACAGGTGCGGCCTTTGTCTATAGCTTTGTGGCGACGCTGGCGCCGGGCGTATTTCCCGACTCGTTCTTTTCCATGGGGCGGATTGCGGTTTACTACGAAGCGGCGGACGTGATTATCTCTCTGACCTTGCTGGGGCAGGTACTCGAACTCAAGGCGCGCTCCCAAACCTCGGCCGCGATCAAATCTCTGCTCGGATTGTCACCTAAAACTGCGCGGCGCATCGGCGCGGACGGTAGCGAAGAGGATGTGCCGCTCACCCATGTACATGTGGGTGATCTTCTGAGAGTCCGCCCCGGCGAAAAAGTCCCGGTGGATGGCGTGGTGGTTGAAGGCAACAGTGCGGTCGATGAATCCATGCTGACCGGCGAACCGGTACCCGTGAGCAAGCGTGTGGGCGACAAGGTGATCGGTGCCACGATGAACACCAATGGCGCGCTGGTCATGCGTTCAGAGCGTGTAGGCTCGGAAACCATGCTGTCCCAGATTGTGCAGATGGTGGTGCAGGCACAGCGTTCCAAAGCTCCGATGCAGCGCCTTGCCGATGTGGTGGCCGGCTATTTCGTCATGGTTGTCGTGGCCATTTCCGTACTGACGTTCATTGGCTGGGGCGTGTGGGGGCCGGAGCCAAGTTGGGTCTTTGGTCTTATAAATGCAGTTGCCGTGCTCATCATCGCCTGTCCGTGCGCTTTGGGCCTGGCTACACCGATGTCCATCATGGTCGCTACGGGCCAAGGGGCCACGCGTGGGGTGCTGTTTCGCGACGCGGCAGCCATCGAAAATCTGCGCAAGGTCGATACCCTGATTGTGGACAAGACCGGCACACTGACCGAAGGCAAGCCACGCTTTGATCGTGCGGTTGCGGCAACGGGCTTTGATGCTACTGAAGTATTGAGGCTCGCCGCCAGCCTAGATCAGGGCAGCGAACATCCGCTCGCGGATGCCATCGTGCAGGCGGCCAGAGAGCAGGGCCTTAGCCTGGATAAGGTTGAGGACTTTGAATCTTCCACCGGTATTGGCGTGCATGGGCGCGTGGCCGGCAAATCCTTGGCGCTCGGCAATACCGTGCTGATGGAACAGGCAGGCGTGCAAGTCGCGCCCCTAGTTGCGGATGCCGAACATCTGCGTAGCGAAGGTGCCAGCGTGATGTATCTCGGTGTCGATGGGAAGCTAGCCGGTCTATTGGCCGTATCCGATCCAATCAAGTCTAGTACGCCGGAAGCGCTGGCTACACTGCGACAAGTCAACATCCGCCTGGTGATGGCCACCGGCGATGGTCTGACCACCGCCAAGGCCGTAGGTGCGCGATTGGGCATTGACGAGGTGCATGGAGAGGTAAAGCCCGCCGACAAGCTTGTTTTGGTCGAACAATTGCAAAAAGCCGGAGCTGTGGTTGCCATGGCGGGTGACGGCATCAACGATGCGCCAGCGTTGGCTCGAGCCGACGTGGGCATAGCCATGGGCACCGGTACCGATGTTGCCATGAACAGCGCACAGCTCACGCTCGTCAAGGGCGACCTGCGCGGCATTGCCTTTGCGCGGGCCTTGTCACAAGCCACTGTAAGCAACATGCGCCAGAACTTGGTGTTTGCCTTCCTCTACAACGCGCTCGGCATTCCGATTGCCGCTGGCCTGCTGTACCCCGTGACCGGCTGGTTGCTGTCGCCGCTGATTGCGGCATTGGCCATGAGCTTGAGCTCGGTCTCCGTTGTTGGCAATGCATTGAGATTGAAGTGGAAAAAGTTGTGATGAACAAAACAGACTGTTGTGGAGAGAACCTGAGATGTTGTCGTTAAAAACCTTGCGAGGCCTGCTTTTGGGGCTGGCTATCAGCAGTGCTGCCCTGGCTCAGGAGCCGCCACTGGGGCGGAATGTCGAAAGCCTATTGGAATATGCCAAGACCCGGAATCCGGAATATGCCGCAATGCAGGCGGAAGCCGATGCATCATTCGAACGTATCACCCCGGCGGGCGCATTGCCTGACCCGCGTTTCAGAACCGAACTGCGCGACATCACCAAAATGGGGGAGCAGAACGCCACGCTGGCACCCAGCAAGGTCGGCAGCACCCGCTATCTGCTGATGCAGGAACTACCCTGGTTTGGAAAACGTGACCTCAAACGCGAAATCGCCGAACTGGAGGCAGAGGGTAGCAAGGGACGCTTGATGGCCTCCTGGGCAGAGATTGCCGGGCAGATCAAGCTCAACTTCGCGCAACTTTATTTCGCCCATCGAAATGAACAGCTGACGCGCGAAATCCTTGACCTGATGAACCGTCTGGAGAAAGTGGCGCAAGCCCGCTATGCCGGTGGCCTGGCTGCGCAGCAGGACGTGATACGCGCCCAGGTCGAGCAGACCAACATGCGCAACGAACTGATTGCCGTTGATGCCGAGAAAAATTATCTGCGCGCACGGCTGAATGCGCTGCTGGCCCGGCCAATCAGTTCACCGCTGCTGGAGCCAGCCCAGTTACGCAAGCTCCCCCAGCCCGTCGCGCTTGAGCTTGCTGCGCTTGAAGACCGGGTGCGCTCCCGGAATCCTCAATTGTTCGCCGAGGAAGCCAAAATCAAGGCGGCCGAGAAGAACCGCGATCTGACCTACAAAAACCGTTACCCGGATGTCACGCTCGGGGTCTCACCCATCCAGTATCAGAGTTCGGTCAAGGAGTGGGAGCTGATGTTCGAGTTCAGCATTCCACTGCAACAAGGCACGCGCCGCGCCCAGGAACGTGAATCGGAATCCATGCTGACGGCTGCCAAGGCACGCAAGGAAGCCACTGCCAACCAGATTCTGTCCATGCTGGGCGAAAGTCTCGCCGGCATTGATGCGGCCCGCCGTACGGAAACGCTGCTGACGAACAGCCTGCTACCGCAAGCCGAGCTGACCTTCAAGGCGGCACTGGCCGGTTATGAAAACGGGAAGGTTGACTTCGCCACGTTGCTGGATGCGCAACGCCAGATACGTCAAGCCAGACAAAACCAACTCAAGGCTCAGGTTGATGCGCAGGTGCGCCTGGCCGAAATTGAACGACTGTTAGGGGAAGAGTTATGAATCGGGGAGCGGGACTGGCCATTGGGGTCTTGATTGTTACGTTGGCAGCAGCCGGGGGATACTGGTTTGGCAATCGCAGTGCTTCCCATAGTGAAGCTACGGCACCCGCAAGTGCGGAAGGGGCTGCCAAAGGAGCGCGGAAGGTTCTGTTCTACCGCAACCCCATGGGTCTGCCCGACACTTCGCCGGTCCCCAAGAAAGACCCAATGGGCATGGATTATCTCCCGGTCTATGACGGGGAACAGGAAGAAGATTCTGCCAGCGAAAACCAGATCAAGATCAGCACCGAGAAGGTTCAGAAGCTCGGGGTGCGTACTGAGCTCGCGCAATTACAGATGCTGGACAAGGTCGTCCGCGTGGCTGGTCGGATTGAGCCGGACGAACGTCGTCTGTACGCCATCTCGCCGAAGTTCGAAGGCTACGTCGAGCGTCTGCATGTCAGCATTACCGGGCAAGTTATCGGCAAGGGACAGCCGCTGTTCGAGGTGTACAGCCCGGAACTGGTCTCGGCACAGCGCGAATACGCCATCGCGGCGCAGGGCGTCGAGTCGCTCAAGGGCGCTGGTGAGCAGGCGCAAGAGAGCATGCGGCAACTGGCCGACTCCAGCCTGCTGCGCCTGCGTAATTGGGATATTTCGGAGGAGCAGATCAAGGCGCTGGCCAAATCCGGGGAAGCTCGCCGGACATTAACCTTCCGCTCCCCGGTTGCCGGCATCGTGACCGAGAAGAAGGCCGTGCAAGGCATGCGCTTCATGCCCGGCGAGGCACTGTACCAAATCGCCGACCTTTCCTCGGTATGGGTGATCGCGGATGTGTTCGAGCAGGATATCAGCTTGGTCAGAACCGGCGCCAGGGCGCAGGTGCGCATCAATGCCTATCCGGACAAACGCTTCGAAGGCACGATCAGCTACGTCTACCCTACGTTGCAGGCGGATACGCGGACGGTTCAAGTACGGGTCGAGCTTGCCAATCCCGTTCAGTTGCTCAAGCCCGGCATGTTTGCTCAGGTCGAGCTGCCGGTCGGTGCCCGCAGCAAGGTCGTCACCATTCCGAATTCTGCGGTTATCGACAGCGGTACGCGCCGTATTGTTCTGGTGGAGATGGGTGAAGGCCGCTTTGAGCCACGTGAGGTTCGACTGGGACAGCGCAGTGATACGCAGGTCGAGGTTCTGGAGGGTGTCAAGGAGGGCGAAGCGGTTGTCGTTGCGGCCAACTTCCTGATTGATGCCGAAAGCAACCTCAAGGCGGCGATCGGCAATTTCGGTCATGCCGCTCATGGCGCGACCGCTCCGCAGGATGCACCTGTAGTAGCAAAGCCCGGTGCCAAACCCGTTGCCGTCGGGCATCAGGCGGAAGGAACCATCGAGGAGATCGATCTCAAGGCTGGCACTATTACGCTCAACCATGGAGCAATTGCCAGCCTCAAATGGCCAGCCATGAGCATGGAGTTCCAAGCAGCAAACCCGGCGCTGCTGAGCAGTCTCAAGGTCGGCATGACGGTGAAGTTCGAATTCGTCGAGCGCAAACCCGGTGAATGGGTCATTACCCGCCTCACGCCGCAGCAGGCGGTCAAGGCTGGCACGACATCTGATCCCCACGCCAGCCATTAACGGGGAACAGCATGCTCGCCAAAATCATTGAATGGTCGGGACGCAATCGCTTCCTGGTACTGCTTGCCACCTTGTTTGTCGTCGTTGGCGGCATTGTTGCCGTGATGCGCACGCCGCTGGATGCTCTACCCGATCTTTCGGACGTGCAGGTCATCGTCTATACGGAGTATCCGGGGCAGGCGCCCCAGGTGGTCGAGGATCAGGTCACGTATCCGCTGACATCGGCCATGCTGTCCGTGCCAAAATCGAAAGTGGTACGCGGCTTCTCCTTCTTCGGCGCCTCCTTCGTCTACATCATCTTTGAAGACGGCACCGACATCTACTGGGCGCGATCCCGTGTGCTGGAATATCTTAACTTCGCCGCCGGGCGCATGCCCAAAGGTGTCACGCCGCAGATTGGTCCCGATGCCACCGGGGTCGGCTGGGTCTACCAATATGCCGTGCTATCCAAGGATAAAACCTTGGCCGAGTTGCGCACCCTGCAGGACTGGTATCTGCGTTATCAACTGACCAAGGCGCATGGCGTTGCTGAAGTCGCCTCCATCGGCGGCTTTGTGCAGACGTATCAGGTCACTGTCGATCCAGTCAAGCTGCGCGCCTACGGCATCCCCTTGGGCAAGGTCAGCCAAGCAATCCGCGAATCCAACCGCGATGTGGGCGGCCGTGTCGTTGAAATGGCTGAGACCGAGTACATGATCCGCGGCAAGGGCTACTTGCGCGGAATTGCCGACATCGAGAACCTGGTCGTCAAGGCCAGCAGCGGCACCCCGGTGCTGATCAAAGACATTGCTCGGGTCGAACTGGCACCGGATGAGCGGCGTGGCATTACCGAGCTGAATGGCGAAGGCGAAGTGGTCTCCGGCATCGCCATGGCGCGCTACGGCCAGAATGCCTTGGAAGTCATTCATAACATCAAGCAGAAAATCGCCGAGATTTCCTCGGGCCTGCCCGAGGGCGTTAGCATCGAGGCTGTCTATGACCGCTCGGAGCTGATTCATCGCGCCATTGACACCCTTAAACGCACCTTGATCGAGGAAAGCCTGATTGTTGCGCTGGTCTGCATGGTGTTCCTGATGCACTTCCGCAGCGCATTGGTTGCCATCCTGATGCTGCCGGTGGGCGTCCTGATCGCCTTCATCGCCATGCGGCTGCTCGGCATGAATTCCAACCTGATGAGTCTGGGCGGGATTGCCATTGCCATCGGCGCGATGATCGATGCCGCCATCGTCATGATCGAGAACGCCCACAAACACATCGAGCGCCTGCCAGCCGAACACAGCCATGCCGTGCGTATTGAGGCGATGATCAAGGCCTGCAAGGAAGTCGGACCTGCGCTGTTCTTTTCCCTGCTCATCATCACAGTGTCCTTCCTGCCTGTGTTTACGCTGGAAGCGCAGGAAGGCCGCTTGTTTGCGCCGCTGGCCTACACCAAGACCTTTGCCATGGCCGGCGCGGCTTTGCTGTCCGTGACGCTGGTACCGGTGCTGATGATGCTTTTCATCCGGGGCAAGATCATGCCGGAAGCGAAGAACCCGGTGAATCGCTTCCTGATCTGGGGTTACCGCCCGATCATTGCCGCCGTCATGCGCCGGAAAAAAACCACAGTGCTGGCCGCTATCATTGCACTGGTGGTTTCAATCTATCCCGCCAGCAGACTGGGCTCTGAATTCATGCCCACCTTGAACGAGGGAACCTTGCTGTATATGCCTTCGTCGCTGCCCGGGATGTCCATTACCAAGGCGGGTGAGCTGTTGCAGACCCAGAACAAGATCATCAAAAGCTTCCCGGAAGTTGCTTCGGTCTATGGCAAGGCAGGCCGAGCCAATACGGCTACTGATCCAGCACCGACCGAAATGTTCGAGACAGTGATCAACCTCAAACCCGAATCCGAATGGCGGTCGGATATGACGACCGACAAGCTCATTGCCGAAATGGACAAGGCCTTGCAGTTTCCGGGTGTCTCCAATGCCTGGACCATGCCGATCAAGGCGCGGATCGACATGCTATCAACAGGGATACGCACACCGATCGGTATCAAAGTCTTCGGCAAGGATCTCAACGAAATGGAGCGTCTGGCACGCGAGATCGAAACCGTGGTCAAGGCCGTTCCCGGCACCACCTCGGCATTCGCAGAGCGTATTACCGGCGGCTTCTACCTGAACATAGAGCCTGACCGAACTCAACTGGCGCGTTACGGCCTGACGATCGGTGAGTTGCAGGATGTCATCGGGCAAGCGCTGGGCGGCGAGATGGTGACCACCACGGTCGAAGGGCGCGAACGTTTTGGCGTTACCGTGCGTTACCCGCGTGAATTACGTGCCGATCCGCAACTCATCGCCCGCGAGGTGCTGATTTCGACCATGGATGGCGCGATGATTCCACTGGGTCAGTTGGCCAGGGTCGAGGTCGCCAAGGGCACGCCAGGCATTCGCACCGAGAACGCCTTGCTCTCGGCCTATATCTTTGTCGACATCCGTGATCGTGATATTGGCAGCTACGTTGCCGACGCACGCAAAGCAGTTGCTGAAAAGGTGACGTTCCCGGCAGGTTATTACGCCACTTGGAGCGGCCAGTTTGAGTCCATGGAGCGTGCCATCGAGAAGATGAAGGTGGTTATCCCGGTGACGCTGCTGATCATCTTCCTGCTGCTCTATTTAAACTTCAAGCGTCTGACCGAGACCATCATCGTCATGCTGTCGGTGCCTTTTGCGCTGGTCGGAGGTGTGTGGCTGATGTGGCTGCTCAACTACAACCTGTCGGTCGCAGTTGCCGTCGGCTTCATTGCGCTGGCAGGTGTTGCGGCAGAGACTGGTGTGATCATGCTGATCTATCTGGATCATGCTTGGGAGGATCTAAAGGAGCGTCGCCGCCTGGAGGGGCAGTCACCGACAGTCCATGATCTCTATGAAGCCATCATGGAAGGCGCAGTGGAGCGGGTTCGCCCCAAGATGATGACCGTCGTCGCCATCATGGCGGGCCTGCTGCCGATCATGTGGGGCACCGGCACAGGCTCCGAAGTCATGAGCCGGATTGCTGCGCCGATGGTGGGCGGGATGATTTCCTCGACGGTGCTGACGCTGGCAGTGATTCCGGCGATTTATGCTCTGGTAAAGGAGTGGCGGCTAAAGAGGACGATTGAATAACACCACAGGAAGGCACGCGTTAAATGAGTCGAATACGTCTAGAGTGCTCAATTGCGCCACTGAGGCTGTAGTTCTTTGCTTGTGGGCATACGCGCTCGTCAGCTCCACAAACCACAATATATTGGGAATGGTGAGCCCCCTTAACGTTTCCAAGTAGTGCTGCGTAGAACCTGGGGAGCGGCTATTGATGTCAGTGAAAGGGGAGTCTAAATGTGCTTTTCGGCCACAGCCAGTTTCTCGGCAGGTGCCGTCCTGCTCGGGTTGGGGACGTTAACGCTAAAGTCGACGCGCCATCGCAACGAACTGCCATTTGCCGCGATCCCGCTGTTGTTCGCGATCCAGCAACTGAGCGAAGGCGTGATCTGGCTGACCTTCAGCCATGAGGCTCCGTTGCTCAACACAGTGATGACGTATGTGTATTCGTTTTTCTCTCATGCGTTGTGGCCAGTCTATGAGGGTCGGCCGGGAATTATGAGAAATTCCTCGTTTTTTCGCTAAGTCGCTGACTCAATGTCGAGAATCCGAAAATCCTCGCCGAGCGCCTCGGCCTTGCGCCGGAAGTCCAGCACGTAGTCCCCGAAGCGGTTGATGTGTTCCAGCCGGTACGGCGCCAGTCCGGCCAGGAGTTCCTGGTTGATCAGCACGCCCTCGGCCTGTAGCTGCTTGAGCACCCGGCTCATCCCCACCACGTTGTGCAGGATGACCATGTTGGCCAAGAGATGGTTGTACTTGATGACTTTGCGCTGCTCATGGCGCAGGTTCTCGGCGATCTCCCCTTCTCCGCCGAAGAAGAGCTTTTTCGCGAAGCCGTTGAATTGCTCCGACTTGTTGGTTTCCGACTGGATGAGCCGGCGCAGTTCGATGTCGCCGACGTATTTCAGGAGGAACTGGGTCCGGATCACCTTCCCCAGTTCCCGGAAGGCGAAATACAGCTTGTTCTTGCGGCTGTAGGTCCCGAGCCGGCGCAGGATGGCGGAGGCGGAGATCTTTCCGAGCTTGATCGAGACCGCCACGCGCAGCATGTCCGGCAGATGGGTTTCGATCATCTGCCAGTTGATGTCGTCGCTGAACAAGCGGTCGATATGCTGGAATTTCTTGCCCCCTTCCGGGCGATGGAAAACCAGATCCTTGATGCCCCGGATGCGCGGCATCAGCTTGATGCCCAGCAGGTGCGAGAGCGCGAACACCGGGTAGCTCTGAGCCTGGGTATCGCCGTGGAGGGTATCGGGCCGGATGTCGGAAGTGTTGGTCATCAGCCCGTCGAGGATGTGGGTTCCTTCGTAGGTGCCGCAGGAAATGAAGTGGCTGAACAAGGCGATGAACTTGTCGGAGACATGGTAGTAGCCGATGCCGCCATAGCCACCGTACCGGATGTGGTGCTCGGAAATCAGGTTCTGCTCGTAGAGATTCCACTTGGTGCCGTCCGCCGAGGCATGCTTCCCGGAGCCCCAATAGCTTGGCAATTCGAACTGGTTGTAGGCGTTGATCACCTTGACGATGGCCTGCTCCAGCGTCTCCTCGGTCATGTACTTGATGTTGAGCCAAGCGACCTGCTTGCGGCTCATGCCGCGAATCGAGCGCGCCGTCTGGGTCGGCCCGAGGTTGCAGCCATAGCAGAACAAGGTGCTGATCACTCGCGGCCGGAGCTCCTCGATCCGGCTCTCCGTGCCCATCAGCGGCCGGAACAGCTTGTGCAGTTGCAGCCAGCGCTCGGTATCGATCAGCACGTCGACGATGCTGACGTTTTCCAGTCGCTCGGCAATTAACAGGTCGATCTGGCGGATCCCGGGCGGCAGTTCGCTGCCCGGCGCTTTCTTCAGGATCAGCCGGCCATCGGCGATCTCGGCGTAGGCGTTGTCCGGGAATTCGGCATCGACGGCCTCGGCGGTCTCCAGGTAAGCGTCCGACCGCCACCGTCTTCCCTTCCCTGATCCAGCGCGTAATCATCGCCCGCACTCGGGCACCTCAATGTTGTGTCCACAAAGGAGATCATGGACACAAATCCCCGAACG
>JAVBXO010000393.1 GCA_030824535.1 Azonexus sp. | reverse complement strand
ACGCTGGGGCCGACGGCGAGCATGATGTTGGAGAAGACGATGCCGGTCATGAAATCGACCTTGTCCTTCTTCAGCAGCTTGTCGGCGGCCTGCTTGGCGATGTCGGGGTTTTGCTGGTCATCGGCGATCAGGACTTCGGCCGGCAGGTTGCCGAGCTTGCCGTTGAGCTGCTTCATGCCGAGCTGGAAGCCGTCGCGGATGTCGACGCCGAGGCCGGCGCCAGCGCCGGACAGGGTCGAGACAAAGCCGACCTTGATTTTGTCAGCGGCATGGACGGAACCCGCGAGCAGCAGGGCGGCGGCAAGGGCGGTCAGGCGAAGCGACATCGGAAACTCCCGGAAAAGTGAGGTAAACGGCAAATTGTAGCGCAGGAACAAGTAGATACCGTCGCGGTCAACCCCGGTTTTCAGGTATATTCGCGCCCCATGATGAAGCCAGCTATCGTTCTCCTTTCCGGCGGACTCGATTCCGCTACCTGTCTCGCCATTGCCCGCAGCCAGGGTTTTGCCTGTTATTGCCTGTCCTTTGACTACGGCCAGCGCCACAATGCCGAGTTGCAGGCGGCCGAGCGTGTCGTCCAGGCCCTGGGTGCCAAAGAGCATCGGGTCATCAATTTCGGTCTCGCCCAGTTCGGCGGATCGGCCTTGACCGACACCTCGATTGCCGTCCCCGTTGACGGCGTCCAGCCAGGAATCCCGGTCACTTATGTCCCGGCGCGCAATACCATCATGCTGTCGCTGGCACTGGCCTGGGCCGAAGTGCTGGGCAGCGACGACATCTTCGTCGGGGTCAATGCCGTGGATTATTCCGGCTACCCGGATTGCCGCCCGGAATACATTGCCGCTTTCGAGAAAATGGCCAATCTGGCGACCCGATCCGGCGTTGAAGGCCATACCCTCAGCATCCACGCACCACTGATCGATCTTTCCAAGGCCGAAATCATCCGTCTCGGCAGCTCGCTGGGCGTTGATTACGGGCTGACCGTATCGTGTTACCAGGCCGATGTTGAAGGCCTGGCCTGCGGCGTCTGCGATTCCTGCCGCCTGCGCGCCGAGGGCTTCGCCGCTGCCGGCATCGCCGATCCGACGCATTACCGGGGCTAAATATGGAAGCCAGCATGCCGACCTCATCCGTCCTCTGGCTGGCTTTTGCCATTGCCGTCATCTTCGGCGCCATCGGCCAGAAAACGCATTTTTGCACCATGGGCGCGGTGTCCGACATCGTCAATATGGAAGACTGGAGCCGCATGCGCATGTGGCTGCTAGCCATCGGCATCGCCATTCTCGGCGCTGCCGGTCTGCACGCCACTGGGCTGATTGACCTCGGCAAGTCGATCTACCGCACGCCCAATTTCATCTGGCTGTCCTATCTGGTGGGCGGTGCCTGCTTTGGCGTCGGCATGGTGCTGGCGTCGGGCTGCGGCTCGAAGACCTTGATCCGCATCGGCGGCGGCAATTTGAAGTCGGTGGTCGTCTTCATCGTCCTCGGTCTGGTCGCCTACATGACCATGCGCGGTGTCTTCGGCGTCTTCCGCGTCAATGTGCTCGACAAATTTGCGGTCAACCTCTCTGGCGGACAGGATTTGCCAGCCTTGTTGACGCGCGCCGGACTCGGCGAACAGCTTGCTTTCTGGCTGGCGGTTTTGGGCATTGGCGGCGGGTTGACCGCATTTGCGCTGTTGAAAAAGGATTTCTGGACGCTCGACAACCTGCTCGGCGGTCTCGGCACCGGTCTGCTGATCGTTGCCGCCTGGTACGTCAGCGGCCATCTCGGCTACCTTGCCGAACATCCGGACACCCTCGAAGAAGCCTTCCTGACGACCAACAGCGGCCGCATGGAAGCGCTGAGCTTCGTCGCGCCGCAGGCCTACACGCTGGAACTGCTACTGCTGTGGTCGGACGCCAGTCGGACGATCAGTTTCGGCATCGCCACGCTGCTCGGCGTCATTGCCGGCTCTTTGGCCTGGTCGCTGCTGACGCGCAGCTTCCGCTGGGAGGGTTTTGTCAGCATCGAAGACACCGCGAATCACCTGATCGGCGCCGCGCTGATGGGCTTTGGCGGCGTTACGGCAATGGGCTGCACCATCGGCCAAGGCATTTCCGGCTTCTCGACGCTGGCCCTCGGCTCCATTGTTACCTTCCTGGCCATCGTCGGCGCCGCGGCGGCGATGCTGAAATTCCAGTACTGGCGGCTGATGCGCGAGGCCTGATCCAGCCTTGCCGGCAAGATCCGACGGGGGCGCTCAGGCGCCCTCGTTTTCTTTCAGCTTCTCGATGACCAGCGGAAAGGCGCCTGAGCCGAACAGGGCGACGGCAGAAACGATGAAGGCCAGGCCGGCCATCGGGTCGTCGAGCACTGGATGCAGGGCGCCGCCGAAGCCGGCGAGGCTGAGCAGGCCGGGAATGACGCAGAGAACACCGAGGGCGGTCAGGATGAGGAAGGATTTGGGATAGTGGCGCATGGGCGGGAGTGTAGACGAAGGCCGGAATAGGCGCGAAGATTGGCGCCTATTTTAAAGTTTCAGTAGACTCTAATGTTTCAATCCACGCCCGTAAGCGGGCGAAACTACCGGGAAGAACCTACAGCTCTCTCCGGCTCGATTATCCCCCTGCAGGGGAAAGGTTTCTGACTGGAGTTAATTTTTGATGAACCGTCGCCACTTTTTGCGCAATAGCGCCGCCCTGCTTGGTCTTGGCGCTGTCGAATTCCTGCCCTGGCAGGCTGTCAGCGCCTTTGCCCGCGAACTGGAAGATTTCGTGCGCGGCCCGGCGGTCAAGGATCATCCGCTGCGCCAGATCTCGAAGCATGTCTGGATGATTCATTCCCCCGATGCTTTCCCGACCCCGGAAAACCAGGGAATGATGTGCAACATCACCTTCATCAATACCGCCAAGGGTCTGGTCGTCGTCGATTCCGGCGCTTCGGTGCAGATCGGCGAAATGGCCATACGCCAGATCAAGAAGCAGTTCAAAAAGCCGGTGGTGGCGATCATCAACACCCATTACCACGGCGATCACTGGCTGGGGAATGACGCCTTTGCCACGGCCTATCCCGGCCTGCCGATCTATTCCCACGCCGGCACGATCAAGGAAATTGCCGGCATGCAGGGCAATATGTGGCGGACGCTGATGGAGCAATGGACCAATCAGGCCACGCTCGGTACTCGTGTCGTGCCGCCGAATACTGCGGTCGACCCTGGCCAGGCGCTGAAATTCGGCGACGTCACCTTGCGCCTGCATCACGACGGCACGGCACATACGCCGTACGACATCTGCGTCGAGGTCGTCGAAGACAAGCTGACCTGTGTCGGCGACGTAGCCATGGACCGGCGCATCGCCAATATGGACGACGGCTCCTACGTCGGCACGCTGAAAGCCTATGCGGCGATGGAAAAGACCGGCTCGACGCTCTGGCTGCCCGGCCACGGCGAGCCCAGCGGCCAGGTACTGCAATGGAACCGCGAACTCTTCGAAGGCATCTACCGCCCCTGCGAACAAGCCATCAAGGACGGTCTGGGGCTGGCCGAGGCCAAGGCACAGGTACTCAAGGATTCGCGCGTTGCCAGCCGGGCCAAGGATACCAAGGGCTTCGACAGCAACATCGGCAAGTACGTCAGCCTGGCTTATCTCGAGGCCGAGGCTGCGGGCTTTTGAGTCGCCGGGAACTGCCCAGGAGCAAACAGACTTTCCGGCTGTCGGCAGGAGAAATGCAGGAAATTTAATCACGCATTAAAATAATTTCAGTAAGTGAAGCTTTGCGCTGGATCAAGTCCGTAAACTTGTGTCATATTCCTTGATTTCAGGTTCGGGCCATCCAGAGGTTTGCCATGCAGGTTGACGAGAGTGTTGGGGAGGCGGCCGTCGCTGTAGACAAGGCCAGTTCCGGTAGTCGGGTCATGCTGGGGCGGATCTTCCGACTGTTGATGTTCGTTGATCTGCCGATCAAACAGAAATTTCTGCTGCTGACGGCCGGTACACTGTTCTGGTTCGCCTGCATGGTGGTCGTCTCGGTCTTCTCGCTGACGGTCATCCACTACAAATATCACCAGATTGCCGAGCAACTGATGCCCCATGACCGGGCGGCCGTTGCCGTGCAGATGCATCTGCAGAGCCTGGATCACGAACTGAAAGCCATTTTGCTGTCGGAGAGTGCCGATTTTTCCGTGCTCCAGTCGGCGCGGGATCACGTCAAGGCCATCCGCAGCCTCAACGCTGAACTGAGTTTGCGCCAGGTCAACAGCAGCGGGACGGTCGTCGAGAGTTTTGTCCGCTCGCTGGTCACGGCGACGCCGGAAAGCATTCGCTACCTGCAGGACATCAACGAATTGACCGACCGGATCGATCATATCCTCGATGATTTCATCGCCCTGAAGCGCAAACTTGCCCGCGGGGCCGAAGCGGAAGGGGCGGCCAAAGTCTTTGGCGATGCCAAGGAGCGTCTCACCGAAGCGAGTGCGCTGGTGCTGCAACATGCCAAAGTTATTGCCGATGAATACCGGGCGACCAATGAAGAGATTTACCAGATCATCCGCAATTCCGTGCATGCAATCCTGTTCGTGCTGCTGATCGCTTCGGTTTTGCTGATTTTCTTCGTGCGCTGGATTTTTGTTGCCTTTCACCAGCCGATTGCCGCGATCATCGAGCAGATCGAATCGCTGAGTACCGGCGACATCAACCTGGCCAAGAAGGTTTCGATCCGTTCGCAGGATGAAATTGGGACGCTGTCCAACAAGTTCAATGCCCTGGTCGATAGCGTCTATGGCATGACCCTGTTCAAGAAAGTCATCGAGGAAGATTCGACACTGGAGGATGTCTACCGTCGTCTGGGCGATGTTTTCGAAAACCAGCTGGAGATCACCGATTACACCATCTACGAAATCAACCCTCAGAACAAGGCCATGCAGATTGGCTATCCGCTGCTGAGCAGTGATTCGATGACGCTTTGCGATCCGGAAATCCTCGCCGACTGCGGCCAGTGTCGCGCGGTCAAGACCGGGCGCAAGGTTTCGTCATTCGAGTTTGCCGGGATCTGTCGGCGCTTTGCCCCGGACTCGGGCATCGGTCATATCTGCATTCCGCTGATGGCCGGGGGCAATACCGGCGGGGTGGTGCAATTCCGTTTTGCGGCCGATGAGCAGGGAAATTACCGTGATCCGGGCGTCGTTCAGCGTCTGTTCAAGGCCGAGAACTATATCAACCAGTCGTCGTCGGTGATCGAGGCCAAGCGCCTGATGCAGACCTTGCGCGATTCGGCGATGGTCGACCCGATGACCGGCTTGTACAACCGGCGTTTCCTGCAGGAGTACACCAAGCAAATCATTAGCGGCGCGCTGCGACGCAAGACCCAGATCGGCCTGCTGATTTGCGATCTGGATTATTTCAAGCAGGTCAATGACACCTACGGGCACGATGCCGGCGACCTGATCCTCAAGGAAACCTCGGTCATCCTGAAAAGCGTGGTGCGCGATTCGGACGTCGTGATCCGCTTTGGCGGCGAGGAATTCCTCGTGCTGTTGCTCGACGTCAGCAAGGGCGAGTCGATGCTGGTCGCCGAAAAAATCCGCCAAAAAATCGAGATGATGAAAGTCGTGGTCGGCGACAAGGCCTTGCAGAAAACCATTTCCATCGGCGTTGCCGAATTCCCGGAAGATACCGACGGCTTCTGGCAGGGCATCAAGTACGCCGATGTCGCGCTCTACCGGGCCAAGGAGCAGGGGCGCAACCGGGTCGTGCGCTTTAGTCCCGAAATGTGGCAAAAGGAAGCTTTCTAGCACTTCAAGCCGCCTCGCCCGGGGGCGGCAATGAACCATCCGGCGTTTTTCGGCTCTGACAATCAGCCAACCGGCACAGCCCTTGCTGTAGTACCGGTATCCCCCGGTTTGCTGCCGGAAATGCGACAAGACCGCCGATGAATGCCCCGGAAAACCTCCTGAACGATCTGCCCGCCTTCGACAACAGCTTCGCTGCGCTGCCCGAGGCGTTTTATACCCGGCTGGCGCCGCAGCCGCTGCCTGATCCTTATCTCGTCGGTTACAGCCCCGAAGTCGCGGCTCTGCTCGGTTTGCCAGCCGATTGGCCGAATAGCCCGCAGTTCGCCGAGATTTTTGCCGGTAACCAGCTCCTGCCGGGCAGCGCGCCGCTGGCCGCCGTCTATTCCGGCCACCAGTTCGGCGTCTGGGCCGGGCAGCTCGGCGATGGCCGGGCGCATCTGCTCGGCGGCCTGCGCAATGATTCAGGGCACTGGGAAATCCAGCTGAAAGGCGCGGGGCGGACGCCCTATTCGCGCGGTGCCGATGGCCGCGCCGTGTTGCGCTCGTCGATCCGTGAATTTCTCTGTTCCGAAGCCATGGCGGCGCTCGGCGTACCGACGACGCGGGCCTTGTGCGTGGTTGGTGCCGATCTCCCGGTGCGCCGCGAAAGTATCGAAACGGCAGCGGTGGTCACCCGTGTCGCCCCCGGTTTCGTCCGTTTTGGCTCCTTCGAGCACTGGGCCTCGCGCGACAAGCACGACGAAGTCCGGCAACTGGCCGATTACGTCATCGACACCTTCCGCCCGCAATGCCGCACCGCCGCCCATCCCTACGACGCGCTGCTGCGCGATGTCGCGGCCCGCACCGGCGAGATGGTCGCGCACTGGATGGCGGTCGGCTTCATGCACGGGGTCATGAATACCGACAACATGTCCATCCTCGGCCTGACCCTTGATTACGGTCCCTTCGGCTTCATGGAAGCCTTCGACGCCGGTCATATCTGCAATCATTCCGACACTTACGGCCGCTACACCTACCGCAACCAGCCACATGTCGCGCAGTGGAATCTCTATTGCCTGGCCGACGCCTTCCTGCCCCTGCTCAAGCGTCCGGAAATCTCCCGCGCCGCCATTGATGAAACCTACGGCGAAGCTTTCGAGACCCACTTCGAGCGCCTGCTGCGCGGCAAACTCGGCCTGCGTACAGCCTTGCCCGACGACGAGGCTTTCATCGGCGAAACCTTCGGTTTCCTGCAACAGCATCGGCCGGACTTCACTTTGTTCTTCCGCACGCTAAGCTGCTTGCCTGCTGCGGTCGACCGTGAAAATCGGGCAAAAACTGACGCACCCTTGCGTGACTTGTTTGTCGATCGGGCGGCCTGCGATGGCTGGCTCGACAACTGGCGCGCCCGCCTGGCGCAAACCCCGTGGCCGGACGCCGAGCGCCAGACGGCGATGCTGGCGGCCAATCCGAAATACGTGCTGCGCAACTGGCTGGCCGAGCAGGCCATCCGCCAAGCGCAGGCCGGTGATTTCAGCGAAGTCGAACGCCTGCGCCGCTGCCTGAGCCAGCCTTACGCCGAGCAGCCGGAATTCGCCGCTTACGCCGCCCTGCCGCCAGACTGGGCGCGCGGGCTGGAGGTCAGCTGCTCAAGCTGATGCAGGGATTACCGTTGCCCTGGAAGAGTCCTTGTTGGCAGCTTGATTTGGTGAATCACCTCACTGGACCTTCCAGGAAATGAGCGGCCAATAGCTTTGAGCCTTGTCATACTCAATATCTGCCGAGAGCTTCAAGGTGCCGGGTCGGGCTTTTACCTTGCCGACAAAAAGGTCACCGTTACGTTCCAGTAGCGTGAAATCCCCATCATTGCTCACTATGACACGTTCGGTATGCGCAATCCGCACAGCAAACTCGTAGTGCTCTCCGCTTCTTAATATGCTTTCCGTTGGATATTTGATCAGTTGCGCGGGATAGCCGGCATATGACCACATGGACGGCAGCTCGCCCTGTGCGAGGAAAGAAAGCATGTGCTCGGCTTTCCCGCCATTGGCCAGAAAGGCTTTGGCGAAGGATTCAAACAGGGGAGGGAGCGGAAGATGCCTGGAAATCTCAATGATGTGCTTCGTTTGAAACCCCATCTCGATCAGACGGATCAAGACAGGACCTTCCAGCATGGGGGCCTGGACGTAATCCGGAAGTGACATCGTGTGGTCCAGCAGCGTCCAGCTTCGCTCTTCTGGAAAGTGATTGTAGAGAAATAGACGTGGATCGGTATCAAACCAGGCATCCGTAAAGTGCCGGACGAAATCGCGCTGCTCGACAAACCCTGCACCCCAGGTGGTATCGATCAAACGCCAGGAACCGTCGAGTTTGACGGCATTCCAGGCGTGATTGGGCTTGTCGAAATGTCCCCCGGCCTTGTAGGCATAGCCTTTTGCATAGCCTTCAATGGTCTTGACCTGAAGCCCGAGCATCTGGGCGATTTCTGCAAACAAGGAGGAATAGCCATAACAGACGGCCTTCCGGCTGTGCAGCGTAGCTTCTGCGGTCGTGGAGCCACTGGTGCCACTAAAGAAAGACTCGACATCATAGTCAATATTCCGGGCAACCCAAACATAAGCGCCCCGCGCCTTTTCCCAATCATCTCGCGCGTAACGCGCAATGGCGCCCGCAACTTCCTGCACATTGCTGACCACCGGCAGGCTGCTGATTGCAGTATCAATCCGCCTGAAGTCATGGTCCTGGCGGCTAAAGTTGAGACCCTGGGCGAAGACTTCGGCGGCTAGCATGACCATGAACAGGCAACTGACCCAAAGCCATCTCTGTTTCATCGTCTTCTCCATTCTTGTTAGTCAAACAAAGCAAGCTTCCCCCTGTTTTTTGTCTATCGGAGGTGATTCTCCATGCTACATGTTTTTCAGTTTCCTGTTCAAGCAAGCACTTATCAGGGAATTACTACGGTGGGCGAGCGTCGGGGATTGGGTGCAATTGCTGATGCTTGTAAAAGTGCCTTCATGCATTCGAACCTTGTTGCCTTCGTGAATTCCTTTTTGGGAAATCTTTTTACCTGCTGAGCAAGGCGTATTCCACGGCGCATCCTTCGCCAAGTCACGGATTCTCCATTTGCAAATTCGGCTTGTGCGTGCATTGGAAACTATTCCCGCAGTGATGCAGTCTCTACCCGGTGAGTTGTTCCTGATTCATTGAACTGCCTGACTGCCGAGACATCCCGGGGCTCAGAAATTGTCACTGTTACATATCGCTACAAAAGGATTGTCATCGCAAGTACCGACTGGATCGTTAAGTGGGCATAGCAACCATGAACCTACGGAAAAATCATGATCCGCACCTCGAATACCGAAGCTACGCAATTCATTCAATCCCTTAAAGTTGCTGGCGTAGCGATCAGCAAGGAACATGAAGTCATCGAACGACTCGAAGAAGCGCGCGAATGGCACTACGCCTTTACCACGCTGGTCAAGCAAGGGCAACGCATCGGCATCAGCTTTCTGGCCAATCCGGGCGTGCAATCTGCCGAACTGCAGCGCTTGTTTGCTCAATACAAGTTCGCCGAGCAGGCCGAAGCTGTCTTTGAAGCAAGCCTGCTGCACTAAGCTGGATGACGGAAAGCCCAAAAATCTGTGTGTATGGGCCTGCAATCCCGATTTGCTACGAGTCCGGAAAACTTGGGCGCGATATTGCACAGGTAGCTGCTTCGACCATTCAAGACTTTAAAAATGATGACAAAAATCAATTCATCAATGTTTTAGATCACCAGATAAGTAGAGTTCCAGGTATGTCGGTACGTAAATTTCTAATCGGTTTTTTGACCTCCCTGGTCATTGTCGGTGCTTGTGCCGGGGAAGCATCAACCACGGATTCCCTGACCGAAGAAGGTGGGGCGCAAGCCGCTTATACCGAAGCGCTGGTCACTGTCGCGCCGGTTCCCAAGCCCGCCACGGTCATTGAGCTGGCTAGCTATTCGCCAAAGAGCCCGAGCGCAGGCCAGAGCAAGCGGGTTAAAGCGGCAACGGTAGCCCGGGCGAGATCGATGCTTTCCCGCTCGACGCGCGGGCAAATTGCCCTGGCGAGTAACAGCGCCAAGGTAGTGGATGACCGGGCTCGCCTTGCCGCATCGGATAACGAAGATGCCGATACGGGACTCGATGAACTCGACCTGCATCGCTCCTTTAGTCAGCCGAAGGTCGCCAAAATTCCCGGTCAGACGGATGACAGTGACGATACCTCCGACCTTCCCGAGCACGTCAAGCTCCGGCTTTTGATGGCGCGGACAAAGGCTGTCGATGCCTACGTTTTAAGCCAGGCGGGAAAAACTTCCGTCCCGGACACTGAAGAACTATCCGATACGGTCAAGCTTCGCCTGCAGATTGCCAGGCTGCGAGCGGTAAAACTGCACGGTGAAATACACGGAACGGCTTAAGCATATTTCCACCTCGCCAGACCAAACTTCGTCCGGTTTCGCTCCAGGAGATTGCATCGCACTCCCGCCACATCAATATCCGGGAGACAATAAGCAAAAAGCCAACCTGCCCGGTTGGCTTTTGAGTTTTCTGCAGCATTTTTGTCTACTCCTTGAGGCCCGCACTTCCGGACCGCCTCAATTCACACGCAAAGGCATCAGCATGCGACAGCTTTCCCCCAATGGTCAGCAAATCATCAACAACATTGCCCAACGCCATGGTTTCAGCAACGATGCCGTATTGAGCATGCTTGACTCGGTGATCAACGGTAACGGCAGCATGGCGCAATTCTCGCACCCGGAGTTTTCCGGTCCGGGCCAGTGGATGCGCGGCGGCATGATCATGATCTCGGACATGTTCAACAATTATCTGAAGGGCCAGATTGATAATTTGTGCAATGAATTGTCGAACCTGATTGCCAATCAACCCGACCTGATCCGTAGTGGCAGCTTCCAATCGCAAAGCCAGGGTGGATTTGACAGCGGCAACCAGCAAACGAGTTTTGGCGGCAGTCCGCCACAGGGTCAGCAAGCCGCCATGGCCGGCGTCAGCCTCTTTGTTCCGCCGGCGCCCGGTACCTCGGGGGACTGGTGGCCCAGCGACCTGCGCTGGCCCAACAGCACGGGGGCGCAGAATGGCGTGCGCTACGCCTACTTTGCCCAGGCCGGACGACTGGTCATTGAAGTTAATGGTCGGGTAACGGTCTACGACACCCTGGATCATCAAATCGGCGGCTTTTCACAGCAACAATCAGTTGGTGGGTCGCTGAGTTTCAACAGTCAATATGGCCTGATCGATGTCGCAAACCTGCCGGTGCTGTCGATTAACGGGGAGAAACAGCAAGCTCCCGTTTTTGCTGCGCCAGCAGCAATGCCGCTGGCGAATTTCAATCCGCCCCCGCCAGCCCAGGATTTTGCGCAAAACAATGATGTGTTTGCGCTGATCGAAAAACTGGCCGACCTTCACTCGCGGGGCATCCTGAGCAGTGAAGAGTACTCGAGCAAGAAAAACGAGTTGCTGGGCCGTCTGTAATGCGCATTCCTGATCGATGCCGTTGACCATAAAATCTAAAATTTTTAGAAAACTGCTTGACGTCATCTAAGACCACCCCTATAATGCGGGCTCTCTGATCGACAGCAACACAAAAGATCAAAGTCTGGGTCGTTAGCTCAGCTGGTAGAGCAGCGGACTCTTAATCCGTAGGTCGAGTGTTCGAATCACTCACGACCCACCAGACACAGAAAAACCTGCACCCCGGTGCAGGTTTTTTGCTTTTCGGCTTGTGGAAAATACCCCTTTAGCGGGCGTCGACCGCACAACTGGCCGGATTGCTGGCATAAGCCGCCAATCCCTGCTCACGCAGGCGCTGCAGATAACATCCATAGTGCCCCGCCCAGGCAAAGGCCTGTTCGTCAGCAAGCAAACCCGGCAGATTGGTCAGATCAAGCTCGGCAACCTGCAGAAACTCAACGCCGGTCGCGCGCAGCAAGCCTTCGACCAGCAACAGATCGGACAGCAAGTAAGCCAGATATTTCGGGGACGTGGCCAGCAAGGCGGCACTTTCTTCCGGCGGGAGTTGTGCCAGACGGGCAATGGTCGCGCTGATCTGCTGCCGCTGCACGCCATCAGCCAGCTTTACCGCCAGCAGTTTTTCAACGGCCGGCACCACGCCGCGTGCTACCGGCCGGCTGATTGCGGTCAGCGTAATCAGCGTCGGCAAGGCCTGGGGCAAGGCCAGCAGACGCTCGTCGAGCAGTTGCCGGGCCTGCGCCAGTTGCCCATCGTCCAGCGGCGCCAGCTCGCATGGCGTCGTAGTCGTGCCGCGCAAGGCCAGACAAAGCTGGCGATGCCAGACCTTTTGCCCGAGCACCTCACCAAAGGCGCTGGACTCGCCGGCAATCTGCATGCTGCCGCCGCCAATATCGAGGACATGGCTGGTGTTCAGACGCGCCCCCAGCAACTGCCGGGCACCGCGATAGCCATAAGCACCTTCGGCAAGCTGCGGCATGACCAACAATGCGACACCACTGGCCGCCTTGATGCGTTCGAGCTGGCCAGCCAGTTGCCCGGCATCCTGCTGCAAGGCCAGGCGCCAAGCTGAAAAGCCGCCGGCAACTCGGACACAATCAGCACCCAGCCCGGCCCGTAGCGGTAGCTCGCGCAGGGCGGTAATCGTCGGCTCGATGACCTCTTCCAGCCCACGGCCAGCCCATAAGGGACCAAGGAAATCGATGTCAGTCTGCGCCATCGCCAGACTATTCGAAGCCCCGGCCCGGATTCCCGAGGAACCCATGTCGTAGGCGATCCGGCAGCCGCTGTCGGCCTGCGCCAGAGCGGCCAGCAGCAGGCCAACCAACCCACTCAATAAGCGACGCAGACGCATGTTGGTGCCCGTCAGAGGTGCAGGTAACCCATGACGCCCGCGACCACGCCCAGCGCCGTCGATCCGTAAACGCCGACCAGCATCCAGCGCTTGCGCGTCAGCAGGGTAATCGCCGCCAGCGCAATGGCGATCTGCAACAAGGTCGTGGCCAGCGCCCAGCGTTCGTGGACGTGCATTTCCAGCTCGCTATGGTGATCGGCTTCCTTGGCCGCTTCTTCAAGCTTGTCAGCCTCGACTTTGATCTCTTCCTTTTCCTTTTTGTAGCGATCAATGGCCTGCTTGAACTTCTCCCGGTCTTCGCCCTGCGTCAGAGTCACCGACAGTTCGGCAATAACCTGCTTGTTGCTCTTGGCCTGGTAGTAATTCCACTGGTTCGAGGCCGAGGTCTTCTGGATGGCGGCTTCGTTCTTGTAGAGCAGCGCGGCATTCTGGGAATGGCCGCCCATGTAGCCGAAAATCGCCCCGACCGTCGATAGGACGGCCGTCAGAACTGCCAGGCGGGAGGTGAAACTATCGCCGCCGTGCTGCGCGACGTGCTCGACTTCATGATCGTGCGGACCGTGTACGTGAAAGCCATGACCAGACATTGCAGTGACTCCTGGGAATTTTTTTGAGGTAGGGGAAAATTGGGGGAGTGTGATTCTAGCCGCGCGGCCCCTGAAAAAGCGAAAGCCAGTCGATGACTGGCTTTTTTCCTGGCTGCTGCGGTCGACGCTTATTTTCGGCCGAATTTGTCGGCCAGTTGTTGCAGCTTCTCGAGGCGCTGGGCCTCGGCCCTGGCTTCGGCTTCTGCGGCCTTGACGGCAGCTTCGGCAGCCTTGCGCTGTTCGCCCTGCTTCTTGAAGCGCTCACGCAACTGTTCGCCAGCATGCTGACGATTCTCGTCGGTCACTTCACCCGCTGGCGTACCGTCGAGGTTGAAGCGCTGGCTGCCTTTTTCCATTTCCTTGAGATAGCGGGTGGAAATGGTGTGACTGCGCATCGCCAGTCGCACCGCCTTCTTGCTCAGATCGGGCAGGGCGGCAAACAACTGCTTGTCGATGCCGATGGCCAGCGGGCTGAAATTACGGAAGACATCGAAGCGGGTCTGTAGGTCCTTGAGCAGCGCGCGTACATCAGTGGTTTTTTCGGGAGTGGCTTCAGCGGTCGTCATGTTGCGTAATTTGTTCGGATCAAGGCGCGAAGGGTAGCACGAATGCCCCCTTCTTCGCGCCGCAACTGGCGTTCAGACGCCGTTTTTACGGAACCAGGCGAGCATGCGCTGCCAGCCGTCCTCGGCGTCTTCCTTGCGATAACTGGGCCGGTAATCGGCATGGAAAGCATGCGGCGCATTGTCGTAAACATGGATTACAGAAGCCTGAGCGGCAGTCCCGCCCTTCTTCAATGCCGCCTCCATGCCATCGATGGTCTCCAGCGGGATGCCGCTATCGAGCCCGCCATACAGGCCCAGTACCGGCGCCTTCAACTCCCCGGCCAGTTCGGTCGGATGACGCGGCGTAAACTCATTGCTGACGCCGACCAGCCGGCCATACCAGGCGACCGCTGCCTTCAGCTGCGGATTGCGTGCGGCGTACAGCCAGCTGATGCGCCCGCCCCAGCAGAAACCGGTAATCGCCAGCCGGGTCGTGTCGGCGCCGCGTGCCGCCGCCCAAGCAACAGTAGCGTCAAGATCGCCCATCACCTGCGCGTCCGGCGTGCGATTGGTGATTTTCTCCAGGATTTCCGGGATGCTGGTGATCGTGCGCGGGTCCCCCTGACGGGCAAAGAGTTCCGGGGCAATGGCGCAGTAACCGAGCTTGGCCAGACGGCGACAGACGTCGCGGATGTATTCATGCACCCCAAAAATCTCGGACACCACCAGCACCACCGGCGCCTTGGTAGCACCCTGCGGCACCGCCCGATAAGCAGCCATTTCACCATCGGCTACCGGCACTTTGACCTCGCCGGCCAGCAGGCCGTCGGCGTCGGTGCTGATGGCCGTTTGCGCCATCACCGGCTGCGTCGCCAGTGCAAAACCAGCACCCAGCGCGGTCACGAGAAAACTGCGGCGGTCGAACGAGGCCTGGCCTACAAGGCTGGCAAATTCCGGATCGGTCTGCATGGTGAAGTCTCCTGTTGTTGGTTTACATCAAAACGATGTCGTACTGCTCGGGCGAGTAACTGGGTTCTGACTGCAGCGAAACCTGCTTGCCGATGAAGTCGGAGAGCATGGCCAGCGACTGCGACTCTTCATCGAGAAAGAGATCGACGACGGCCGGCCCGGCGAGGATGCGATATTCGCGGGCGTTGAACTGACGCGCTTCGCGCAGCAGTTCGCGGAGAATTTCATAGGCCACGGTCCGCGCCGTCTTCACTTCGCCGCGCCCGGTACAGGTCGGGCAAGGCTCGCACAGCACGTGCGCCAGCGATTCACGGGTGCGCTTCCTGGTCATTTCGACCAGCCCGAGCTGGGTGAAACCATTGACCGTCAGGCGCGTGTGGTCGCGCGCCAGGGCCTTGTTGAATTCATCGAGCACGGCTTTCTTGTGCTCTTCGTTTTCCATGTCAATGAAATCGACAATGATGATGCCGCCGAGGTTGCGCAGGCGTAGCTGGCGGGCGATGGTGACGGCGGCTTCGAGATTGGTCTTGAAAATGGTGTCGTCGAAATTGCGCACGCCGACAAAGCCGCCGGTATTGACGTCGATGGTCGTCATGGCTTCGGTCTGGTCGATGATCAGGTAACCGCCGGACTTCAGATCGACGCGCCGGGCCAGGGCCTTCTGGATTTCTTCCTCGACACCGTACATTTCGAACAGCGGGCGCTGGCCGAGATAGTGATCGAGCAGCGGCAATACCGCCGGCGTGTATTCCTTGGCAAAAACCGTCAAGCGCTGGAAATTCTCCCGCGAGTCGATGAAGATGCGCGTCGTTTCCGGATTGACGAAGTCGCGCAGCACGCGCTGGCCGAGCGACAGCTCCTGATAGAGCAGGCTGGGCGGCGCCGAGGTGCGCGCCTTGTCGCGGATGTCGGCCCAGGTTTTGCGCAGGTAGGCGATGTCGGTGGCGAATTCCTCATCGCTGGCGTTTTCGGCCATGGTGCGGACGATGAAACCGCCTTTTTCATCCGCTGGCACCAGCCGGGTGATTTTTTCGCGCAGCACTTCGCGCTCGGCTTCGGCCTCGATGCGCTGCGAAATCCCGATATGTTTCTCCTGCGGCAGATAGACCAGCATCCGCCCGGCAATCGACACCTGCGTCGACAGCCGCGCGCCCTTGGTGCCGATCGGGTCTTTGACGACCTGGACGACGATGCTCTGGCCTTCGGCGAGGATTCTTTCGATGGGACGTTCGACGTGGCGATCCGGCCCGGTTTCGCGCGGTTGCCAGATGTCGGCAACGTGCAGGAAAGCCGTGCGTTCCAGGCCGACATCAACGAAAGCCGACTGCATGCCAGGCAGGATGCGCACGATGCGCCCGAGATAGACATTACCGACCAGGCCGCGACTGTTCGTCCGCTCGATGTGTAACTCCTGGACGACACCTTGTTGCATCACCGCAACGCGTGTTTCTTGCGGGGTGAAATTGATCAGTATTTCTTCGGTCATGGGAGGTAAAATTCGAGGTTTTTCAGAATTTTACTATGCGCAAGGCTCCCGAACTCCTCGCTCCTGCCGGCTCGCTCGAAATGATGCGCACCGCCTTCGATTTCGGCGCCGATGCGATCTACGCCGGCCAGCCGCGTTACAGCCTGCGCGTGCGCAATAACGAGTTCGGCAGCCTCGAAAAACTCGGCGAAGGCATTGATGAAGCCCACGCTCGCGGCAAGCAGTTTTTTGTCGTCAGCAACATCATTCCGCACAACGCCAAGCTCACCACCTACCTGGCCGACATGGCCCCGGTCATTGCGCTCAAGCCCGACGCGCTGATCATGTCCGACCCCGGCCTGATCGACATGGTGCGCGAAACCTGGCCCGAGCAGGTCATCCACCTGTCGGTGCAGGCCAATACCGTCAATTGGGCCGCCGTCCGTTTTTGGCAAAAAATGGGGGTCGACCGCATTATTCTGTCGCGCGAACTGTCGCTCGATGAAGTCGCCGAAATCCGCCAGCAGTGCCCGGACATCGAGCTTGAAGTCTTCATTCATGGCGCGCTGTGCATCGCCTACTCCGGCCGCTGCCTGCTATCCGGCTACTTCAATCACCGCGATCCGAATCAGGGCAGCTGCACCAATTCCTGCCGCTGGGATTACAAAGTTTCGACCTCCGACGGTCAACCGCCGCAGATGCTGCACCAGGAACAGGAAATCCTCATCGAGGAAAAGCAGCGTCCGGGCGAATTCATGCCCATCGAGGAAGACGAGCACGGCACCTACATCCTGAACTCCAAGGATCTGCGCGCCATCGAACACGTGCATCGCCTGACCGAAATCGGCGTCGATTCGCTGAAGATCGAAGGCCGCACCAAGAGCCCCTACTACGTCGCCCGTACCTGCCAGGCCTACCGCGAAGCCATCGACGATGCCGCTGCCGGCCGGCCGTTCAACCCGGCGCTGCTCTCGGACCTGGAAAACCTGGCCAATCGCGGCTACACCGACGGTTTTTATCAGCGCCATCACGATGCCGACCATCAGAATTACCTCAGGGGCCACTCCGAATCCGACCGCAGCCAGTACACCGGCGACGCCGTGCGCTTTGATGCACTGCGGGGTCTGATGGAAATCGAGGTCAAGAATCGCTTCCGCGTTGGGGACCGCATCGAATGCGTGCACCCGCAAGGCAATCTCGAACTGCGTGTCGAACGCATGGAAAACGCTGCCGGCCAGGCCGTTGAAGTCGCGCCAGGCAGCGGTCACCGGGTGTGGATAAATATTCCCGAGCGGTACACCGGATCCTTTGTCGCGCGTTACGTATAGAGTCGATTAAAAAAACAAGGAAGACGCATTTTGTGCACTGCAACAAAATGCCGTACAATGCCCCCACTATGAGTAATGTCTCCAACCGCATGCCGCTGATCGATGCCTTCAAGGCCATCGCATCACAGCTGATCCTGCTGCACCACCTCTCTTCCTACGGCCCGCTGGCCGCGACGGCGCGCGATGTGCTGCCCCTTTCCATGGGCTGGCTGTTCGAATATGGCCGCATGGCCGTGCAGGTCTTCCTGGTCATCGCCGGCTTCCTTGCCGCCCGTGGTCTTTCAGCCGACGGCCAGGCGCTGACGCGCTCGCCGCTGCCGCTGCTGTGGAAACGTTACCTGCGTCTGGTCGTGCCTTTCCTGGCGGCGATTGCCCTGGCGATTGTCTGTTCGGCAATTGCCAATCAGTGGATGGACGATGACGCCATTCCCGACCGCGCCACGCTCGGCCAATGGCTGGCCCACGCCACGCTGCTGCACGGCGTGCTCGGCGTCGATTCGCTGTCGGCCGGCGTCTGGTACGTCGCCATCGATTTCCAGCTCTTCGCGCTGATGACCCTGCTGCTCTGGGCCGGCCGCCGCGCCTGGGTGGCGCCGTCGCTGGTGCTGGGTGTCGCCTTGGCATCGTTGTTCTGGTTCAATCTCGATGCCTCTTTCGACAACTGGGCGATCTATTTCTTCGGCTCCTACGGCCTCGGCGCCGCCGCCTGGTGGGCTTCCGGCCGCCAGCGCCTGTCGTCGTGGATGGGGGTCATCCTGACCGTGAGCATCGCCGCGCTGGTGCTCGATTTCCGCCTGCGCATCGCCATTGCCCTGGTCGTCGCCCTGACTCTCGCCTTCAGCCGCCGTACCGGCCTGCTCGAACGCTGGCCCGATGCCCGCCCGCTGGCTTTCCTCGGCCAGGTGTCCTACTCGATCTTCCTCGTGCACTTCCCCATCCTGCTGCTGACCAACGGGCTATATACGCTCTACGAACTGGATTCGGCCGAAAGCGCCCTGTACGGCCTGCTCGCCACCTGGGCCATCAGCATCGCCGTCGGCACGCTGTTCTACCGCTGGGTCGAAAGCCCGGAAGCCAGTCAGCGCATTAACGCCGCCCTCGGCTGGTTGGGAAACACCGCCCTGGAAGGCAGCCAGAAAACTGGCCGCCTTGCCACTCAGCTGCTGCGCCGAGTGGTTTTCGGACGTAGTTAAGTACAAGGAAAATAAGGCCCCGCTCGGGGCCTTATTGGTTTGGAAAATTGGCTGCCGAGGCGGCTTCCTCAAACGCTTGGTAACGAAGCTCGGCGCTTGCCAACTCGTCGGCGTAAGGCTGGTTTTCCGGGAAGGCTGCTACCAATTGCCGGCCTAGTGCCAGGCTTTCCCGGTAGACCTCGCGCGCTGCCGACCATTGGCCGAGTCCGGCCTCGACATCGCCGACCTTGTTGAGCGATACCGAGAGGTCGCGCAGCGCCTGCGGCGTGTCGCCCAGAGCCGTGCGCAGGCTGCGGCGTAGCCCCAGGCTTTCCAGGTAGGCATCCCGAGCTGCTGACCATAGTCCGAGTTCGGCCTCGACATCGCCGACATTGTCGAGCGATACCGAGAGGTCGCGCAGCGCCTGCGGCGTACCGTCCAAGGCCGTGCGCAGGCTGCGGCGTAGCCCCAGGCTTTCCAGGTAGGCGTCGCGCGCCGCCGACCATAGTCCGAGTTCGGCCTCGACATCGCCTACCTTGTTGAGCGATACCGACAGGTCGCGCAGTGCCTGCGGCGTGTCGCCCAACGCCGTGCGCAGGCTGCGGCGTAGCCCCAGGCTTTCCAGGTAGGCATCGCGCGCCGCCGACCATTGGCCGAGTCCGGCCTCGACATCGCCGACATTGTTAAGTGACACCGACAAGTCGCGCAGCGCCTGCGGGGTGTCGCCCAAGGCCGTACGCAGGCTGCGGCGTAGCACCAAACTTTCCCGGTAGGTGTCGCGGGCTGCCGACCATTGCCCGAGTTCGACCTCGACATCGCCGACCTTGTTAAGCGCTACCGAGAGGTCGCGCAGCGTCTGTGGCGTGTCACCCAGCGCCGTGCGCAGGCTGCGGGCCAGTTTCAGGCTTTCCTGGTAGGCGTCGCGCGCCGCCGACCATTGCCCGAGTTCGGCCTCGACATCGCCGACCTTGTTGAGCGACACCGACAGGTCACGTAGCGCCTGCGGCGTGTCGCCCAGCGCCGTACGCAGGCTGCAGCATAGTTCCCGGCTTTCCCGGTAGGCATCGCGCGCCGCCGACCATTGGCCGAGTCCGGCCTCGACATCGCCGACCTTGTTGAGCGATACCGAGAGGTCGCGCAGCGCCTGCGGCGTGTCGCCCAGCACCGTGCGCAGGCTGCGGCGTAGCCCCAGGCTTTCCAGGTAGGCGTCGCGTGCCGTCGACCATTGGCCGAGTCCGGCCTCGACATCGCCGACCTTGTTGAGCGACACCGAGAGGTCGCGCAGCGCCTGCGGCGTGTCGCCCAGTGCCGTGCGCAGGCTGCGGCGTAGCCCCAGACTTTCTCGGTAGGTTTCACGGGATTCCGACCATTGCCCGAGTCTGGCCTCGACATCGCCGACCTTATCGAGCGATACCGAGAGGTCGCGCAACGCCTGCGGCGTGTCGCCCAGCACCGTGCGCAGGCGGCGGCATAGCGCCAGGCTTTCCAGGTAGGCATCGTGGGCTGCCGAGCATTGCCCGAGCTGTGCTTCAACATCGCCGAGCTTGTTGAGCGACACAGAAAGGTCGCGTAGCGCCTGCGGCGTGTTGCCCAGCGCCATGCACAGGCCGCGGCGTAATCCTTGGCTTTCCCGGTAGGCGTCGCGGGCCGCCGACCATTGCCCAAGTTGGGCCTCGACATCGCCGACCTTGTTGAGCGCCATCGACAGGTCGCGCCGAGTGACCCGGTCTTTCGGGCGCTGGCGACTGCGCTTGCGCAACCAGGCACAGACGCTCGACGCCATGACACGGGCAGCCGACAGATCGCCGCGGGCCAGTGCAGCATCGACGGCGTGAAAGCCATCCCAAGGATTGAGCCGTTCGCGCTCGCCGAGCGCCCACAAGCGTACCCATTCGTTTTCCTGGGCGCTGGGTGGTGCGCCGAGCGGCCGATGCAGGTGCCGCTCGCCGTCGCCCAGGGGCAGCACATTTGGGCTTACGCGGAATGTTTCGGGAAAATCCGCCAGATCGGCCGTGTAGCTGCGCACAACCCACAAATCCGGCGCGGCCTGGGCGAATTCGCGCCGCAGCCGCCGGGGTAGCACCAGAATCAGCACCTGGCGCAGGTCGCGTTCGAGCAGGAAACGCCGTTCGTTCAACTGCTGCAGTGCGCCGCGACAGGCCTCGTCCCACGCCGGATCATCCGCCGGTGGCCAGAACTCCAGCCACTGGACTTCGCCGGCATTTTTTGCGGTCAACAGTTGCTGTGGCAGGTTTTTCAGGGCCGCCGCATCGAGCGCTTGCCACAGGTGCAAGCGGCGCGTCTGCAAGGGCAGGTTGTCGGCGAGGCGCAGGCGCAATTCGGTGACGGCCTGCGGCCGATCAGCAAAGAGCAGGATCAGGCTGAAGCCTTCGGCCCATTCAACATGGGGCCGAAGTTCCTGCCAGATCCGTTCAAGCGCTTGGGCGCTTGCTGACATGGGCACGCAATTCGTCGCGCAACAGCGGGTGGATGTCCCACCAGTCTTCGCCATTGCGGTAATGCAGCAGATACTTGGATTGCTGCAGGCGGGCAAAGTCGGGGAGTTTGTCCAGGCTTTCCAGCGCCGCTTTATGGGTGAGCGCAACTTTTTCCAGCCAATCAAGGTCGTCAGCAGCAATCGGCAGCATGTCGTTGCGCACGGCGGCCTTGGCATCGGCGATGACGGCATCGCTCAAGGGCAGCTGATTCAGACCGGGGGCACGGGTGATGGCCAGGCGCAGCATGCGGAAAAAATCGCGCAAATCGCCACCGGCGGACTGGGCAAGATCGCGCAGTTGGACCTCGCTGAAAAAGTCTCGCCAAGCCGGGTAGCGTGCTGCGACGACGGCGAGCATTTTTTGCGGACCATCCTGCTCATCGACTTTGGGCACCGCGCCATCCGCCGGGCAAGCTTCGTAGATATGGACGCTCGGCAGGGAATAGACGCGACCACCGGCGTAATAGGAACCGAGGCTGCCGGCCAGTGCCTGCAAATAAGGCGGCACCGTATAAACGATGTTGAGTCCGGTAAAACGCAGCTTTTCGGCATGGGCCGAGAACAGGGTTTCGGCGCTTTTGAAGACTTCGTGCACGTCTTTGGCATCACCCACGCCACGCAGACGTTCGACCGAATCGATGATCAGCACGACCTTGCGATCCGGGTCGTGGCAGGCATCACGCACCTTATTGACGACTTCTAGGGCAAATTCGCGGGCTTGCTTGACCAGTACTTCAATATGGCCGCGCGTTTTCTGCTGCAACGTTTCCTTGAAGGTCGGGTTCTGGCTCAAGGCGGCCTTGAGATCGACACCAGCGGCCCCGAATTTCATCTCGGTCAAATTGACCTCGGCTTGCAGAAAATCGCCGATGCGCTCGAAATAGCCACGCCCGGCAACCTCATCGCCAAAACGCTCGCGAACCTTTTCCGACAGCGCGCCAAGCACGGCAATCAGGAAATCACTGACTTCGATGCGTTGCGTCAGGTTGAGATATTCGGACAAGTCGGCGTAGAAAACCTCGCAACGATAGCTGTCGAGGATCTTGGCGAGACGCAGCAATTCCGTGGTCTTGCCCGTGCCACGATTGCCGGTAAATAAATACGAGCCGGCGCTTTCGGCAAAGTCGATCTGGTCAGCGAGTTGCTGCACCGGGTCGTGCAGGCCATTGCCGTGGAGTTGCTCGATGTACAGGGATTGCGGCAGCGCCGGAACGTTGAGCTTATCCAGGCCATGCCCGACCGGCTTTTCCAGATCGAGAGCGTTGTAGAAGGTTTTGGCGCGGGATCGAAGATCGCTCATGGTGTTTTCTCAAAAGCGCGGCGGGATACCGAGTGGCATCCCGCCTGTGGGCTAGTCGCCCGTATTCTAGCCGCTTGCCGAAATCAATCGGCCATTTCGCTGCGATTCCGGAAGTAGTCCAGCGCTTCCGGGTTAGCCAGCGCTTCGACATTCTTGACCGGCTGCGCATGCACGACGTTGCGCACGGCGAGTTCGACGATCTTGCCGGACTTGGTGCGCGGGATGTCGATGACTTGAACCACCTTGGCCGGCACGTGGCGCGGCGTGGTGTTGTCCTTGATCTGCTTTTTGATGCGCTCGATCAGCGGCACATCGAGACTGTGGCCTTCCTGTAGTTTGACAAAGAGCACGACACGGACGTCGTCGTTCTTGCCTGGCGGCCAGTCCTGGCCGATGACCAGGGATTCGAGGATTTCCGGCAGCTGCTCGACCTGGCGGTAGATTTCTGCCGTGCCGATACGCACGCCGCCGGGGTTCAACGTGGCGTCGGAGCGGCCATAGATGATCAGGCCATCGTGCGCCGTCAGTTCGGCGAAATCGCCGTGGCACCAGATATTGTCAAACCGCTCAAAATAGGCGGCGCGGTACTTGGCGCCATCGCCATCGTTCCAGAAGCCGACCGGCATCACCGGGAAGGGCGTGGTGCAGACGAGTTCGCCCTTTTCCGAACGCACTGGCTGGCCGTTGTCGTTGAATACCTGCACCGCCATGCCCAGGCCGCGACACTGGATTTCGCCGCGATACACCGGCAGCACCGGGTTGCCGAGCACGAAGCAGGAAACGATGTCGGTGCCGCCGGAAATCGAGGCGAGCAGGATGTCTTGCTTGATTTCGCGATAAACCCAGTCAAAGCCTTCCGGCGAGAGCGGGCTGCCGGTTGAGAACATGGCGCGTAGCGGCGCGAGATCGTGGGTTTTGCCCGGCGTCAGGCCGAGCTTGGCGGCGGCATCGATGTATTTCGCCGAGGTGCCGAAGTGGGTCATCTTTTCGGCTTCGGCGTAGTCGAACAACACCTTGCCGCGCGCCGCGAAGGGCGAGCCGTCGTAGAGCAGCAGCGTGGCGCCGGCGGCGAGGCCGGAGACCAGCCAGTTCCACATCATCCAGCCGCAGGTGGTGAAGTAAAACAGCCGGTCGCCGGGGCACACGTCGCTGTGCAGCTGGTGTTCCTTCAGATGCTGCAGCAGCACGCCGCCATGGCAATGCACGATGCACTTGGGGACACCGGTGGTGCCGCTGGAGAACATGATGAACAGCGGCTGATCAAAGGCGACGCGCTTGAAAATGACCTCTTTTTCGGCGTCGACCGCAGTAATGGCATTCCAGTTCACCGCCTTGGCGATCTGGCCAATTTCCGGCTGCTCGGCGAGATAAGGCACGACCACGACCTTTTCCAGCGACGGCATGCGGGCGACGACTTCGACATTCTTTTCCAGACAATCGACCGCCTTACCGTTGTACCAATAGCCATCGACGCAAACCAGCACTTTGGGCTCGATCTGGCCGAAGCGGTCGAGTACGCCCTGCACGCCGAAGTCCGGCGAGGCCGACGACCAGATCGCGCCGAGCGCTGCCGTGGCGAGCATGGCGATCAGGGTTTCCGGCAGGTTGGGCAGGTAGCCGGCGACGCGGTCACCTTCTCCGACACCGGCCGCGATCAGGAAAGCCTGAAAGCGCGCCACTTCGCGGTACAGCTCGGCGCGGCTGACGCGGCGTTTGACCTTGTCCTCACCCCAGAAAACCAGAGCTTCGCCGTCATCGCGCTGCTGCAGCTGGTTTTCGGCGTAATTCAGGTGCGCCTGCGGAAACCAGCGCGCACCGGGCATCTTTTTGCGGTCGACGAGGATTTCACTGCCTTTTTCACCCACGGCAGCACAGAAATCCCACAGCCGGCTCCAGAACTCGGCCGGTTCGTCGACCGACCATTGCCAGGTCGCGGCATAGTCACCCCGGCCCATGGCCTGGATGAAAGCCGCCATGCGCGTGTCGCCGACGGTTTGCGGATTGGGGCGCCACAGGGGGGCCTGGTCGATGGCGTAACTCATCTTGTCTCCTGAGTGTTGTTGATTTTGCATGACAGAATAGCAGGTTAACGTTAACGTCAACTGTCGTCATCCGGACAAACCCTGAACGGAATTGCCGACTAATATTCAACACGTAAAAACCAAGGAGAACCGACATGAGCCAGGTTGTACTCAGCGAAGTCCACGGCAAGGTGGGCCTGATTCGCATCAATCGCCCGGAAGCGATGAATGCCTTGAACAATGATGTGGTCGACGGCATCGCCGCTGCCATCGACAGTTTCGAAGCCGATGAAAACATCGGTTGCATCGTCATCACTGGTAATGAAAAAGCCTTCGCTGCGGGCGCCGACATCGGCTTCATGAAGGATTTTGACTACATGCACGCCTACAAGACCGACTTCATCACCCGCAACTGGGAGCGCATCAAGACGACGCGCAAGCCGGTGATCGCGGCGGTGGCCGGTTTTGCGCTGGGCGGTGGCTGCGAAATGGCGATGATGTGCGACATGATTTTTGCCGCCGACACCGCCAAGTTCGGCCAGCCGGAAATCCGCCTCGGCACCTTGCCCGGCGCTGGCGGCACGCAGCGCCTGCCGCGCGCCATTGGCAAGGCCAAGGCCATGGACATGTGCCTGACCGCACGCATGATGGACGCCGCCGAAGCCGAAAAGGCTGGCCTCGTCGCGCGCATCATCCCGGCCGAGCAACTGCTCGAAGAAACCCTGAAAGCGGCGCAAACCATCGCCGGCTATTCGCTGCCGGTGGTCATGATGATCAAGGAATCGGTCAATCGCGCCTTCGAGTCTTCATTGAACGAAGGTCTACTGTTCGAGCGCCGCATCTTCCACTCGGCCTTCGCGCTCGAAGACCAAAAGGAAGGCATGGCTGCCTTCACTG
>JAVBXO010000043.1 GCA_030824535.1 Azonexus sp. | reverse complement strand
ATGTTGTGACCCCATTTTTAGAGGAAGACGATGATGCGTAGGTGCGAATTCATTCGCACGGTCAAGGTATTTTGTGCGAATGAATTCGCACCTACATGCAAGTTTTTGCCTTAAGCAAGAGCCATTCGTATCTGACCCTATTTTTTCCCGTTGGCTACATCGACGCTTACCTGCTGGCTGCGCTACGCCTGGCCCCGGGCAGCCGATTGTGGACGCGCGACAAACGCTTGCTGGCAGCGGCCACACGGCTGGGCTTGATGGAAAAACCCAGTGCATTGAGCGAGTCATCGTTGCCATGCCAGAACGGCGCCACAGCCGCAGCCTTTCAGCGTTGAGCAACATCAAATCAACTGCCGGGGCATTGCGGGGACAATGCCTGTCACTTCCCGTTGCTTCCACCTCGTGCATACCCTCGCCGCAAACCCTCCCATCAACGACAGCATCCCCGGCATTCCCGGTAACAAGGGGATCTGGGTCGGGATCTGCTGCGAGTTTGTCGAGTTCCTGGTGCTTTTTGCGGTGTACTTCATTGCGCGGGCCCATTTCCCCGCCGCCTTTCATGACGGCGCCCAGCGCCTCTCGGTACTCGCCGGCACCTCGATCACGCTGTTGATGATCAGCAGCAGCTACTGCATCGCCTGCTCGGTCAATGCCATCCGCAGCAATCGCCAGCGCGCCTCGGTGGCATGGCTAAGCGCCGGACTGCTGATCGCGCTGGGTTACCCAGTCGCCAAACTGCTCGAAATCCAGTGGAACCTGGCGCACGGCATCGACGGCAACAGCGGCATCTTTTTCACCGTCTATTACTACCTGACCTTCAACCACCTGGTCCACGCCACCTGGGGAATCCTCGGCATCGTCTGGGTCCTCATCCGCCTGCTCTGCCACGGCTATGACGCCGACGACCACAGCGGCCTCGAAGCGCTGGCCAGCTACTGGCACGCCACCGACATCATCTGGCTGGTCATCTTCCCGCTGTTCTACGTGCTGGCATGAACCCGCCGAAAAAAGACCAATTCCGGCAGTTGACCGCAAGCTGGCTACTCCTCATCACCCTGACCCTGCTCGGCCTCGCTCTCAGCGAGTGGTTCCGCAGCGCCACCTGGCTACCGGCCCTGGTCGCCGCCATCATCTGGCTCAAAGGCACCCTGGTCGCCCGCAACTTCATCGGCACCCACCTCGCCCACCCCTTCATCAAACGCGTCGTCAGCACTTTTGTGCTGATTCCGCCGCTGGCGCTGATCGCGACGGCTTTTTTTGGCGAGACGCTGGCGCGGTGGGCGAGTCTTTGAGGTTGTTGGGCGGGATTTTTTGAGGTGCGCTTTATTGACGGAGACAGGAAAAGCTGCTCAAAGCAGACACTGAGCAAAGAGTCTCCGCATGACGCTGGGCAATGTTGGTGGCACAATCCATCGGCTTTTGGCAATGTGCCGTACATGACGGCCATTTATTTTCGTGAATGAATTGGCAAATCGGCTGGATGGCAGGATTGGAGAGGCTTACAGGATGTCGCCTTTGCCAAACTATGCGGCAGCCAGCCAGCTAGCTTATGCGACGACAATTCCGTTTAATTCAAACGTTAGAACTTTCGAGTCACCCGATCTATGAAAAAACTCATTCTTATCGCAATCCTTGTCGCTATCGGCTGGCAGGGCTACGCAAAGTATCAAGGCCAACACGTCGCTTTGGCTAGCGCCCAGGCTTCGACCGAACCCGCACGTCCGCGTAGTCCCGCTGCAGAAACAATTACTTCACAGCAGTTCAAGTGCGACGGCCGAACATACTGCTCCCAAATGACATCCTGCCAAGAAGCCACTTTCTTCTTGAAAAATTGCCCGGGGGTCAAGATGGATGGAAACAACGACGGCATTCCCTGTGAAAAACAATGGTGCAAATAGTCGAAGTCATACGTTCAGGGGCAGATCTTGCAATCACGCATTTTTTGATTTCCAAATCCTGAAAATCTCGTCCCGCGAGGCCGCCCCTCCCAAGTCGTTCAACAACAAACTGCATTCCCCCCTGCGCGGGAATGACGGACATGGGCCGCTTTCCGAAAATTGCCCCGTTTTTGCGGTCGACCGCAAAAAACAGGCCAAAACCACCGCGGCAGACCTCTACACCGTGACGTTCTTCCGGGGTCCCCATCTGGAGCGCCGAGCAACGGAGGCGGGTCGGGGGCAGTCGGCGAGGACTGTTTGAGCAAGTAGGTCGGGTTAGCGCAGCGTAACCCGACCTTTGCGGCGGTGGCTGGTGCGCCCTGCGGGCTAACCCGACCTACAGGGCTGCCATTCAGACTTGCAAATGCATTCAG
This sequence comes from Azonexus sp., assembly GCA_030824535.1. Lineage (GTDB taxonomy): Bacteria > Pseudomonadota > Gammaproteobacteria > Burkholderiales > Rhodocyclaceae > Azonexus. The sequence goes on along the minus strand of JAVBXO010000043.1, from coordinate 829 downwards.
AACATCGCCCCAGACCGACCAGCCGACATGCAAGCAGTTCATGCGGCAACCGTCCACCTGGATTTCAATCCCGAATAAATCGAATTCGGCAAATTAGCAGTTATTGGAGATACGACATGCGTTACTTCCTGGCATTGGCTTTCTGTTTTCTACTCGGCCACTCTCATGCCCATGCATGCCTGGGGGACGACAGGGACTTGTTCTTCAAAATGATTCCCAGTCCGGAGTCGGAAGCAGATTTGATCGCAATAATTTCCATATCGAAAATAGAGGATGGGCCACCCAAGGTGACCGTGACGGGAAGCGCAACGGTAATTCGAATTATCGAGTCATCTGACACAAGGGTTAAAGCCGGCGACGAAATAAGCCTGCAAGTTTTAAACCTCAGTTGCGGCCCTCATCTCTGGGTTGGCGGCCAGGGAATGATCATTGCCAAGGTAGGCACGAACCGCAAGGGCGCCCCTGTCTTGCATCCGTACTCACACAAATCATTTCGAGGCGACGAAAGAATTGAGGCACCTGTCATCCTGCCAGATGGCTTTGAGCTATTCCCACACCCTCTACAAATCAATGACGAGATTCCGCAGGGCTTTGCGGTTGTATTGGTCGGATTTGCCGGAAAAACACTGATCGATTCGATAGTCCTTGGTCATTCGCAAAAGCGCTATCGAATGCACGCTCGCTTCCCCGAGCAATCGAACAGCATTCTTGCATTTGCCATTCCACTGGGGATCAAGCAACTAAGCGTCACGGCCATCGGGAAAGCCAGGAATGAACTGACCAGAGAAAAATTTGATATTGATCGCCCGGGGGTCTATTACATGGCAAC
>JAVBXO010000408.1 GCA_030824535.1 Azonexus sp. | reverse complement strand
TGCAGGCGGCGTGCAGTTCGCTTTCCTTGCCTTCCTGCTTGGCCAGTTCCCAGGGCTTGACGCTGTCGACGTACTGGTTGGCGGCGTCGGTCAGAGCCATGATTTCGCGCACGGCTTTGCCGAATTCGCGGGCTTCAAACAGCTCGGCGATGCGCGGCGCGGCTTCCTGGATGGCTTTGATTGCCGGCAGGTCGGCAGCGGCCGGGGCGAGCTGGCCATTGAAGCGCTTGGCGATGAAACCGGCCGAGCGGCTGGCGATATTGACGTACTTGCCGACCAGGTCGCTATTGACGCGCGCCGTGAAGTCGGGGAAGTTGAGGTCGATGTCCTCCATCGTCGCCGATAGCTTGGCGGCGAAGTAATAGCGCAGCCATTCCGGGTTGAGGCCGTGTTCGAGGAAGCTTTGCGCGGTGATGAAGGTGCCGCGCGATTTCGACATCTTGGCGCCGTCGACCGTCAAAAAGCCGTGGGCGAAAATTTTGGTCGGCGTGCGGTAACCGGCGTGCTGCAGTTCAGCGGGCCAGAACAGCGCGTGGAAGTAGAGGATGTCCTTGCCGATGAAGTGATAGAGCTCGGTGCTGGCATCGGGCTTGAAGAAATCGTCGAAATTCAGGCCCTGGCGATTGCACAGGTTCTGGAAGGAACCCATGTAGCCAATCGGCGCGTCGAGCCAGACGTAGAAATACTTGCCCGGCGCATCGGGGATTTCAAAACCGAAATACGGCGCATCGCGCGAAATATCCCAGTCGGTCAGCTTGTTTTCGCCCGGCGAACCCAGCCATTCCTGCATCTTGTTGGCGGCTTCGGCCTGCAGCACGCCATTGTCGCGGCCGGTGTACTGGCGCAGGAAAGCTTCGCAGCGCGGGTCGGAGAGCTTGAAGAAATAGTGTTCGGAATTGCGCAGTTCCGGCTTGGCGCCGGAAATCGCCGAGAAGGGTTCGATCAGGTCGGTCGGGGCGTAGGCCGCGCCGCAGCTTTCGCAATTGTCGCCATACTGATCCTTGGCGTGGCATTTCGGACATTCGCCCTTGATGAAGCGGTCCGGCAAAAAGAGCTGTTTGACCGGGTCAAAATACTGCTCGATGGTGCGCACTTCGATCAGCCCGGCTTCCTTGAGGCGGCCGTAGATGGTGTTGGCGTAATGGCGGGTTTCGCTGGAATGGGTACTGTAATAGTTGTCGAAGCCGACGCCGAAACCGGAAAAATCGCGGTAATGCTCGCCATGCACGCGTTCAATCAGTTGTTCCGGCGTGATGCCTTCCTTTTCGGCGCGCAGCATGATCGGCGTGCCGTGTGTGTCATCGGCACAGACATACCAGCATTCGTTGCCGGACATTTTCTGGAAACGCACCCAGATGTCGGTCTGGATGTATTCGACCAGGTGGCCGAGGTGGATGGCGCCATTGGCGTAGGGCAGGGCGGAAGTGACGAGAATTCGGCGGCGTGCTGGCTGGGTCATGGGTCTGAGCAATTCTTGGGCGTTGCGGCAAAGGAAGGATTTTAACGCAAGCCGCTGTTGCCAAACGGCAAAGCCTTGATAATGTGCGGCTGCCGGTAGCACCGATGCCTGTCCTGGCGGCAATCTCGCGGCAATCCGTTATAAATGTGTGGCACGCGGCTTGCTCGTCGGGGCTGGCAGCTGTTGGTGCTTGAGTTATACTGTACAAAATTTGTCGGGTATTCCGGCGACCTTCTTACCAGTGGAGTTTCCATGAGTTTTTCCGAACAGCAAATCAAGACTGCACTGAGTGCTGCGGTCGACCCCAATACCGGCAAGGATTTCGTGAGCGGCCGGGCACTCAAGAATCTGAAAATCGACGGCGCCGATGTCGCCTTCGACATCGAGCTGGGTTACCCGGCGAAAACCCAGATTGACGGCATTCGCAAGCAGGTCATCGCCGCGGTCAAGACCGTGCCGGGCGTTGGCAATATTTCGGCCAATGTTTATAGCAAGATCGTCGCTCATTCGGTGCAGTTGGGCGTCAAGCTGATGCCGGGCGTCAAGAACATCATCGCCGTCGCTTCCGGCAAAGGCGGTGTCGGCAAGTCGACGACAGCGGTCAACCTCGCCCTGGCCCTGGCCCAGGAAGGCGCCAGCGTCGGCATCCTCGACGCCGACATCTATGGCCCCTCGCAGCCGCAAATGCTTGGCCTTGCCGGCCAGCAGCCGGAATCGAAGGATGGTCAGACCATGGAGCCGCTCGAAGCCTACGGCATCAAGGCCAATTCCATCGGCTTCATGGTCGATGTCGAAACACCGATGGTCTGGCGCGGCCCGATGGTCGCCCAAGCGCTCGACCAGCTGCTCGGCCAGACCAACTGGGGTGGCATCGATTATCTGATCGTCGACATGCCGCCGGGTACCGGCGACGTGCAATTGTCGATGTCGCAGAAAGTGCCGGTCACCGGCGCCGTCATCGTCACCACGCCGCAGGACATCGCGCTGATCGACGCGCGCAAGGGCCTCAAGATGTTCGAAAAGGTCAATATTCCGATTCTCGGCATCGTCGAAAACATGAGCATCCACATCTGCTCCAACTGCGGCCACGAAGAACACATCTTCGGCCACGGCGGCGGCGAACAAATGTGTCAGGACTACGGCGTCGAATTCCTCGGCAGCCTGCCGCTGGAAATGTCGATCCGCATGATGGCCGATGAAGGCAAGCCGACCGTAGTCGGCGACCCGGATTCACGCACCGCCGAAATCTACCGCGCCATCGCCCGCCGCATCGCCGTCAAAGTCGGCGAAAAAGCCAAGGACATGAGCTCGAAGTTCCCGAATATCGTGGTGCAGAACACCTGATCCTGGCGGTTAATTTGAAAAACGCCTGATTTTTGCGGTTAACCGCAAAAATCAGGCGTTTTTTCGTGGAGTGAATAGCGCGGAGATGTTTCCTTGTTTGTGAAAAAAGAGGGTGTAATCTCGAATCTCTCAATAAAGTGCCGTCAACCTCTTGACGTCTCTGAATTAGGGTCTATAATGCGCCCCTCTTCTGCAGCGCTGGTAGTTAAGGCGCTTCGGGGGGGAAGCCGAAAGGCGAGGGAAGTCGGGTTGGTTCTTCGAGTTGTTGGAAAATAATTTTGAAGAAAAAGCTTGACGGGGATTAAGAAGTTCTTCATAATCTCGTTTCTCTGCTGCAG
>JAVBXO010000188.1 GCA_030824535.1 Azonexus sp. | reverse complement strand
CGTAAGCAGCCATGGCTTCGAGTTCCTGACGCAGCCCGACTTCGAGCGAGCTATCCTGCGCAGCGCGGACTAGCTGCTTCATGTAGGCGAGCCCTGGCCGGCTCTTTTCTGCAAGAGATTCTACCAGCGCTTGCGCTGCCGCAATGAGATCCTCGGGAGCAACCAGTTGGGTCACGAGTCCGGCTTCCTTCATCTCGGCAGCCGAGATGGTCCCGCCGGTCATCATCAGATGTTTCGCACGCGCTTCGCCGATCTTCCTAGGGAGTCGAACCGACCCTCCACCGCCGGGCAACAGGCCGTAATTTGCATGGGCGTCGCCAAATCTGGCCGGGTGCGCGGCAATGACGAGATCACAGCACAACACCAGTTCCAAGCCGCCGGCGAGCGTAAGGCCGTTGACCGCCGCAATTATCGGAAGGCGCGACGTCTCGATCCTGTTAAAAGCCTGACCGAGCCGCGGCAGAAACAGATTTAAGCGTTCGGCGAGAGTTTGTCCGCCTGTTCCATCGCCAATTGCGAGCAGATCCGCGCCAGCGCAAAACGCCCGTCCGGCGCCGGTAAGAATGCAAGCGCGCACCGTCGCATCTGCTTCCGCTGCCTCGATCGCTGCGGCGAGTTCCTCGGCCAAAGCCAACGACAGACTGTTCAACGCTGCCGGCCGGTTGAGGGTCACCCAAAGCGCTGGGCCGCGTTGCTCAACCAGGATGTATTCATAGTCCATTGCAGTCTCCCGCGCGCCGGCAGGCGGTCACCGGAATAGAGGATGTGGCTAGGATGGCTGCGTCGGTCATGCCCCCGAAATGCGCCGGTCCTGGCCCGCCCAATAGGGCTCTCGAAGCTTTGAACGAAGCACCTTTCCGACATTGCTCAACGGCAGTGGCTCGGCGGTAAAAACGACCTTGCTTGGCTTTTTTGCGGAGCCCAGACGCTGGCGCACCAAATCTATTATCTCGGTCTCCGTGATTTGTGCTCCGGGCTTGACACGCACCATTGCAAGCGGCGTTTCACCCCATTTTTCATGGGGCACGCCAAAGACCGCGACCTCGAGTACACCGGGATGGTCGGCAATTACGTTTTCGATTTCGGTGGGATAGATATTGAAGCCGCCTGACACGATCATGTCGTTGTTGCGATCGAGCAGATACAAAAATCCGTTTGTGTCGATCATGCCGACATCGCCGGTTTTGACCCAGCCATCTTCCATGCGCCGGGCGGTTTCCTCCGGATCGTTCCAGAATTCCTCCATCTGGCCATTTTCGAACCGTGCGACGATCTCGCCGGGCTCGTTTGGTCCCAGCACCTTTCCGTCCTCGTTACGGATTTCGATATCGGCGCCACTCATGGGACGTCCGACCGCCCGAATTGGGGCAGAACCTTCAAATTCGCCGAACCACTCGTTGGGCCCCATAGACGCGATGGGCAGGATTTCGGTCTGTCCATAGCCCGAATGAAGAACATGATTCCCGAATATCTGGCACGACTTGCGAAGCGTCGGCTCGGAGATCGGCGCTGAAGCACTCAGCAGAAACTTCAAATTCGGAAAGTGGCGGCCATATGCCCCGTCGTGATGCACTATGGCATTGAGCATGGTGGGGGCTACAAAGGCATGGCTGATCCGTTCCTGCTCGAGAGTGTCAAGAAAGGACGCTGGATCGAAGCCGTCCATCATCACGTTGCGGGCGCCGCAATACCAGGCCGGCACGAACAGGAAGCCCGATGCATGGGACAACGGGCCGACATGCAGAATGGCATCCCCTGGAGCCACTTGGGGGCCGATGCTGAAAAATGCGGCGGAGATCGTCATCCATGAACGGTGCCGATAGGCAACGCCCTTGGGTTTGCCCGTCGTGCCGCCGGTGTGGCGGATGACACAATAGTCCTCCGGCGCGACGACGGGATCAGGATCCCGGTCCGAGGCTGTCGCCAACCAATTCTCATAGTTGTGATCGCGGATAATGATCCGCTCAAGCGTCGGAGCTTGGGCATCCAGCCCCGCCAACTCCGAAGCCAATGCCTCATCGACCAGCGCCAACCGAGATCCGGTACTCGCGATCATATGGGCGTGCGCTTCACATCGGTTGCGCGCATAGAGAGGAACACGCGTATAGTTTCCAATGGCAGCCGCCAGTATGATGTCGGCGGCCTCGATGGAGTTCTTCTCCAGCGTAGCAATCCGGTCACCCGGTTGAAGGCCGCACTCCGCAAGAGCATTTGCGAGCTTCACGCCGCGCAACCAGGCTTCCGAGAAAGTCAACCGCCTGTGGCCGTGAACGAGAGCCTCTTGCTGGGCGAAATAACGTGCGGCGCGACGTATTTGCGTACGGACGTCCATCAGCCGCGCTCCTCTAAGGCGCTCGCCCACAATGGCGCAGTCGACACATAATAAACTGACATGCGATAGGCCTCTCCGGACTTCTTTTCGTAAGCATCTGTGTCTGCAGCATTGATCCAATCGTCCAATTCAATATTCTGCGATGCTATTCTTGCTGCTCATATTATCGTGCCGGATCATGTCGGCGGCTTTCTCGCCGATCATGATGCAGGTTGCATTGGTGTTGCCGTTGACGACTGATGGCATGATCGAGGCATCGGCCACGCGGATATTTGCGAGGCCGTGAACGCGCAGGCGGTTGTCGACCACCGCCATCTCGTCGGTGCCCATCTTGCATGTTCCCACCGGATGATAAGCATGATTGGCTTCTGCCCGGATATAGGCGTCGATCTCTTCATCAGTTTCAAGGTAGCGGTCAGGATAGAGAGGCCGTTTCATCATCGCCTTCATGCGATCCGAATGCAGGATCTCCTGCACGACACGGAAGGCATTGCGCAACGTCTTGAGGTCGTCGGGATGACTCAAGAGATTGAGGTCCATCTTGGGATCGGATTCGGGGTTTGAGTCATGTAAGGCAACCCAGCCGCGGCTCTTTGGGCGCCCAATATTGAGAATGATCGTATAGCCCCATTTCGTCATCAGCTTGTAGTCGCGCGCATGGTCGCGATAGGCGAGCGGCACGACATGGACCTGGCAGTCCGCCCGGTTCTGCCCCGGCGCGGATCGCAAGAAACCGCCTGCAGCCGTGGGCGGCGATGCCAGCCAGCTTTTCCTTTGCGTGAGATACTGGAATAGGTCTCGCACGGTCTTGAGCGCGCC
>JAVBXO010000189.1 GCA_030824535.1 Azonexus sp. | reverse complement strand
ATAAGCCCATCGGCATTTTGTTGCTGATCTGGCCGACGCTGTGGGCCTTGTGGTTGTCGGCCGACGGCCGGCCGCAATGGCTGATCGTCGTGGTCTTTGGTCTGGGCACGGTGTTGATGCGCTCGGCCGGCTGCGTGATCAATGATTACGCCGACCGCGATTTCGACAAGCATGTCGAACGGACCAAGGAACGGCCGCTGACAGCCGGCAAGGTGACGACGAAGGAAGCGCTGGCGCTGTTCGTCTTCCTTTGCCTGTGTGCTTTCGTGCTGGTGCTGCTGTTGGGCAAGCCGCTGGTCATCGCGCTGTCGGTGCCGGCGGTTTTTCTGGCGGCCAGTTATCCCTTTACCAAGCGTTTCTTCGCCATTCCCCAGGCCTATCTCGGCATTGCCTTCGGTTTCGGCATCCCGATGGCCTACGCCGCGCAGCTTGACAGCGTGCCGGCCGAAGCCTGGTGGCTGTTGCTGGCCAATGTCTTCTGGGCCGTGGCTTACGACACCGAATACGCGATGGTCGACCGTAACGATGATCTGAAAATCGGCATCAAGACCTCGGCGATTACCTTTGGCCGCTTTGATATTGCGGCAATCATGCTGTGCTATACGCTAACGCTGGCGATCATCGGCGGCGTTGGCCTGCAGCGCGGCCTGGGCCTGGCCTTTGCCGGCGGCCTGGGCGTCGCGGCGGCGATCATGGTCAGGCATTTTTTCTGGATACGCGGTCGTGAGCGGATGGCCTGCTTCAAGGCTTTTTTGCATAACAACTGGGTTGGTGCGGCAATTTTTGCCGGTATTGCTGTTGATTTCCTCATTTACTGAAAGCTGATCAAATGAAAAAACTGATTTTTGCCCTTTTTCTGGTGTCGACCGCAGCAGTGGCCGAGGATAGCCGTGAAGCCGTGCGTTTCACGCCGCAGGCGCAAGCGACGCTGAGCCAGGAAATGCGCGACAACCTGGTCGCCCTGCATGAAGTGCTGAACATGCTGGCCGCTGGTCAACCCGCCATCGCCGGTGAAATTGCCGAAGCCAAGCTCGGTGTTTCGGCCATGGGCAAACATCGGCTGGCCGCAGCGGAAGCGCGCCCCGGCCCGCAAATGCCAGCCGCCATGCACGCCATGGGCGTTGACGGCCACAAGGCCGCCAGCGAATTCGCCAGCGTCGCCAAGACCGGCGACCGCGACAAGGCGCTGGCGATGTTGCCCAAGCTGACTGGCAGCTGCGTTGCCTGCCACGCCTCTTACCGCGTGCAATGAAATATCGCGATTTGCGCGACTTCATGTCGCAACTGGAAAACACCGGTGAGCTCAGGCGCATCGGTGTCGAGGTTGATCCTTACCTCGAAATGACCGAAATCGGCGACCGCGTGCTGCGCGCTGGCGGCCCGGCGCTGCTGTTCGAAAAGCCCAAGGGCCACAGCATGCCGGTGCTGACCAATCTCTTTGGCACGCCGAAACGCGTGGCGCTGGGCATGGGCCAGGAATCGGTACAGGCGCTGCGTGAAGTCGGCAAATTGCTCGCTTACCTCAAGGAACCCGAGCCGCCCAAAGGCTTCAAGGATGCCTGGGACAAGCTGCCGATCCTGAAGCAGGTTTTGAATATGGCACCGAAAATGGTGTCGACCGCAAAATGCCAGGAAATCGTCTGGGAAGGCCAGGATGTCGATCTTTCGCGCCTGCCGATCCAGCATTGCTGGCCGGGCGATGTTGCGCCGCTGATCACCTGGGGCCTGGTCGTTACGCGCGGGCCGCACAAGAGCCGGCAGAATCTTGGCATCTACCGTCAGCAGGTTTTGGGGCCGAACAAGGTCATCATGCGCTGGCTGGCGCATCGCGGCGGCGCGCTGGATTTTCGTGAACATCAACTGGCTCATCCCGGCCAGCCTTTCCCGGTGGCGGTGGTGCTCGGCTGCGATCCGGCGACCATCCTCGGCGCCGTGACGCCGGTGCCGGATTCGCTGTCGGAATACCAGTTCGCCGGCCTGTTGCGCGGCGGCAAGACCGAGCTGACGCAATGCATTGGCTCGACGCTGCAAGTGCCGGCGACGGCAGAAATCGTCCTCGAAGGCGTGATTCATCCCGGCGAAATGGCGCTCGAAGGGCCGTATGGCGACCATACCGGCTATTACAACGAGCAGGCCGAATTCCCGGTGTTCACCATCGAGCGCATGACCATGCGCAAGAACCCGATCTACCACAGCACCTACACCGGCAAACCGCCCGACGAACCGGCGATCCTCGGCGTCGCGCTCAATGAAGTTTTCGTGCCGCTGTTGCAGAAGCAGTACCCCGAAATCGTCGATTTCTACCTGCCGCCGGAAGGCTGCTCGTACCGCATGGCGATTGTCAGCATCAAGAAGGCTTACCCCGGCCACGCCAAGCGCATCATGTTCGGCATCTGGTCCTTCCTGCGCCAGTTCATGTACACCAAGACGATCATCGTCGTCGACGACGACATCGACATCCGCGACTGGAAGGAAGTGATCTGGGCGATGACCACGCGCATGGACGCCACGCGCGATACCACGCTGGTCGACCACACGCCGATTGACTACCTCGATTTCGCCAGCCCGGTTGCCGGCCTGGGCTCGAAGATGGGCCTGGACGCGACCAACAAATGGCCGGGCGAAACCAATCGCGAATGGGGGCGGCCGATTGTCATGGACGACGACGTCAAAAAGCGGGTTGACGCCTTGTGGGGTGAGTTGGGCTTATGAGTGTGCCGACGGAATTGCGCATTTTTGCGGTCGACCTCAAAAACGGGGCCATTTCCGCCGCCTGGCTGGATCTGCTCGACCACTACGCGCAGGACCCGATGGGCGGTGGCACGGGTCTGAGCGATTACGCCAAGCAAAATCTCGGGCGCGAACTGGCCGGATTGCCGGGCTTTCACGGCGCCATCGCCTTCATCGGCGATGAAGCGGTGGGGCTGATCAACTGCTTCGCCGGCTTTTCGACCTTCGCCGCCAAGCCCCTGCTCAATATTCACGACATCGTGACCCGTGCCGGCCATCGCGGCCAGGGCATCGGCCAGGCCTTGCTCGGCTGGGCCGAACAGCGGGCACTTGCACTCGGTTGCTGCAAACTGACGCTGGAAGTATTGTCGAACAACGAACGGGCGCTGGCCTCCTACGAGCGCGCCGGTTTTGCCCCCTATGTGCT